>CAJUJU010000006.1:0-72116 GCA_910586835.1 uncultured Acetatifactor sp.
TGAATGATGCCCGCCGCCCCGGGACACTGCTGCCCGTAAGCGTACACATGGCTCATCACATCGTGCCGCACCTCCTTCTCGCGGGCTCTGGCCACCTCATAATTGATATCCTCCGCATGAGCCTTCAGCTCCAGGATCTGTTCCTCGGTGATAACAGGCTTTCCGTCCCTGGAAAGTCCAAGCTCCTTCTCCGTCTCCGCCAGCGCAATCCAAAGCTTCCGCCAGGTGCGGAATTTCATGTCCTGGGAAAAAATATACTGCATGTCCCTGCTCGCATAGCGCTCCGAAAGCGGGCTGATGTATCCGTCTGTACCCATGATTTTCTTCTCCTTTTTTTTGTTTAACAACCGATAAAAGTTCTCCTCACACTTCCCGACATGCCGCCAGCGGCGGCACAAACATTCAATGAGAAGAATTGCTTTGGCAATTTGTGAAGGCGCTCTGCCTGCAGAGCGTGAAATCACTTGGCGAGGTCTTTTTGAACTTATTGATTTCCTTCACACTATATCCCACGGGAAATAATAAGTCAAGCGTGATGACTGCTGATCCTCTCATACTTGTCTACCATGGCGAGGATTTCCGGCCCGTAAGCCGGATAACGTTTCACGATATCCATAATCTCTTTTCTGGCATTCTCTCCCACCTGGTTATTATAATCCAGCTGCTTGCGCAGAGCCTGCCTGCGCAGGATCAGCTCATGGCGGATCTCCACCATTTCCCGCTTATCCAGAATGGCCGCCGTCTGTCCGATCCATCGGTCCGGCGCGGTGACACGGTAATTGCCCAGCTTTGCAACCAGCTGCTTCTGGTAAAATTCCGTCTTAGCCTCCGCCTCGGCAAATTCCTTCCGCTCCTCCTTCTCCTGTTGATACTGCTTCCAGAGCCCTTCCAGGGCGGCGGAGCTCTCCGTGCTGTACTTGATGCGCAAATAATCATGGAGATTATTGTTGTTCACATACCGGATCTTCACCTTGTTCTGCAGCTGTATCAGCCTGGCGGTGGCTCCCTGCACCCGGCGCAGCTCCTTCTCGCTGTCTATAAACCGGAGCATGAGCACGGTCTCCGCCACCGCAACCACACCCACTGCCAGCAGATACCCTACCCTGGCGTCCATCTCAAAGGCAAACTGCAGAATCAGAAGCAGTACCATACAGATGATAAAAGCCGTCAATATGACCACGGACATCCCGCGAAAATTGTTCATCATCATCTCCAGCTCCCCGCGGCGATATTCATAGGCATGTCTCTCCCGGTCCAGACGCTGGAGATCCTGCCTCACCAGTTCGCCATAGCCTTCACACTCCTTCAGCTTTTCAATCCCTGTCTGGATCTCATCCTCCTGCTTGCGCATGCGGTAGTAATCAGCGTCGTTCATCCGGTTCTTCTTATCCCGGTAGCGCTCACACTCTTCCTCCACGGTACGCAGCCTTCTTGCGATACCCTCCAGCTGCTCCTTTTCCTCCTCGGGAAGCGCCTCAATCTCTTCTATATCGGTCAGATAGGAGGTGACCAGAGAATATTCGCCTGTCAGCTGACTGACCTCTCTGGAGGCTTCGTCCAACTGCTCCAGGCACCCTGTAATATAGCGGTTACGCTGTTCGCTGTCTCCAAAGTCCACATTCTCTCTGTCGTAGTCAATCTCCTCCCAGGCTTCCGCCACCTGCTCCTTCTGCTTTTTTCTTCCGAATAATTTTTTCCAGAATGCCATCTATCCACTCTCCGTCAATCGGCCACACTGCTGCGGTAACTGTCTTTCAACAGCTGCGCAATCCGCCCGTTCTCGTCGAAATATTTCTGCCTGTTGTCTCCGCTTCTCAATTCACGCCTGTTGTACAGGAGAAGATATTCGGGCTGCTTCTCCCACTCTCCCACCAGCCGCTCCACATCCTTCTCCAGCTCCAGGGCAAGCTCATAGTCCCCGGCATGTTCCGACGCAAAGGTCACATAGTCGGCCTCCGACAGCTCCATCCGCTTGGCCGCCAGATAATCCCGGTAATAGTCTTCCCGCTCCGTGGTCTCATAAGCCGTCAGAAAACATTCCGCCGCCCTTGTGTAAATCATCAGCCCTGTCAGCGCCACACCCTTATTGTGCCAGATGGCCGCCAGACAGTCCACCGCCGGCAGCGGTTCCCCCTCCCTGGTCTGCTCAGCCCATTTCCTGATCAGGCTGTCATAGCCCCGCACAGCCGCAAGATACTTCTTCTTTTTCACCAGCTGGTCGATCTGGCTCTTTTTCTTCTCGATGCTGCTTAAGCCTGCCCCTCGCTTCAGCATCTGCTCCACTTCCGATATCGTCTGCCTGTCGTAAAATCCCACATACTCCAACAGCACCGTCACAAAAGCGCTGAAGGATCCCTTTTTGTGGATCAGCGGCCAGAGCACCTTCGAAAGATCGCGCAGCCCGCATTCCCTGCCAATCCACTCCGGCAGTTCATCGCCCATCATGGAAGAATCCAGCAGAAACGCATTTTCCTTTATACAGTAACAGAGTTCTTCCATACAGTAGACATTCACACCCAGCCCCGGAATACAATACGGTGCCGCGGCATATTCTCCCACACAGACACTGACCTGCATACTCATTCCCATACCCCCGCATGCGCTTCTCAACGAGGCGCTCCTCTAGTAAAGCTCTATTTTTTCCCGCCAAACCCTGCCGGAGGAAGGACGGATTTCCCCGAAGCCCAGATCCCGTACCTCCACTGTCAGAACGTTTTCCTCCTCCAGATAAAGGCTGGCGTGCAGCCTTGCCACATTTCCCGGAAGGTCTTCCAGCACCATTTGCGCAAGCTTACCGCTGTTTTCGGTCAGCTGCATGATCTTCAGCGTAATCTCATTGCCGTCCCGCAGATAAAAATCCAGTTCCTGCCCGGCCTCATACCAGTTTACCCCCGCGTCCAGCAGGGCGTAATAGGACGCTTCCCCCTGGCGCAGAATATCCATACCGATATTAGCCTTCAGCTTATCTTTCCCCAGAAAAGCATACTTCTTCCAGAGGGGATCCGGATCCAGACGCTCCTGCATCCCCATACAGGCTCCCTTGCTGAACAGATTATTTCCCTGAAAAACCCGGCGTTTCCTGCAAAGAAAGCGAAGGGATTCCCGCATCTGTTCCTGATCGAAGCCGTCTCCTATGAGAAACACGCTCTCCACCATCTTTTCCCTGCAGACTTCCCGGGAAATCTCCAGCAGCTCCCGATCCAGCAGCTCCTGCCGCAGGCTTTCTTCCTCCGGCAACAGTTCTCCGTCCTTCAGCGGAAAAATCCGCTCCTCAATAAAAACCACCTTGGGCTCGGTTCGCTTGTTGCACTCCATACAGTATGCTCTGATGCCGTTCTCCCGGCGCAGAAGCACCGACCCGTGAGCCCATAACTCTTCCGGCTGCCGGAGCATAAAACTGTAATAGCTCTCCATGTGATTCTGAAAGACAATCCTGTCCGTCTTCAGCCTGGCCCCTGCCATCATGCGCCTCAGCACATCCAGCATCCGGGCGTCCAGCACCTCGCAGGTAATCATCATGGCACTTATTTTATCGGGCGACGACACCTGTGCCAACAGTCCCAGACTCCGCTTAAAAAACAGAGTGAGCAAAGCCACCGGGTCAAAGCTCTCTCCTTCTATCAAAACCGGTTCCCCATCCAGCGCAAGCTCCAGCAGGTTTTCCACCAGAATCCCCTGCTCCGCTTCGCCCTGGCGCAGCGCTTCTCTTCCGTAGTACCACTGATTGACGCCGTTTCGTTTACAGAGCGCCGTGGGAATATTGTAATCCTCGGTTCCGGCCACCTGGGAAAGGGTCTCTACTTTTCCGGAACCGGAAACGCTGAAGCTGATCTGTGAAAATTCATTTCCCAGGTCGTAGCCTACCACGACTCTGTCGCTGCCCAAAAGTCCCATGCCTGTCCCCCTTCCCTATCTCAGTTCAAAAAGTCTGCTGTTGAGAAACTCCTTCTTGTAATATTCTTCCAGCAGGTTATCCATGGTGTCATAATCCTCCAGGGTCTTACTGATCATAATATCGTTGACCAGATGATATCGGCTGTCGCTCTCGACGCCCCGGATATCGCTCTTTTGCAGTGTTCCGCTCTCTGTCAGCTGCTCCTCTCCGTCCCGTTCCTCAGTGATGTAGTACTGAAGATTTTCCCCGAAAAACAGGATAAACTCCTTGAAGCAGACACCTCCGTAAACCTCCCGCATGGGCTCCGCAATGTACTCGTCGGATTCCCCGTTTTCGTGGGTGATGACATAGTGAATGCGCGCCCGTCCGCCGGGGTTGGCACGGTACTCGATGATGGTCTTGTCAAACAACTCCTGTGCGGCTCTCACGTTCTCCCTGTACTCCCGGAAAAATTCCAGATGGATTCCCTGATCCATGAGCTTCGTCAGAAAGACATCCGTCAGCCTTGCCCCCTGAACAGTCAGCTGGCCGCGATTCTCCGCATAATATTTCAGCCAGGCAAGTTCGCACACCTTCTGCACCGGCTCCCCTCTCAGATACATGCGCTCGATCTCGTCAAAAATGTCCCTCTCCGTGACCCTCTCCTTCACAAAATAGTCAAAGGAACACTGGGCAAGAAACGCCTCCTCCACCTCCGGCCTGGGCCCCTGGGCAATATAATCGTGGAAGATCTCCATCTTTTCCCCCACAAAGGTTCCGGAGTAAAGCATCTGCACCAGTATGGTCTCACACAGTCTGTAACAGTCCACCCCAAAGGATTTCGCCGCCTTCCAGATATCCCGCAGGCTCTTCACCGTCCCCCTGCAGTACCTGGCAAGATACTGAAGTATGGCACTGTCATACTTTCCCCTGCGGAACACATGTAGGGCGGCTGCCGTCAGTATCTCATCCTCCTCCATGCCGTTCTTCTCCATAAGTCGGCCCAACAGGCGCATCAGAAGCTTGGCATCCATAAAATAAGGTCCGTAACGCTCCAGCCAGCACCATGCCTGCTCATGGCTGCCCCGCAGCACCATATAGCGGAATACCTCTCCCCGCTCCGCCGCCGTCAGCACGTCCGGCGCAATCTGCTGCAGATGCCCGTCCAGCGCACGCATATCATCCGCGTCATAATAGTACTGCAGAAGCTTCATCCACAGCTCCTTTTGAATCTGACTGTCGGCACAGCCCGAAGACGCCACCCTCAACGCCAGATTGGCGCTCTCCCGGGAGGTTATCCCTCCCTCCCGCTCCCCGGCACAGAAATACAGATCCAGCTCCGGATTGTCAAGCGGAAAGGCAGTCAGATTCCGCAAGTATTTTCCCGGAATCATCAGTTTTTCCATGGTGTACTCCACGTTTCGGAGGAACCGGTTGTTCCAGGCATCCTCAAAGACAATGGTATAGCTGCTGCCGTACAGGGAAACCCAGACACTTCCGTCATTCAGCACATATTCCGCCGGGCAGGGATTTCCCGGCTGATACACATACACCTTCCGCAGTCTGTCGTCCTCCACATGAATCAGATGGGCAAACAAAAGCCTTGACAGCTGCACCGCGTTCTGTTCCGTGATCATTTCCGGCTGCAGCAGCCGGTTGTAGATATCCGCCAGATACCTGTTGATATGAAGTCTGGAGATCTGCTCCATACAAAAATGCTCTATCCGCACCCGATAGGTATCGAAAATGTCTCCCAGTCTGTCCTCATTCTGCAGAATATAGTCGTACAGATAAGCCGTATGCTCATAATCCAGGCTGCTCTGCCAGGAAAAATACAGCAGCACATGCTTGGGGATCTCCTGCATCTTGCGCATATCCAGCGACATCACATAATACTCGTAAAGATTGGTGATGCGCAGGTTATTTTCCACACCCGCACTGTACCAGGGAAAACATGCCTTCCCGGTTCTGCCGCCTTTGATGAGAAGCGCACAGATCTGCAGCAGCAGCCGAACGTCGCCTTTTTTCTCATACAACATTACCAGCGTCCTGTACAGCACACCGGAGTACTCTCTCACCTTATCGCAGAGATAGAGAAGCTGCTCCACCGCCTCCTGCTTTAAAAGATCCTGCCTTGCGCCGTACCATACCACCTGCCGCTCAAAGCTACCAAGCCGCCGCAGAAGCGCCGGGTTATTGTTCAGAAGAGCCACTGCCTCTATGTAGAGAACGGGGCTGGTACAGCCGATGCTGTGCTGCTTTTCCAGAAAGGCCCACTTCCCCGTGACGGATTTGTGATACTCCTCCGAAAGATAGAGCAAAAGCCAGGCCGCACGCCAGTTGCCGTTATCCTTCCGGTAAATATCCTCCACATCCGCCGCCACCTGATCCACATACTGCTCTTCCCTGTGGATCAGCGTAGTGAGGTACAGATAGTATGCAAGCAGCGTATCGTCCCCTTCTCCCCTCTCCAACAGCTCCGCCACATGATCCAATATCCATCCGGCTTCGTTATACCGCTCCTCCGTAATCAGAAGCTGTGCCTGAAAAAGCCTTGCGGCCACGTCGTTCTCCTCTGCCGTCACCAGCTTTTCCACCAGCCTGCCGGTCTCCTTCAGCCAGGTGCCGGTGCTGATCTTCCGGGTGCGGAAGGCCTGATAAAACTGCATCAGCTGCACCGTATTTCTCTTCTTTGTCAGGTTCCTTCCCCTTGCGGCAGAGGCTGTGCCGATCCTCACCGTCACGGGAATGGTCAGGGAGACATAAGAATTGTAAAGAAAAATCCGCCCGAAATTTTTTCCCTCCCTGCAGAGGCTGCTGTCTGTGAACACCGGCAGCACACAGCGATTTCCCAGAAAATCATCGTCTGTAATCACTTCCTTTTCCGTAAACAGGAAGTCTCCCGCACAATCCACATAGAGACAGGTATAGCCCCAGCCGTTCCGCACAACAGTGAGCGCTCTCTCCGTCACGGCATATGCGTCAGAAGCCTGGGCCTCCAACACAAGCTCTTCCTCCTGAACCAGAAATTCCACCTTCTGCTTCTTGTTGACCTGAATCAGGAATTCTTCCACATTCTGCTCCGAACCCTTACAGGCCGAGAGCGCCCGGTAATCCTCCGCATACTGTGCATCACTGCCGGAAAAGACCCGAATAAAATCAGGGGAATAGAAAAGCGACACTGCCTCCCGCCAGTCCGCCTTGGCCAGGTTTGCAAAATGAAACAGATTCCGAACCGCTCCAATGGAGGATTCCAGGACAAAATACTGCACGGAAACCACAAAAGGGAGATAGTATTCTCCCTGGTTGCTGACAATATAAAAATCGCCCTTTACCACATCCCCCTCCTCCAGGTTTTCAGCGTGAAACCGGAAAAAGATTTCCTCCTCGCTGCCCACAAATTCCCCGGTCACGCATTCCATCCGAAGATCGGAGGACAATACAATGCCGTTCGTAAACCTGCCCCTGGGGCCATAAATGCGGAAAGAGCCCTCATACACTTCCCCTCTGTTCAGAGAAAGCTCTATTTTTGCGCAGGAGAAATCAAGAGAACCATTCTCATAATCGAAGTTTCCCTCCAGAATCTGATCAATTATCTTCTGCATCCGTCACTCACCTCGCGCCCGCCGCAGAAACAGATCACCGCGGCTCATGGAAACATTATACCAAAAAATCAGATGCAGGGCAAATTTTTTTGTCTGCATCTGATTTCCGCGTTTTTGTTCCGGTTACGGTTTATATCCGCGCATTCGTCAAACCGATCTGCAAACCGCAACTCATTCCATATTCAGCTTCCTCGTGTTGACATAATAAGAGACAAAGTACATGACAGCCGCAAACAGAACGCTCAGAATCGTCCCCGAGATGAGATTTCTGTCGAAAAAGCTCATCACCTTTTCAAAGGAGCTGAAGTCATACAGCGTCGCAATGATCGCCTCCACAATGGACTTCACCAATCCGTTTGCCAACAGCACACCGCCATAGCAGACAATGGCCATCAGCACTCTGTGCTTTGTAAAGAGCTGCCCCATGGAAATGGCTCCGAACACCACAATCATGGTGATAAAAGGACTGCTCAGCATGGTCAGAATCGTATAAACCAGGTAAACCGTGCCTTTGAAATTCAGCTCTTTCTCCATCATCAGGATCGCCTCACCCAGTTCTCCGAAAAACAGCTCCCAGATTCCCCACACGGTATATCCTTCAGGCGCCAGCAGCCTTCCCATCATAAAGCTGATCAGCGCCACCATGGAGGTATAAACCCCGATCAATATAATCAGCATCCAGAGCCCGCCGATAAAGACCTTGGAAAACAGCAGCCGGCCCTTTGTCACGGGAAGCGTATGCAGCAGATATCCCTCGTCCGTGTACATGGTCTGGTAAAAATGTACCGCAAGGTAAATCATGATTCCCACCACGGCTCCCAAAAGCAGAAACATGTAGGCAAACAGGGTAAATATGCTCATCAGATCCAGTATACTGAAGGCCATGTTGTATTCGATGGAATCTCCCGCCATTTCGTTCCACATGGGAGACTGAAAGGCCAGCCAGCCGAAAAAGGTGATGCCTGCCAACAGGATCAGAATCAGTCCTCCCACCTTACAGGTTCCCTTCCACTCATGCTTCAACAATTTTCCTAACATGCGAACACCTCCCTGAAATAAGCATCTACCGATTTTCCGTGCTGTTCCCTGATATTGTCTACAGAAGTATACAGCACCAGATGACCAAAGCGCATAAAGATAACCTCATCCAGTACCTGTTCGATATCCCCGATCAGATGTGTGGAGATAATGACCGTGGCATTCGGGTTGTAATTGTTGATAATCGTGCGCAGAATATAGTCTCTGGCCGCAGGGTCAACCCCCGCAATGGGTTCGTCCAGCACATAAAGATCTGCCTGACGGCTCATAACCAGAATAAGCTGCACCTTCTCCTTATTTCCTTTGGAGAGTGTCTTCAGCCGCACGGTTGGGTCAATGTTCAGGCTGCTTAGCATCTCCAGCGCCTTTTCTTTGGAAAAATCCGCATAGAAATCACAGAAAAAATCCAAAATCTGACTGATCCGCTTCCCGCCGGAAAGGTAAGTCCGATCCGGAAGGTATGCCACATGGGCTTTTGTCTCCACTCCCACCGGCTGGCCGTTGATCCTGATACTCCCCTGACTGGGTGTCAGAAGGCCGTTCATCATTTTGATCAGCGTCGTCTTTCCGCTGCCGTTGGGCCCCAGAAGCCCCACAATCTTTCCCTTGGGAAGGGTAATCGTAATATTGTTTACCGCCACATTTCTCGCGTCGTAGGACTTTGTCAGACCAACGATCTCAACCAGTTCATTCATCCCGTTCTCCCCCGTCACATTTTTTTATCAGAAGCTCTACCGCCTCCTGCCCCGTATAGCCAAGTTCCCTGATCCTGGTGAGGAAATTCTCCACATGCTCCTGCGCCAGTCCCGCTCTGATATCCCGGATCAATTCCGCATCCTCGGTCACGGTTCTGCCGTTGGTCCGCTGCGTGACGATCAGTCCGCTCCGCTCCAGCTCCGCAAATGCCTTCTGCATCGTGTTGGGATTCACCGCCGCCACCGCCGCCAGTTCCCTGACGCTGGGCAGTCTGCTTCCCGGCGGATACAGGCCGGACACAATCTGCATCTGAATTCGCTCCACCAGCTGCGCATAAATCGGTCTGCCATTATCCAGATCCCATGCCATCGCTCTCTTCCTTTCTTCTTTTACTCTGCCGCGGCATCTTTCAACACTGCGGCTGCTGAATTATTTCGCCTGTATTATCTTTATAATACAATGATACATCAGATATTCCGTTTCGTCAATCTGTTTTTTCCATTTTTATGCGCTTTTTTGGATCCCCCGCATATAATACCTGTGAATAACTGCAAGGTATGGTCAACATATGTCCGAAAAACCCTTAACAGCCGCACAGGAACCCATAACCTCAGACTCCGGCTATGCCGGTTCCATCCAAATCAGCGTGGTTTCCTCCATCGGCCTGATTCCCGTGGAAAACGCCACCGTCACCATCTCCTACACCGGAGATCCGGATTCGCCCCTGGAGGTGCTTACCACCGACAGTTCCGGACAGACACCCACAGTCAGCCTGCCCGCTCCTCCGCTGGAGCTCTCTCTGAACCCGGAAGCGGAAGAACAGCCTTACTCGGAATACAACATCACTGTCACCGCGGAAGGCTATGAGCCCGTTCTCATTTCCGGCTCCGAGATCCTCGCAGACGAGCTTTCCCTCCAGCCTGTCCGCATGAACCCCCTTGCCACCACGGAGGAGGACGAGAAGGTCGTCATCATTCCCGCCCACACCCTGTTCGGGCAATATCCGCCCAAAATACCCGAGGATGAGATCAAACCAATGGCGGAGACAGGGGAAATCGTCTTAAGCAGGGTAGTCATCCCCGAATACATCATTGTTCACGACGGTGTTCCCAGCGACCCCACCGCCCCGAACTACTGGGTGCGGTACAAGGATTATATCAAGAATGTTGCTTCCTGCGAGATCTATTCCACCTGGCCGGAAAGCGCCATCTACGCCAACATTCTTGCCATACAGTCCTTCACACTGAACAGAGTGTACACGGAGTGGTATCGGAATCAGGGATACAATTTTACCATCACGTCCTCCACCGCCTATGACCACAAATGGATCTACGGCAGAAACATTTTTGAAAACATTGATTACCTGGTAGACAGTATCTTTGCCAACTATCTCTCCCGTCCCGGCGTGCGGCAGCCCATCTTCACCTCTTACTGCGACGGCAAGCGGGTGACCTGCGACGGCTTAAGCCAGTGGGGCTCCAAGTATCTGGGGGATGAGGGCTATTCCGCCATTGAGATCATCCGCTATTACTACGGCAACGATATGTATATCAACACGGCGGATTTCATCTCCGGCGTTCCCTCCTCCTGGCCCGGCTACGACCTGGGGATCGGCGCCTCCGGCGAAAAGGTACGACAGCTGCAGACCCAGTTAAACCGCATCGCCCGCAACTACCCCGCCATCCCCACCATCACCGCCGACGGAATCTACGGTCCCGCCACTGCGGAAGCCGTCCGTACCTTCCAGGGCATCTTCGGCCTGCCCCGAACCGGTGTCACGGACTATCCCACCTGGTACGAAGTCTCCGACATTTATGTGGGAGTGACCAGGATTGCAGAGCCGGGCTGAGGCTTCCTGCACCGGTTGCTTTTCTCTGCGGCTTCCTGTTTTTTTCCCTTTCCGGCGGAATCATCACAGGAAACCGCAGCGGGCCGGTTCGGCGCAGCGCCCGGTTCGTCACGAATAATATTCCCTGTACTTTCCCGGCGGTACACCGAAGGTATCCCGAAAGCTGCGCAGAAAGGCCGTGTAATCCGAAAACCCCGCACTCTGCCAGCTTTCCGTCACTCCCGCGCCCTGCCGCAGAGCCTCGCAGGCCTTAATCAGCCTTTTGTGCACAAGAAAGGCATGAGCCGTAACCCCGGTGAGCTCCTTAAATTTCCGCAGGAAATAGTATTTGCTCATATGCACCTGAGCCGCCAGTCCCTCCACCGTGATCCGCTCTGTCAGATGACCGTCGATGTAGGCGGATACCTGCTCCACCAGAGGATGGCTCACCAGCTCCTCCCTGGCAAAGAGATATTCCTTTCTGGCGCACAGCATATTCAGGTACACAAAGAACAACGTCAGACACCCCCGATCCAGCACGCGCTTCGCCCCCGGATCCTCGGACTCCTGCAGGCGGGTTGTGACCAGCTTCAAAAGATATCCCTGAAGCATTTCCCTGTAATAGATGGGAAAACGACAGGCGCAGGAATCCTTTCCCCGAAAACAGGCGGTCAGATCCATGTCCTCTCCCGAGAGGGAGGACAGCATCCGCGGCGTGACCCACAGAATAATCCGCCGTGAGGAGTCGTGCTTATCCTCCACATAATGATATTTGTGCAGAACATTCTGGTCTATCAGCAAAAAGTCCCCTTTCTTCACATGATAGGTTCTGTCCTCGATCATGGAAGAATATTCCCCCTCCAGCACATAAATGATCTCATAAAAGCTGTGATAATGAAAGGAAATCGCCCCCATAGGGGCACCCAGCTTTTCGTAGACCTCATAGTCCTCATTCATCATATACTGACGTTCGTCCCCTGCCTCCAGCCTGCGTATGCTTTTTTCCCGCTTCTCCATCCCTGCTCCCATCCTGGTTCCTGCCCCGGGCGCCATGTGCTTCTCCCCGTTTCCCCTGAAATAAAACAACTAACGCTTTCTGCTTTGAGTATAGGACAATTTTTGCATGATATCAAGCAATATATATGCTTTTCCTGCATTTTCGTTTGTATTATACTGAACCTATCAAAACGGAAGATCCTTCCAGAAAAGAGGCAGCTATGCAGATGACATTGCGCTGGTACGGCAGCAAGTACGACACCGTAACATTGAAACAGATCCGTCAGATCCCCGGTGTCACCGGAGTGATCTCCACCCTGTACGGCACCAAACCCGGAGAGGTATGGGAGACATCGGACATCCTCGCGCTGAAAAAGGAAGTGGAGGACGCCGGCCTCACTCTGGCCGGCATTGAGAGCGTCAACATTCACGACGCCATCAAGGTGGGAACTCCCGACCGGGATAAGTACATCGACAACTATATCACCACCCTGGAGCGTCTGGGAAAAGCGGACATTCATATGGTCTGCTATAACTTCATGCCCGTCTTCGACTGGACCAGAACCGAGCTTGCAAGAGTCCGTCCCGACGGTTCCACCGTGCTGGCTTACACCCAGGAGGCCGTGGATGCCTTAAACCCCGAGGATATGTTCGCCTCCATCAGCGGCGACTCCAACGGCTCCATCCTCCCCGGCTGGGAACCCGAGCGCATGGCCCATATAAAGGAGCTCTTTGAAATGTACCGGGATGTGGACGACGAAAAGCTCTTCGCCAATCTGAAATACTTCCTGGAGCGCATCATGCCTGCCTGCGACAAGTATGATATCAACATGGCAATCCATCCGGACGACCCCGCCTGGAGCGTATTCGGCCTGCCCCGGATCATCGTTAACAAGGCCAACATCCTGCGCATGATGAAGATGGTGGACAATCCCCACAACGGTGTCACCTTCTGCTCCGGCTCCTACGGCACTAATCTGGAAAACGACCTGCCGGACATGATCCGCTCCCTGAAGGGCAGGATTCACTTTGCCCATGTGCGGAATCTGAAGTTCAATTCCCCCACCGACTTCGAGGAGTCCGCACACCTCTCAAGCGACGGTACCTTCGACATGTATGAGATCATGCTGGCCCTCTATGACATCGGCTTTACCGGTCCCATCCGGCCTGACCACGGACGTATGATCTGGGACGAGGTAGCAATGCCCGGCTATGGCCTTTACGACAGAGCCCTCGGCGCCGCCTACTTAAACGGACTCTGGGAAGCCATCGAAAAACAACACAAAAAAGGATAAATTTCCTTCCAGTCCGTTATACTATAAATCAGTACAGCGCCTGTTCGCCCACAATGAAACACGCGGCAGCTTAATTATTTGCACACAAATTTGTTCCGGAGCCACAAAGCCGAATCTGATTTTCACCCTTCTCATTACAGGCTCCGGCATGGAGGATTAATATGAAATTGACAAGAGCCGGACTTGAGGCAGACCGGGCGGCATTTGAAGCCGCCGGCTATTCTCTTCCAACCTTTGACTATGAAACGGTAAAGAAAAATACCCTTGAGAATCCTGCCTGGATCCACTTCGGCGCAGGCAACATTTTCCGCGCCTTCCAGGCAAACGTGGTGCAGAATCTCTTAAACAGAGGCATTCTCACCGCCGGCCTGATCGCCGCGGAAGGCTACGACTATGAAATCATTGAAAAGAGCAACCGCCCTCACGACAATCTGACTATCCTTGCCACCCTGAAAGCGGACAATACCGTGGAAAAGACCGTGGTGGGCAGTATCATGGAGTCCCTTATCCTGGACAGCGGTAACGAGAAGGAATACTCCCGGCTGAAGGAAATTTTCGCAAAGCCTTCCCTGCAGATGGCAAGCTTTACCATCACCGAGAAGGGATATGCCGTCACCGACGCAAAGGGCAATGTCCTTCCCGCCATAGCCGCCGACTTCGAAAAAGGCCCCGCTGCTCCGGACAGCTATCTGGGCAAAGTGGTCTCTTTACTGTACCACAGATATCAAAACGGCAGGCTTCCTTTGGCCATGGTCAGCATGGATAACTGCTCCCACAACGGCGACAAGCTCTTCGCCGCAGTGAGTGCCTTCGCCAAAGCCTGGTGTGAAAAAGGCCTTGCGGAAAAAGAATTTATGGATTATGTGACAGACCGGTCTAAGATTTCCTTCCCCTGGACCATGATCGACAAGATCACCCCCAGGCCGGACGCAAAGGTGGAAGCCATGCTGGCCGCGGACGGAATCGAGGAACTGGAACCCGTGATCACCTCCAAAAACACCTACATCGCTCCCTTCGTCAACGCGGAGGAATGCGAATATCTGGTGATCGAAGACGCCTTTCCCGCCGGCAGGCTTCCCCTGGAGGAAGGCGGAATCATTTACACGGATAGAGAAACCGTTGACAAGGTGGAGAAAATGAAGGTCTGCACCTGCTTAAATCCCCTTCACACCGCCCTTGCCATCTTCGGCTGCCTGCTGGGCTACACCCTTGTTTCCGATGAGATGAAAAATCCTCTGCTCAAAAAACTGGTGGAGACAATCGGCTATGTGGAAGGACTTCCCGTGGTGGTAAATCCCGGGATTCTGGATCCCAGGGAATTTATCGACCAGGTGGTAAACGTTCGCATCCCCAATCCCTTCATGCCGGATGCTCCCCAGAGAATCGCAACCGACACCTCCCAGAAGCTGGCCATCCGCTACGGTGAGACCATCAAGGCTTACCAGAAGGATCCTTCCCTGAATGTGGCGGACTTAAAGCTGATACCCCTGGTGTTTGCCGGCTGGCTGCGCTATCTCATGGCAGTGGACGATCAGGGCAACCCTTTCACCCCCAGCGCGGATCCTCTGCTGGAGGCGGCAGGCGCCTATGTGAAAGACTATGAATTGTCCCACGCATCCAAGGATCTTGACAAACTGGATAAGCTGCTCTCCAACGAGAAGGTCTTCGGCGTAGATCTGGTCTCCGCAGGTTTGGCGGAAACCGTAAAGAACTATTTTGCGGAGCTTTCCTGCGGCGTCGGCGCCGTGGAGGCAACCCTTCGGAAATACACAAACCAATAAAAAAGCTGATTAAAAAAGACAGGGTCCCGCTGGCTCTGTCTTTTTTGTTGACTTTCCTGTACTATCTTCTGTCTGAAATCTGAATCCCCGTCTTTGCGAGAAACGCGTCCACACTTTCTGCTCCGGCCGCCGTTAGATGCCAGTCACTCAGTATTTCCAGATCTCTCTGCGCCCGAATGATCTGCTCCAGCTCCTTGGGAACCGCTCCCCTGACATTCAACAGCTGCAAAACGGCATCTGCTTTCCCGGCCGCCTTACCAACCTCCATGCCCTCTTCCCTGACAAAGGCATCTCTGGCATTCCTGTCCCGTATCTCCCTGAGATGTGCCTCATACAATGCCCTCAGGCCCTTTCTCAGACTCATCACCTTCACCTCTTTTACTGCCTCCAGCAGTCCCGGATTCTTCGCACTTATCATCTCCAGCTCCTCCTCCGTCCTCACGTTCATCAGCCGGATCCACTCGTCCACCGGCTCCGTTCCCTTCAGCTTTTTTCCCAGCTCGATCACATGCATCTCAAACAGATCCGAATACTCCTGCCCCTTTTCATTCCGCAAACGGTATATTCTGTGGTATTCCGGATCCTCATCCAGGTTGAAATCCAACAGGTTAATACAGATGCACTTTTTCAATCGGTGGTACTGCTCTCCCACCAACAGCTCCTCTGTAAACATCTTAGCCAGATAAAACAAACTCCTCTTATCCCAGCAGGCCAGCATTTTGATCTGCAGCTCGATGTTCACCATCCGATCATCGTTCAGCTCCACCCGCACATCCAGAATCCCTTGCTTCTGTCCGGAATACCGCTTCCACAGAAACGGACTTGCCAGCCGCACGGAGCGGATCTCCGCTGCCGGTATTCCCAGCACATCGCTGATAAAATACTTCCGCACCTCCTCATTCTGCATCAGCTGCTTAAAGCTGAAGTCATACTTTGGCGATACAATTCCCATCCAAACCTTTCCTCCTTTGCACACAGGAGGCTTTTCTATGGGATAGCATTTCCCTGGAACAGTATTTCCCTGAGAAGACATTTCCCTGGGACAACACTTCCCTGGGATGGTACTTCCCCGGGATGGTACTTCCGAAAATCTCCTGCTTTTAAAATTGTAATGTGAATTTAAAAGCATAGACTTTCTGACATTTTCAGTGAATTGTTAGATGAACTTAAATGAATTAGAAACTGTTATGCTTTGTATAAAAGCATATCATATCTACAACAAACCTACAAGAAATATTTACCATGGTAAAAAAATCTGCCGTATTATCCTTTGACACAGATGCGGCAATACTCTAAACTGTTTGTTAACAGAAAGACACAGGAGGCTGCACGATGCAAAGAGCAGAATATCACGGAATTGCCATGGGGGGAAAGCTTTATTCCCTGCGCACGGCAAAAAGAATGACCCAGGAACAGCTTGCTTTGGCACTGAACATCAGCCCGGCGGCAATCTCCAAATGGGAGCGCAACCTGTCGGTGCCCGGTGTGGAAATGCTGTGGGCACTGGCAGACTTTTTCGACTGCAGCATTGACGAGATGGTTGGCAGAACCCTTGTGCAGCTGGAGCAGGTAGGTTCCTATGATGAAGAAAAATTCCGGCTTGCGGAAATAGGGGAAGACCTGCTGAAATGCTCTGAGATCAGCCGCGCACAGGGCCTGCTTGCCATGGAAAAGGCAATCCCCCGACTGAAGACAAACAGCAGATTTCTCGCCTTTTCCATCTCCTGCATTCTGGATTTCTTTATGAAGGAGATGGAACCGGAGCTTTGTTTCCGGCTGCTGGAAAACTATATTGCCACCCTGCCGTCGGCAGAACAGAAAGAAGCACATATGATCTCGGAAGTGTTACAATTGATATTTTCCGGAAAAAATCCGGAGGTCATACAGGAGACAGTGGCATCTCACATCGGCATGGATTACAGGGAAAGAGTGGGCACAATGGGCAAAAACAAGAAAAAAAGCAGGCAGGACATCCTCGACAGATACCAGGCGAAAAAACTCTACGCAGACGATACCGATCTGCTGGAAAGGTTTGCACATCTGGACGACTTCGCCATCCAGGTGATCCTGCGGAATACGGACAATGTGACCTTGACGACGGCACTTATTGGCGCTTCCGGAAACGTTGTCACACGCTTTTTGTCAAATCTGTCTGATCGGATGCTGTATTTTATCAGCGAAGACATGGAACGCTGGCAGGGAACCCTGGAGGAAATTCTGGATGCCCAAAAGAAACTTCTGGAGATCGGCAGCTTCTCAGAGCTTTAACTGCGGCGAATTTGATTCAGCCGCTGCCGAATCTCCTCCCGGGTCCGAAGCGTCATACATTCCTCCGCCAGCTCCCTGGCCTCCTCCAGCGTGACCATGGCCAGCGCCGCCTTGACGCCCCCCAGAGCGGAATCGCTCATACTCAGCTTCCGTGCCCCCAGTCCCGCCAGCAGCACGGCTGTTTCCGGGTCGCCCGCCATCTCCCCGCAGACACAGACTTCCTTTCCCGCTTTCTCAAAGGCTGAAAAAATTCCCTTCAGCAGCCGCAGCATGGCCGGCGATTCACTCTGATAATATGCACTGGCCACGGGATTGCTCCGGTCTGCAGCACAGACATACTGGGTCAGGTCATTTGTTCCCACACCGGCAAAATCCACTTCCTCCGCCGCCATATCCGCAATCACCGCAATGGACGGAACCTCGATCATGATCCCCAGCTTCACCTGTCTGTCATAGGCGATGTGTTCCCGATCCAGCTCCTCCATGACACGTTTCACACACTCTTTCCCGCGGCGGATATCCTCCATACAACACACCATGGGAAACATAATCCGAAGACTACCGTAAACAGAAGCCCGGAGCGCTGCCCGAAGCTGCGTCCGAAAAATTTCAGGACATGCAAAGCACAGCCTGAGTCCGCGGCTTCCCAGAAAAGGATTTTCCTCCCCGGGCAGCGGCAGGCAGGAAAGTTTTTTATCTCCGCCGATATCCAGCGTCCGAAGCGTCACCGTCTTTCCCCCCGCCTTCACAAGCACACTTCTATATGTCTCAAACTGTTCCTCCTCCGTGGGCAGGGCTGATTTCTCCATATACAGAAATTCCGTGCGGAACAACCCCACAAAATCATAATGCTTTTCCGGAACCTCATACCCGCAGGAGCCGATATTGATTCCGATCTTTATCGCTGCCCCGTCCCGGGTGGCCCCAGGCCTGTCCAGGTATGGTTCTTCCTGCGCCTGTCTTCTCAAAAGCTTCTCCTGTCTCTCCCCGCAGTCCCTGATCTCCTCTTTCGTGGGCCACAGAATCACCTGTCCCCGCATGGCATCCAGGGCCAGAAGCGCTCCGTCCGGAATCTGTCCCGCTGCCTCCCCCACACCTGCCACGGCAGGAATCCGAAAACTCCTGGCAAGAATGGCGGAATGAGAGTTGGTTCCGCCGCCTCTGGTCAATATCCCCTTCACATGAACACGATCCATAGATGCCGTATCGCTGGGCAGCAGCTCATCCGCCACCAGAATCACATCCTCCTTCAGCCGGAAGAGCGTTCTCTCCTCCCTGCCCTGCAGGATGCGCAGCAGACGTTTCCTCACATCGTGCAGGTCCGCAGCCCGGGCGGCGATCAACGGTTCCTCCACACAGCCGATCATACCTGCATACTTCGTAAACACCTTCTCCACCGCAGCGTCCGGCTCCAGACGCTCCTCCCGGATGGTAAGCTCCGTCTCAGCCAACAGCTCCCGATCCTCCAAAAGCACCCGCTGCGCCCGAAAAATCTCTGCCTGCTCTCCACATGCCGCTTCAGACTGCCCGCCAAGCCGGGACAGCTCCTCCCTGGCCTGTTCTATCCCACAGTGAAACGCTTCCAGCTTCTCCTCTTCTCGCCCCGGCTCAAAACAGCTCCGCGTCACCTCAGGCTCCCACGCCTTATAGAGATACGCTTGGGCCACCGCAATCCCTCCGGAAACGGGTTCTCCCGTCAACACCATCCGTTCCGCACCCCTGCATTTTTCCTCCATACACAGCTCCTTCCGTCCGTCAGTATCCCATTGAGAAAACTATACACTTTACAACATGAAAAATCCAGCTTTGTTTTATCAACTCACCTGCAAACAAGAGTATAAGCACCACAATACCTTTCTACATGCTGCCGCATCATCGCTCCGGCTATTCTGTTATGCAAAAAGCCCCGCGGACGGCGCTGTCCGCGGGGAGGGTAAAACTATTTTTATTTTGCCAGCAGAAGCATGATTTCATTGCTTCTCGCCACAAACGCCGCCATGGCATCGGTTGCCAGAGGCGCGTGCTGCAGCCTTGCCAGATCGTAGAGCTGTTCACAGATCATCTCCACATTTTCACCGTCCTTGTGCTCGGTGACATACTGCACCAGCGGATGATTTGCATTCAGGATCAGAGTCTCGCCCTCTCCTCCGAAGGCCCCCATATCCATACCCGGCATGGAGTACATCTTCATCATATCCTGCATACGCCTGGTCTCCTCGGACAGGGTGATCACTGCGGAAATATCCTTGTTCTTCAGCTTGTCGATCTTCACGGTCAGCTTATCGTTCTTCAGCGCCTTCTTCATGATCTCAGCGATGGCCTTCGCCTGTTCCTCATACTCCTCCTGTACCTTTTTGGAGGTCTTTGCCTTCATGGCGTCCGTCACATCTGCGTCAATGCGCTGGAATCGGATTCCTTCATTCTTGGACTCCAGCTGAGAGATAAAGGGCTGGTCAATGTTGTGGGTGAGAATCACCGCATCCATCTTCGCCGCCTTGAACATATTAATATACTGCCCCTGCTGCTGTTCGTCGGTGACGTAGTAAATAATCTTTTCCTTCTTCTCCTCTTCGGCTTCGTCGGCATCCTCCCGGGCAGATGTTCCCTCCGACACCACCTCGGCTTCCACTCTGTTGCCGTCCTCATCCACGGCGCTTCCGCCCTGAGAACTGCCTTCCTCCGATTCCGATACGGCTTCCGTACCCTCACCCGAAGCGGCATTTTCCGCCTTGGCGCCGGCCTCCGCGTCCTGGGGCTTGATCTCCAGGCACTCGGGAAGAGTCAGATATTTTCCGTCCAGATTTTTGAACAGAATGTAATCGTTCATCTTCTCGCAGAACTTGTCGTCCTTCAGGCAGCCGAACTTGATGAATGGACTGATGTCATCCCAGTACTTGTCATACTCTTCCTTCTCGGTCTTGCACATGCCGGACAGCTTGTCCGCTACCTTCTTGGAGATATATTCGGAAATTTTCTTCACAAAGCCATCGTTCTGCAGAGCGCTTCTGGATACGTTCAGCGGCAGATCCGGGCAGTCAATAACGCCCTTCAGCAGCATTAAAAATTCCGGAATAACTTCCTTGATATTGTCCGCGATAAACACCTGGTTATTGTACAGCTTAATGGTTCCCTCGATGGATTCGTACTCCATGTTGATCTTGGGGAAATACAGAATCCCCTTCAGGTTGAAGGGATAATCCATATTCAGGTGTATCCAGAACAGCGGCTCCTTGTAGTCCTGAAATACCTTGCGGTAAAACTCCAGATATTCCTCCCTGGTACAGTCATTGGGATGTCTGGTCCAAAGGGGTCTTGTCTCGTTCAAAAGTTCGGGACGTTTTCTGATCTTCAGCTTTTTGGGTTCCGGCTCCTTCTCTTCGGTCTCCTCCTCGGAATCCTCTCCTGAGACTTCCCCGTCCTTTTCAGGTTCCCTGCTCTCCGGCTGGATCTCCTCCAGCACAATGTCGTCGTCCCGTTTCTCGTCCTCCCGGATAATCTGGGTCTCCTGGGTATCCGCCTTGGAAAGAAAAATTTCCGTAGGCATGAAGGAACAGTACTTTTTGATCACCTCTCTGGCTCTGTACTCGTTGCAGAACTCCAGGCAATCCTCGTTTAAGAACAGGGTGATGGCGGTTCCCACCTCCGTCCTGTCGCCCTCCTCCATGGTAAACTCCGTGCCGCCGTCGCACTCCCAGTGAACGGGCTTTGCGTCCTCCTTATAGGACAGGGAATCAATGTGTACCTCGTCCGCAACCATAAACGCGGAATAAAAGCCCAGTCCGAAGTGGCCGATGATCTGATCCGCATTGCTCTTGTCCTTGTATTTCTCTATGAAATCAGCAGCACCGGAAAAAGCAATCTGGTTGATATACTCATCCACCTCGTCCGCCGTCATTCCCAGGCCGTTGTCGATGAAGGTAAGCGTCTTCTTCTCCGGATTCACGATAACCTCCACCCTGGCCTTATAGCCCTCGGGCAGAGTGTACTCCCCCATCATATCCAGCTTTTTCAGCTTGGTCACGGCATCGCAGCCGTTGGAAATCAGTTCCCTGTAAAAAATATCATGGTCGGAATACAGCCATTTCTTGATGATGGGAAATATGTTTTCACTGTTAATTGATAAGTTGCCGCTTTTCGCTGCCATTTTCAACATCCCTTTCTCTCTGAAATCTTTTGGTGACAATTTTAGATCACCCACTGAAAATAAGTTTAAAACTGCCTTTCCCAAAAGTCAACCCAAAATTAGCACTCATTTTAAACGAGTGCTAATAACATGGCTGGAATGTCCTGTTTTACAGCATTTCCAGATTTCTAAAATTTTTCTAAAAAGCTCAGTCCGGAAAATATCCGGCATATATTTCAAAGAAATCCATGGTGCTCACCCGCTCGTCATGAATCAGGGCAATTTCCTCCCAGAGCTTTTTATTCAACTGCCGCACCAGTGTATCCGCAAACGCGTCGTACTCCTCACCAAACACCTCCCTACGGCGCTCTTCCACGATCTCCAGCTTATTCAGCTCCGTCTGCTCCCTGTCAAAGGTGGAAATGCACTTGATAATATGATATCCTGTCTCCGTCTCGATCACCTGACTGATCTCATCCGTCTCCAGGGAAAAGGCCGCTTCCTCAAACGTCTCGTCCATCATGCCCTTCCGGAAGTTATAGGTGATGCTGGTATCCTCGCTGTATCTGGAGGCCAGATCCAGAAAATCCTGCTCTTCCTCCACCGCCTGCCGTCTGATCTCCAGAGCCTTCTCATAGACAGTCTGCTTCACATCCTCCCCGTAGGGCACCCTGGCGCCGCTGCCGTCCGTGGTCCAGGTGCGCAGCAGAATATGCTGCACCGTTATGGTGCGGGCCTCGTCGTCGCTGATCTCCGGGTTGATATCCTGAATAATGTACTGATAGACCTTATTGGCCAGTGCATACTCCGTATAGAGCCGCCGCACAATCTCCTCCGTCACTCCCATAAGATCGATCTCCGTCTCGTTCAGAGAGCCATAATATTCCTCTGCCGCCTGTAAAACCAGCTTCCTCTCCGCTTCCTCCAGAGACACACCCTTGCTGTTCGCCAGAAGACACATGGTCTTGATCTGGGCGATCCTGGCAAGTACCGTCTCCTTTACATTCTCCTCCAACGTGGTTCCGTCCCCTGCAATGTTCCAGATCTCCGCACCGTACACATTCTCATACCGGTTCTGCGTGGTCGTCAGATACACCATCAGCTCGGAGCGGGTACAGCCGGTATCACCGATTCGGAACACCTCGTCCTTTCCGAAACCGGTGGTAAACACGATCTGCACACCGCTGCCTTCCCCGCAGGAACAAAGACATCCGCAGGCCAAAAAAAGACACAGCAGAAACGTGCCAAAACGTCGGAAGAATATTCTGTTATTATCTCTGCGCTCTCTGTTTTCTTTGCTCATTCCCGCACCTGCTCAGCCGCTTGTCACCGGATCTGTCCTGCTGTTTGAAAATGCCCAGACTCGTTGGGGAGTATGGGCATTTTCATCACATTCGTTTCCTGAAATCTATTCTGTTCAGAGCCGCCTCAGCCGATTACATGGATCCAGCCTTCGGGCGCCTCGATCCTGCCCATCTGGATGCCGGTCAGCGTATCATACAGCTTCTTCGTGACAGGCCCCATCTGTGTCATGCCGCTGGGCAGACAGATCTCCTTCCCATGATCCACAATCTTTCCCACCGGGGAAATCACCGCGGCAGTACCGCAGAGCCCGCACTCCGCAAAGTCCTTTACCTCTTCCAGAAGCACTTCCCGCTCTTCCACCTCAAGACCCAGATACTCCTTGGCCACATAGACCAGGGAACGACGAGTAATGGAAGGGAGAATACTGTCGGACTTGGGCGTCACCACCTTGCCGTCCCCTGTGACAAACAGAAAGTTTGCCCCGCCGGTCTCCTCCACCTTGGTGCGGGTGCCGGGATCCAGGTACATATTTTCGTCAAAGCCATCCTGGTGCGCCGTCACAATGGCGTGAAGGCTCATGGCATAATTCAGCCCCGCCTTGATGTTTCCCGTTCCGTGAGGGGCCGCTCTGTCAAAATCACTGACCCGGATGGTGAGAGGCTTCGCCCCGCCTTTAAAATAGGGGCCCACCGGCGTACAGAAAATCCGGAACTGATACTCGTCCGCAGGCTTCACGCCGATGACAGGGTTTGTCCCAAACATATAAGGACGCAGATAAAGCGTTGCGCCGCTGCCGTAGGGAGGAACGAACGCCGCGTTGGCAGCAACCACCTTTGTGACCGCATCCACAAAGCGCTCTTTGGAGAAAACAGGCATCTCCAGCCTTGCAGCCGAAGCCTCCATGCGCTCTCCGTTCAGGTCGGGACGGAAAGTGACAATCCGCCCGTCGTCCGTGGTATACGCCTTCAGTCCCTCAAAAATAGTCTGGGCATATTGCAGCACTCCCGCGCACTCGTTCAGGACAATGTTTGCATCCTCCGTGATCACTCCCTGATCCCATGCGCCGTCCTTATAGTTGGAAACGTACCGGAAATCTGTCTGAACGTAACCAAATCCGAGATTGCCCCAATCGATATCTTTCTTTTCCATGACAAGCCTTCTTTCTCTGCACAGATAATGTTTTGTTGGTAATCATTATTATACTTTCCGCGCAAAAAGTCAATACACTTTTCTCCGTTAAATCAACAAAGTGCAGCAGTTCAACCCTTTTTCCGCTCATACCTCAGAAAAGTGTAGGCGATGTCGAAGTAGGTCTGCTCCTCGCTGTCCGCCGTGATCTCCCACTCCGGATCCAGATCCAGATCCGGAAACCAGGAGTCCGCCTCATAACTGTGGTCAATCTTAGTGACATGAGCCACGTCGCAGAAGGGAAGCAGCTGCCTGTAGACGCTCTCTCCGCCGATGATATAGACATCCCTTGTGTCATATTTTTTCAGCTCCTCCAGCAGTTCTTCCACCGAGTGAACCACCGCTGCATCCTTCACGCTGAAGCTTTTATCTCTGGAGAGAATGATATTGGTTCTGTTTTTCAATGGCAATCCCTGGGGAAAAGTCTGCAAGGTCTTGCGTCCCAGCACCACTGTCTTTCCTGTGGTCTCCTCCCGGAAATGCTTATGATCATTGGGAATCCTGACCAGAAGCTCCTCCCTGTTTCCGATGGCCCAGTTTTTGTCTACCGCTACAATGATATTCATGCGCTTCCTCCCTTTTTGCCTCTTTCGTCTCACAAAAGCATAGCATAACGTCGGCCCGGGGACAAGTTTTTTCTCTCGGCGCGGCTCACGATCTACCGGTAATACTGTGCCTGCGCGTACCAGAGCTCATGGTATTTACCCTGCTCGTCGGCCAGCAGCTCCTCGTGAGTGCCCAGCTGGACGATTTCTCCCCGGTCAAAGACGGCAATCCTGTCACAGAAACGGCAGGAGGAAAGCCGATGGCTGATATAAATGGCAGTTCTGTTCCCCACAATCTCGTCAAATCGGGAATAGATCTCGGACTCAGCGATGGGATCCAGCGCCGCGGTGGGCTCGTCCAGAATGATGAAGGATGCATCCCTGTACAACGCTCTGGCCAGGGCGATCTTCTGGGCCTCACCGCCGGAGATATTGACGCCGTCCTCGTCGAAGCTTTTGTAAAGAGGCGTCTCCAGGCCCTTTGGCATCTTCGCATACCGTTCACCGAAGCCCGTCCGCTCCAGAAGCCTCACCGCCTTCTCCTCGTCCCACTCCGCAGCCGAGGCCACATTGTTGCCAAGAGGCACCTGCAGCAGATTATAATCCTGGAAAACCACGGAAAAAAGATCCAGATACTGCCTGTAATCATACTTGCGGACATTGAAATCGTTCAGAATGACCTCCCCTTCCGTTGGATCGTACAGACGGCACAGCAGCTTGATAAACGTTGTCTTGCCGCTGCCGTTCATCCCCACCACCGCCAGACGCTCCCCCGGGCGCAGATTCAGATTGATATTTTTCAGCGCGCAGGTGTCGCTGCCCGCATAGCAAAAGCTCACATTGCGGAACGCAATTTCAAACTGTCCGTCGCTTCGCTTCTCCACCGCCAGACTGCCCTGATACATCTCATTTTCAATGTCAAAATATTCCAGCCAGGTTTCCAGAAACCGCTCGTTGCTCTTCAGCTGGCTGATACAGAAAAACAGACTTTTCACGGATTCCACGGTTCTTCCCAGATATCCCACATACTTGATGACGCTTCCGATAGGAAAAAAGCCCCGAATGCAGTACAGACAGATGAGAAGACTGGCAGACAGCCGCGCCAGCCTGGAAAACACATACCTGGGAACCGACGCTCGAAACTTCATGCTGCACGACTTTGTAAAAACCTTCAGATGTTCCTCCAGAAGCTTCTTTTCCAGCCTGTCAAGCAGCTCCTGCTGCCGGTAAATGCGATTGTCCATCCCTGTGACCCGGGTGCCCGCGCTGAACTGATTTTCCCGCAGCATCAGCTCCCCCACCTCGTCCACATATTTTGCAAGCTTCCTGTCGTTTACCGCCTGGAATACCACCGCTAGCACCACGGAGCCCACTATCAGGAGAAAGAACAGAACGCCTTCCCAGCGAAAGGAGGATTTTGCCATCAGGGTTAACATTTCCGTGACCAACACCGCGGAAAAGACAAGCTCCGCCACGCTGGAGATCAGTTCCTCCACCCGCCATCTCATATGCTCCACACCGTAGCCGTTGATCCAGCTGTTCTCCCGGATCTTACGCCGCAGCAGCCGAACCCGGGGATCCTCCAGCTTATCATAGTCCAGGGACAGAGTCTTTCTGTAAAATGCCGCCGCCTGATGATTTTCCAGCTTTTCCAGCGCACTCTGGGCATTCCTTCCCAGAAACGCTTCCCCTACCCGCAGAAACAGATTTCCAAGAAGCACCACGGCAACCAGCAGAAAGATTTCCTTTCTCTCTCTTCCCTGATACAGCGCCGTCACAATCTCGGCGGACATCCAGAGGTTAAAATAAGGAGAAAATTTATTCAGCAAAATCACAGATGCCTTCAGAGGAAAATAAGACGGCCAAAATCCGTAATACATCTTGAAAGCTCTCCAGGTAACATTCTTCTTATTCATCGCTTTTCTCCTCCCTGTAGTACTGGCTCTGGATCTCAAACATCTCGGCATACCGCCCCTTTTTCCGCATCAGCTCCTCATGAGTGCCGCTCTCCTTTATAGCGCCGTCCTCCAGCAGAATAATACGGTCGCAGAAGCGGGTGGAGGCAAAGCGATGGGAGATATAGACGCAGGTGCGCCCTTCCGTCAGCTCCCTGTACCGCAGATACAGATTGTTCTCCGCAATGGGATCCAGGGCAGCCGTAGGTTCATCCAATATGAGGATGGGGCTGTTTTTATAAATGGCCCTGGCTAAAAGAAGCTTCTGCATCTCCCCTCCCGAGAGATCTATCCCGTCCTCATAAATTCCCTTCATCAAATGGGTATCCATCCCGCCGGGCAGGCTTTGCACTTTTTCATAAATTCCCGCCGCCTTCATGGCCGCCTCCGCGTCCTCCCTGGCCGTGGAACGGCTCAAATCACCGCTTGCCACAAACTCAAACAACGTGAAGGCGATCATCCTGACCTCCTGGAAAACCGCCGAAATCAGCGAGTAATATTCCTTAATGTTGTACTCCCGGATGTTCCTTCCACCCACCAGAATCTCGCCCCTGTCAGGCAGATACATCCCGCACAGCAGCTTGACCAGAGTGGTCTTGCCGGCGCCGTTTACCCCCACCAGCGCCAGCTTCTCCCCTGGCCGGACAGTGAGATTAAGCCCCTTTATGGCATCCTCCTTCGCTCCGTCATACCGATACCAGACATCCCTGAATTCGACAGTGACAGGCGCCGCAGGCAAAGGACAGCCTTTCCCATGATGAAAGCGGTTGGGATAATCAAAAAGCTCCCGGTAGTAAGCGATCTTGTCCGCCCGGCCGTTCAGAATTGCCACATCTCCTATGATTCCCTGCAAAAATCCGGAAATCCCGGCCACCAGCCCAAAGTAAAAGACAAAATCCCCCACCGTGACCTTGCCTCCCATCAACATTCCGATCAGCACCAGATACGCCATGCCGTTCTGGGCAAACGCCATCAAACCGGACAGAACGGCGGCCGCGAAGCCCCGCAGACTGCAGCGCCTGTTCCACATCAGGATGTATGCCTGATAGTCCCGCATCATTTTTTCCAGCCAGCCCTCCATCCCGTACAGCTTGATATCCTTCGCGCTGGAAAAATCCTCCGAAAGCCAGCTCAGATAATCCTTTTTTCGGATTTCCTTCTCCCAGCGATGCTTATTTTTCTCATAATACAACGGCTGCCAGCGGGTTGTGAAATAAGAACCCATTGACACCGCCGCCGTGACAATGAAAATCACCGGTTCAAGAGATACCAGCAGAGACGCATAGGTCACTATACCGCAGAAATGAATCAGCGCCTGAGTCAGATCCCTGCTGAAAAATTCCAGTGCACAGTCACCCTGGCAGGAGTCCTGCTTCGCATACTGATAAATTTTCTGAAATTCCTGTGTTTCGGTATTCTCATAATCCGTCTCATAATTTGTAAACGCCGCCATTTCCGACTGATATACGCTGGTGGGATAATACCGCAGCCCGTCGCTCCTCTCCTTCACAAACTGCTGCAGCAGCTCCACCGCCGTGATGCCCCCGAGAAAAACAGCCACAAGGATAGCAAGACTCCCAAAACCCATCCCCGCAACAATGCCGTCCAACAGCTCCCTGGTGAAAAGAGATTCCATCAGCGGCAGCAGCACTGCCGCAGGAACCGCAGCGAAACTGTAAAAAACATACTTCCTGTTTATCCCCCACAGTCTCCCCACCGCCCAGGAAAGACATCCTGTTCTCGTATATTTGCGTTTTTTCTTCTTCATGACACACGCACCTCTCTTCCTGTTTCACGGTATGGACGGTTATCCTGCCGCGGATAAAAACAGTATGGCACATCCCTGCAGAAAAAAGTGCAGTCCGATACCAAATGTCAAAAATCTGATATCAACTGCACTTTTCTTTTTTCAATCCTCCGTCACACCTGTAAAGCATTCCGCCTCACGCGCACATAGGTAAAAAAGTAAGTATGGCCGTCAGCAGCGCCGTTCCCAGCATGATCAACAGCGTGCGGACAACGCCAAAACAAATACGGCACAGCTTTTCCCTCCTCCCAAGCGGCTGTATGACCACAATATTTGTATCGTTCTGTTTTTTCCAATAATACACACTTTCGGCTGTCATATAGCTCCCCCCTGCCCTATGGTAACTGTTTCTCCTCACCAATGACAGTTTCAGCATATTCCAGCCGGAAAAAACTGCAACCGCTCCCGCAAAATCTAATATTCAAACTGCAATATCTAAGACTCCTTCACTGTGGAAGCAGAATCTCCGTGGAAAAAGCATTGTCCTCGGAAGCCCTGGTCACATATCCGCCGTTTTTCCTTACGGCCTCGTCCAGGCGGCTGAGCCCAAAGCCGTGCCCTTCCCCCCTGCTGCTGCCAAAATGCTTCTTTTTCCCGCCTCCCGCGGTGTTGGTCAGCACAAGATAAAGGTAATTACCCTTCATTTCCATAAACAGCCGAATCAATCGCTCCTTTGGCGGAAGCTCCATACAGGCTTCTATGGCGTTATCCAGCAGATTGCCGAGAATAATACACAGATCTACCGCCGAAGTGGTAAGACTCACCGGGATCCTGCCTTCCGCCTTCACCTGAATCTCCCTCTCCACAGCCAGGGAAAGTTTGCTGTTTAAGATCGCATCCGCCATCCTGTTTCCGGTCCTGACCACTGTCTCCACACTGGTCAGATCCTGATCCAGCATATCCAGATAATCCTGGATCTCCCCCACCTCCCCGCCTGCGGCGTACACCTTCAGAGTCTGAATGTGATGCCTGTAATCATGCCGCCAGCCCCGCATTTTGGTATACATGCTTTCCACCTCGGCATAATACTTCTGCAGGATCTCCTTTTCAACGATATCAACTCTTTTTTTCACCAGTCTGTCAAGCAGCATCACATAACCTCCTACAAATATCTGATCAACGCGGCATGCACCTCGTCATAGAGACCGCGGCTTACAGGTATCACATCCCCGTTGGCCATGGTAATATCGCTTCGAGTGATCTTTTTGACAAATCTCAATCCTGCCACATAAGAACGATGCACCTTGAAAAAAGTGTCGTCCAGCTGTGCCGCAAACTTTCCCAACGCCATCCTTGTACGATAGTTCCCCTGCACCGTGTGCACATTCACATGGGTTTTCTCCGCCTCCACATACAGAACATCTGCCAGTGCTACCTTAATCTCACCCTCTGCGGTGGAAATCAGTACGGATCGCTGCCTCCACGCCAGATTCTGTACCGCTCTCCCCAGCACAGGGCAAAGCTTTCCCGCATCCACAGGCTTAATCAGATAATGGAGCGCCGACACATCGAAGCCTTCACCGAAATACTCATAATAACCTGTGATAAAGATGATCTGCACGGCCGCATTTTCCCGTCTCACTCTTCGCGCAAGCTCCGTGCCGCTGATTTCCGGCATCTCCACATCCAACAGCAAAATGTCAAAATCCTTCTGTTCTTCATAGTCAAAGAAAAAGGCCTTTGCATCCGGATACTGCTGCAGTCTGACCGGGCAGCGGTTCCTTCTGGCCCACTCCGAGACAATTTCTCCCAGATATCCCCTCTGGGCGGCATCGTCATCGCATATGGCTATCTTCAGTTCCATATATACCTCTTCCACGGAAAAAAGTGCCTTTTCAAGGCACTTTGAAGAATGCTTGGCGGGGCGGCAATTTCGCCGCCCTCCTTATTTCCAAACATATTTTTCTCAGATCAGCGGATATCTGTCTGTCAGCGTCTGTACGATGGCGCGTGCTTCCGGTATCTTCTCCTCCCCGCCCTTGATGACAAGAGCCACAGCCTCCGCAATCTGCTCCATATCCTCCGTGTTCATGCCTCTGGAGGTGACTGCAGGCGTGCCGAGACGGATGCCGCTGGTCACAAAGGGTGACTGAGGATCATTGGGAATGGTGTTCTTGTTGCAGGTGATGTGTGCAGCGTCCAGCAGCTTTTCCACAGCCTTTCCCGTGAGTCCGAAATTCGTCAGATCCACCAGCATCAGATGATTGTCCGTGCCGCCGGACACGATCCGGATACCTCTTGCCAGCAGGCCCTTGCAGAGCGCCTGGGCATTGTCGATAATCCCTTGCTGGTATGCCTTGAATTCCTCTCCCAGAGCTTCCTTGAAGCAAACAGCCTTGGCCGCGATGACATGCATCAGCGGACCGCCCTGAATGCCGGGGAATATGGCCTTGTTGAAATTGTACTTTTCGTTCACCGCATTGCTGCACAGAATCAGACCGCCTCTGGGGCCCCGCAGCGTTTTGTGGGTGGTGGTGGTGGTCACGTCCGCATAGGGGATGGGGCTGGGATGAAGCCCTGCCGCCACCAGACCCGCGATGTGCGCCATATCCACCATGAGCACTGCGCCCACCTCATCCGCAACCTCACGGAACTTTTTGAAATCTATGGTTCTTGCATAGGCGGAGGCACCTGCGATAATCATTCTGGGCCTGGCCTCCAGCGCGATCTCGCGCAGTTTGTCATAGTCGATAAAACCCTCGTCGTTCACGCCGTAGGGCACAATGTGAAAATATTTTCCCGACATATTCACCGGGCTTCCATGGGTCAGGTGCCCGCCATGATCCAGGTTCATACCCATAATGGTATCCCCGGGCTTACAGACGGCAAACATCACCGCCATATTGGCCTGTGCGCCGGAATGGGGCTGCACGTTCGCATACTCGCACCCAAACAGCTCCTTTGCCCGCTCGATGGCAAGCGTCTCCACCACATCCACACACTCGCAGCCGCCGTAATACCGCTTTCCGGGATATCCCTCCGCATACTTGTTCGTCAGAGGGCTGCCCATGGCTGCCATCACCGCTTTGCTCACCCAGTTCTCGGAAGCGATCAGCTCAATATGACTGTTCTGCCTCTCCTGCTCGTCCACAATCGCCTGCGCGATCTCGGGATCCGCCGTTCTCACATCGTCCAAAGAATACATGCTCTGTCCTCCATCTGCTTTTCCGCCTTAATGCGTTAAATTATCCGAATCTGATTATAGCATAGAATCCGGCGCTTGCAAATACCCAAAGCGGCATATCGCAGAAATCAAAACGGCGGCGTAGCTTTCTTATTTTCTCTCCTCAAGGTACAGACCTACCCGGTTCTCCAGATGGCTGATCACCATTTCCTCCGTGATCTCACCTGCAAAGTACTGCCCCAGTTCCTCGGACAAGATGTTTCTCAGCTCCTTCGGAAAATATTTTTCCGGCCTGGCTGCCTCCAGAAGTTCATACAGCTTTTGAGCGTCCAACTCCTTGTTCAGCAAATCTCCCACCTGGAACTGATCAAAGCCTGATACATACACATTCGTATTTTCATTTACTCTGTTGATCTGTTCCTCCAACACGTCCTTTCGCACACTCAGATGATAATTATCATCTTTTGCCGCCTCCAGTAAAACATCATGGGAAAGAAACATGCTGAGAAAAGCGCAGGCTGCCTCCTTCTCCTCCTTTGTGGCTGTCACTCGAACGGCCAGCGGCTCCCGCCCGACAAGGAAATGCGCTGCCCCGTCCTTCGCCGGATAACCGATATAATTGGCATCCTGGCCGTATATACCGCGGTACATTGCAAGCTGCTCCGGCTTCATAACCCTCACTTCATTACAGAACACCTTGCCCTCCAACATGGAAATGCCAGGACTCACTGCCTCTTCCATGATGCAGTACCTTTTCGCAAGCTTAAGAACCCGCCGAAACTCATCCGTGTCGAAATACGTCGTCGCCGTTTCGGCATCCATCAGATAATTGTCCTCCAGTCCATGACTGATAAAACTGGTGATGAAGTAAGTGCCGTAATCTCCGCCATAGCCGTTAAACATGGCCTCCAACCCGGAAGACTCCTCCACACACCGCAGAAAGGTCTCATAATCCCAATCCTTCAGATCCTGTCTCCCAGTGACCACCGTAGACAGTTCAAAATCCGGCACCACTCCATACAAGGTTCCGTCGATCCTTCCCATATTTACCGCCGGAGCATGAAGTTCTTCCAGAATGCCCAACTGCTCCATCACCTCGTTCAACGGCTGCCAGAGCTTCTTCTGCTCCTCAAAGCCTGTCAGAATCGTATCGATCAGAACCGGTCCCTTTCCCGCAATCAGTTCCGTCATCAGCGCAGACTCCTCATAATCAGCCCTCAATTCAATCTGGCAGGCAGGATACCGCCTGTTAAACGCCGTTACTACCGATTGATATACCGTCTTGCTGGCGGGAGACACCGCCAGTGTAATGTGCTGAACCTCCACCTCTTCCGTAGTAGGTTCCAGCCGCAGATAGTTCCAGTCTCCGAATCCCTCATATAGGATTGCAATCCGCCCTTCTTCATCCGCCTGTATAGCACACACGTCCGTCACCCGGATCCCGTGGTTGCTCCAAAGATAAAGGAGCTCCGGCTCTCCTCCGGACAGCCCGGTGCGGTACACACCCTGAGAATCCGCGTAAATCAATGTATTTTCATCCGAGAGTGTAAGCCGGAACGGATTCTTATCCAGGGCTGCAAGAGACACCGCCTCGCCCTTCTCCGTGTCCATGTACCACAAAGTACTCTGTGTTTCTTTTCCTTTGTCAGCGGGCTGCTCCTTCACACAAAATGCCACCCTGCCGTCATACAAAGTCACAAGCTCCGAAATCTCTCCCTCCTGCGGACAGTAATCCGCCAGAAGCTCTCCCTCCGGCGAGATCAGGTAATAATGCCACTGGCCTTCCATACTCCTCAGCATGTGAACATACCCGGAAGGATCCAACGCAAGGGATGGAAGACCACGAAAAGTCTCGATAACGCCTTCGAAAAAGTCCAGCGGAATCTCCCGCAGCACCTTCTGATCCTCGTCTGTTTCCCTGACCACAAACCGCATGGCGCCTTCCCGCAATACGGTGGTTAACGCCACGGAATGGTTTGTACCCGGAACACCTCCCATACAGAACAGGCTGTTTTCACGGTCAATAATAATGTTTTCACTCTCCCCCTGCGCATTCACAAGGGTAAACTCGTCCCAGGATTCTTCCTCCTTCTCCAATAGATGCCTCTTAAAATAACAGGCATTGGAGGCTCCCAGAAAAAGCTGTTCCTGTTCCACAACCGCCAATTCCACATCTTCCGTCCGCACCGGCACGTTGAGCACCAGAGAGTAAGCGTCCAGGGAATTATCCTTTCCAGTAAGCTTTGAAACAGCTGCTGCATCCAGATCTCCCTCTGTCCCGACTGCCGCTTCCCCGGATTCCGAACTGCCCACTGATTCGTCCTCCGGTAAGTGATTCTCCTGCGCTCCGTCCGCCTCCCCGCCGCAGCCGCACAGCTGAATAATCAGCAGAACAATCAACAGAATACTACTGATAATCTTCTTTTTCATGGAACCTCCTCATGTCTTCCTTCCTGCGATGTTTGATATCCGGACTTTCTTATTCTCATCCAAGTTCAAAGGATTTCAGCATGGGATTTCCCTGCCCGCGGAAGGTCAGGTACAGCGCGTGGACGCCGTCCTCCACAGCCACCGGCGCAGAGTAATCCTCCCAAACATTGGTGTAATCCACCGGGATCTCCGCCAGCACCGGGCCGTCCCAGGCCGTCTTCACCTGGAATACCCCTTTTGCGTATCCCCTGACCGTGATGGTGATCCTGCCAACACTCTTCATGTCAAAATACTTGAAGCCCGCGGTTGCGGAATCATACAGATTGGCTATGTAGCCCTCCTCCTGATCGCCGTCCCTGCCATCCTGCATGATCCTGGGGAATCTGTCTCCCCCCACATAAGCCGAGGGCTCATCCGTGAACAGGTTGCAGGCAAGATAAGCCGGATAAACGCCCTTTCCCGAAAGAGGCCCGCCGTTTAAGCCGCAGGAGGTAAGCTCCGCCTGGGGAATGCTTCCATCCTCCCGGAAACAAAGCTTCTCCGCACAGCCCTGCCTGCTGTACCAGGTGCCGTTGGTCTGCCTGTGATAAAACACATACCAGTCCTGCCCGATCTCCACGATGCTGCCGTGGTTGTTTGCCCCGTAAGCAGCAGGCATGTCTCCGGGCTTATAGGTATCAATATGCAGGTCGCAATTGCTGACAATCACCCCGCCGTAGACAAAATCCCCGGTTGGAATCCTGCTGGTGGCATAGCATAGCTCATGCATCACCTGGGAGGAATAGACAAAATAATAGAGTTCCCCCTTCTTTCGGATGGAGGACGCCTCAAAAAAGGCATGTCCCTCATATCCTGTCCCCTCACTGTACTCGCAGCCGGGCACCACCGTCACCGGCTCCTCCAGAATGGTGAGCATATCCTTATCCAGAACCGTCACCCTGGCTCCCGTCCTGGATCTGTCGCCCTTCCCGCAGAAACCTGTATAAAGATAGGTCTTCTCTCCCTCCGTCAGGACCCCGGGATCAAACTGCGGCTCGTCCCCCGGCCGCTCTCCCAGCCTTGTTCCGTCCTGATAATGTACATATCCGTAAAATTCGTACCTGCCCGCAGGCGCATCGCACACCGCCACCGAGACCACGGACACCTTATCCAGCACATAGTAAAGATAATACCTGCCGTCCGGCCCCACCGTCACATCCGGGGCATAAAGACACATCTTCCCCTCCCTGTTCAGAGGATCCTCGTTCCTGGGGTAAATCACTCCCTCGCATCGCCAGTCGCCCAGATCGTCCACCGGCGCGGACCAGCACATATAGTCCCCCATACAAAACACATATCCATTGTAAAAATCATGAGAACCGTACACATAAACTCTCCCGTCAAACACATAGGGCTCCCCGTCCGGAATATACTCCCAGGACGGCAGATAAGGATTATAAGCCTGTTTCTTCATCTTCCGCCTCTCCTTTGTTTCGATTTAATCGACTTACCCTGATTGTAACATCTTTTTCTTCGTATGACTACCAATTTCTATTTCTCATCTAAGTACAGCTGAACACGGTTCTGAATCAACGACGCGGCGGCCTCCGCGCTCTTGTCCCCATTAAAGAAAGCGAGGGCTTCCTCCATGACGATACTGCGTATCCCGGTTATCGTCCAAGTCTCGGGTGTCCCCCGTTCCACCAGCTCCATATACTCCTGAAGATAGGAGCTTCCGTCCGGCTTTCCCTCCAAAGGTATCACATTGTTCCCACCCTGCCGAAATACCGGAGTATCTCCAGCACGCTCTGCCACGCCCTCCGTCAATACATCCCGCCTCACACTGGAAGTACCAAAATCACTCTGAATCTCCTTGCTCAGAAGATAATTCAAAAAATCCACCGCAATCTCGTAGTGTCCTGTTCCCGCATTTACCGTCGCAAGCTGATAACAGGACACACGGCTGCCGCAGTTACCCTCCGTTGGATAGCCCACGCACCGATAATCATCCCCACACAGAGCCATGGCACTGCTAAACCCCTTCAAGTCGCCATCCACGGAAAATGCCAATGCTTTTCCGGCATCCACTTCCGCACAGCGCTCCTCGTCAGTCATATACTCCCTGCTGCCGGAAGCCTCCCCATACATTTTGCATGTCTCCAGCAACCTGATAAACTCCGGTGTGTTAAAAAAGCACTGCCCACGTTCCATATCCACCAGGGACGACGTCCCCCCCATATCCAACAAGGCAAGATAGAAGAGCATCTGATCCGCCGTCAAACTGTAGGAAACACTGACACACCGGTCACAGGGTTTTCCCTGCCCCTCCCGCTCTTCCATAAGACCCAGCACATCCCGAAAGTTCCAAGTCTCTTCCTGCCACACCTCCTGCGGCACCAAAAGCGTACTCACACTCACCTGCCTGGCTATCCCGTACAGGCCGTCTTTTATGGTTCCTTGTCTCAGCACACTCCCGAAAATCTGCTCTTTCAGTTCATCCGGCAGCGCCTCGGATAACTCTGCAAGTACTCCCCTCTCCTGAAGTATCTCCAAATGCTCCCTGTTCAAAACAAGAATATCCGGCCCGCCTCCTGATGTCATCTGCGCCATTAATCGATTTAAGAGGATTTCTTTATCATCTCCCGGCTCGCAGGCTTCCACCATAATCTCCGTTCCCGGATGCTTTCTGGAATACTCAGCAGCGTATTCCTTCATTCCCTCATCCCCCATGAGCTGAAAAACCCTCACTTGGATTGTCTCTGCCTCCCGGCCCGGCTGCAATTTGTATATACTCGTGCCCCCGCCCTCATGGCAGGCTACAAAAATTTCCCCCTCGGAGCCCTCCAGGATGGCCTCGCAATCCGTCGCGCTCCAGCCGTTATCCCGGTAAAAACATTCGCAGCTTCCCTCGGCTGCATTCCACCGCATCATCCCGTTATGCCCCAACCACAGAATCTCACCGGAGGCATTCAGAAACCTGGCCGTCGCAAGCTCTCCTGATCCCCGGTACAGTATTTTTTCGCCCCCTTCGTCAAAGCAGAAGACAGTCAGTGTCTGAGAATCCGGATCAACACACTCAAAGACAGGGCTGCCATTCGGGAGCCTGGAAGTATAATTGTTTAAACTCTCTGTCCCTCCCGGAGATCCCATCCGAGCCAGAAACATGCCGCCTGTGTCCAACACGCAAATTCCACTTCCTGGGCCGCCGTCTATATAGAAACGCCCTTCCCTGTCTCGGGCAAAACCACAAGTCACACTGCTGTCCTCCAGCCTTCCGGCCTGCTCCAGCCCCGGAAGCAGATCCACCGCACGCTCGAACCTGCCGTTTTCCGTAAGTTCAAACGCATATGCCTCCGCCGTCCTTCTGTCTTCCATACGAACGGCAAACAATGTAAGCTTCCCGTCCAACGCATCCAGCCCGGTAAACTCCACATGCCCCCTCTCCACAGCCTCCGCAAAAGCCGCTGGATCCGCTCCGTCTTCTCCCAGGAGCTTCCCCATATCCGAAAGTTCCAGTTCAATCCTCTCTGCCTGTAAGGATTCAATCCCCACCTCCGTCAGCCAGTAAGTCCATGCCGTCTGCTCTCCGGTCTCCCGTACGCTTTCCAGAATATAAAATTTCCCGTCGTCAGCTGCGGTCAGGCGTTCTCCCCGCTCTGTCCCCACATCCGCGCCCAAGACAAGATCGTCCCAGTACCCCGACGCAAACCAGGTCTCTGTGTTATCCTCTATCTCCCCATATGCCTTCCACTCTCCTGCGGACAGGTCGCAGGTTTTCCTCTGTCCTGCCTGAGACATGCTTTCCTTCTGCCCTTCTCCTTCCGTGCCGCAGCCGCCTGCCCCAAAAGACAACACGGCAAGCAATCCCCAGACTAAAACCCTCGTTGTTCCGATTTCTTTCTTCATAAAATATTTCCCTCCGCCGCTAAAAACCGGTGACACCATTATCATTATAGACATATGCCCACCAAAGAACACAAAAATAGCACAAGCCATCTCAATATAGAAATGAGAAGAACTTATGCTATTTTAGATTTATTTCATTGAAAATATCGTTACTTACACAAATTATTCTGTGAAAAGCAATGTTTATTACTGTGTGTTTCCGAACACTTTCTCGTTTCCGTGCGGAGCACCGCGTTACACCCGGCACACCTTATTGTATGCGGCCCGGACACAGCAGTAATCGTGCAGTACGATGTATAGCCGTTCGGTTCTGTGACCACATGAAATCCCTGCTCTCCTCTTACATAACCACATGTGGAAGTAGTATTCTGGCTATAACAATCTGCCGTCTTATCACATGCATATGTGATCTTGGAAAATCCTACACTCACCATTCCCGCAACAAGAAACACCGCCATACATTTTTAATATACTTCATTATCTATACCAGCTTGGAATTATGATTCAATTATACTGTATGTTCTTGCGCATGTCAATAAGTATTGTTGTAAACCTTGATTGTAAAAGCACATCTTAAATTTCCCGAAAAACTGCTCTCAGATCTGATACAAGAAAACTGATTCCCATACGCGCCATAAACCGTTTAATCAACACCATATCGTATCCGGGAATATATTTTGCTCCTTTACCAAACCCGGCATCCCTGATAAAATAGAAAGAAAACACAGAAGAAGAGGTGTGCCATGTATCATATCATCATCAATCCGGCCTCCCGTTCCGGCAAGGGCATGAAAATCTGGAAGGAACAGATAGAGCCTGCTCTCCTGCGTGGAAGCGTCTCCTACCAGCCTCACTTTTCCAGACAGGCCGGAGATGTGTCCAGAATCGCCGGAAAAATCTCGGCGTCTGCGGAAACTCCGGTGAAGCTCATCCTCCTGGGCGGCGACGGCACCGTAAACGAGGCCCTGCAGGGCATATCCGATCCTTCCAGAGTAATTCTCGGCTACATCCCCACCGGTTCCAGCAATGACCTGGCGAGAGATCTCGGCATTCCGGCAGACCCCACCGCCGCCCTGGATATGATCCTGCACTCCGGAAAATGCCGCCCTCTGGATCTGGGAACGGTTCATTACTCCGACGGCCAGAAGAGACGTTTCGCCGTCAGCTGCGGCATCGGCTTTGACGCCGCCGTCTGCGAGGAGGCGCTGCGTTCCAGAGTCAAAAAGATCCTGAACAAGCTGGGCCTGGGCAAGCTGACCTACCTTGGCATTGCCTTAAAGCAGTTGTTTGCCGCAAAACCCATATCGGCAAAGCTGATACTGGACGACGGTGCTCCCATCGACATGGGCAATATCCTGTTCACCGCCTGCATGCTCCACCGCTTCGAGGGCGGCGGTTTCATGTTCTGCCCCGACGCGGACGCACAGGACGGTATTCTGAATCTGTGTGCCGCCGGCGACCTTTCCAAGGCACTGCTGCTCTTTGCGCTGCCCACCGCCTTCAGCGGAAAACACTACCGCTTCCGGGGAATCACTCCCTACCAGGCAAAGAAGGTTATCATCGAAACCTCCGCTCCCCTGTGGGTACATACCGACGGCGAAGTCACCCGAAAAAGCAGCCGCATCACCGTGACCTGCGAGCAGAAAGCCATGCAGATCATCTGTCCCTGACACACCCTGCCAAACCTAAATTTTTTCTTAAGAATGCTTAAGAACCCCCAAAAAGCATTGCAATTTCGTTTTTTTGGACTATACTGAAAACTGGTTGGGACATTCCGGCCGGACACAGGACAAAAAGTATTGGGCTGCTTCTGCCGCCCGGAAAAGGTGTGGGTTCTTTCATGGAAAAGCTGAAAGCATTTTTTGTTAAATACAGGCACGGGATTCCCCTGCTGATCTATCTGGCAATTTATCTTGCCTGGTTTGCCTGGCTGGAACAGACAAATGTAAGAAACTATAAGGTGATTCATGTGGCTATGGATGACTACATTCCTTTCTGCGAGGTTTTCATCATCCCCTATCTGCTGTGGTTCGCCTATGTATCCATCGTAGTGGTTTATCTGTTTTTTAAGAATAAGCAGGATTATTATAAAACCTGTGCGTTTCTCTTCACAGGTATGACAGTTTTCCTGATTATCTCCACGCTGTGGCCCAACGGTCATCACCTGCGACCCGATGTCCTGCCCAGGGATAACTGCTTCACCTGGCTTGTGGAGGGACTGTGGGCGGTGGATACCCCCACAAACCTGTGGCCCAGCATTCATGTATTTAACTCCATGGGCGCACATTTTGCAGTGATGCAGAGCAGGGATCTTGCCGCCACAAAATGGGGGGGGCGCCTGAAAGTGGTCTCCGGCATCCTGGCCGTATCCATTATTCTGTCTACCGTCTTCCTCAAGCAGCACTCCATGTTTGATGTTGCCACAGGCCTTCTGATGGGCTCCGTCATGTATGTGCTTGTCTACAAAAGGGAATTTCTGCTTGCGGGCAGACCCGAAAAAAAGAATCGCAGAACGCCTCAGGCCAGCTGACCTGAGGCGTTCTTTTTGATTTATTCTTCAGACTTTCTCAATTGAATTTGAATACCTTTTGCGCGATCCGGTATCCTCCCAGGGAGATCTTCCTCCCGCCCCGGCCCGGCAGATTCATGGCTTCCCCCAGCACGCCGTGGCGCAGCCGTCTGTACAGCTTTCTGTCCTTTTCCTTCAAATACTTCCACAGCTCTGCCTTCTTTTCCAGATTTTCCTCCGTTCCCGAGCGGATCAGCAGGATGGAAGAAACCGTGGTGATGATTTCCAGATAATTTTTCATATACTGATACAGGCGCTTCTTTTTAACCAGTTCGTTCCTCTTCTCCGACAGATAGTCGATCATCAGCCTGTTGACCTTCAGCTGCTGGTCGATACGGGAAATCATAATATCCTCGTTGACGGACTGATCCGCCCTGCCGATATAGTAGCGATAAAAATTCACGTCCAGATAATACATATATTTTACAGCGGGAAGGGGCTCAAACACATACAGATTATCCACATAGAAGGTGTGCTCGGGAAGCCGGAGACCGCAGTCCCTCAAAAGCCTGGTTCTGAAGATGACGGAATGCATCAGGATGTAATGCCCCCTCTGAAAGTGATGACAGTCCTCCCAGGTAAAAAGCGTACCTGTGGGGAGACTGCGACGATACTGAATCACCTTCTTCTTTTTTTCGCCTTCCTTTTCGTACACATAATTACAAATCAGCATATCCAGCGCAGTGGCTCCCCCTGCCAGTCCCCGCAGAGTATCCAGCACCTGAAGATATGCCTCCTTCTTCACCCAGTCGTCACTGTCAACCACTTTAAAATAGAGTCCGGTGGCGTTGTCGATTCCTGCGTTCACGGCGGAGCCGTGGCCGCCGTTTGCCTTGTGCACCGCCTTGACAATGGTGGGATACTTTGCCGCGTACTCGTCCGCAATCTCCGCAGTCCTGTCACCGGTAGAACCGTCGTCCACCACAATGATCTCCACGTCCTCTCCTCCCACCAGCAGAGAATCGATGCATTTACACATATAACGTTCCGAGTTATAGCATGGCACGGCAATTGACAAAAGCTTCACTGATATACCCCCTCTGCCCGCCCCTGGCAGGCATTTCTTTTTTTATTCTATCGGAAAGTGCCGCCTGCGGCACTCTTTTAGTTTGCAGGAAACTGCGTCCAGCCGGGGAAGAATGCGAAGCATTCTTCGAAGTGCCGCCTGCGGCACTTTTTTATACGCAGTCGCTCAGCCCCTTTCGGTAAGCTGCAAAAGCAGCGGGAATCGGATATTTCTCCCGGGCCTCAGAAGGCTCGATGTACAGCCAGTCCTGGATTCTCTCCCCGGGGCTGCCTGGCTCCAGCTCGTCCACCCGGATCAGATAACCCTTCATATGCCACTCCCGATGAGTGAAAATATGCTTTGCGTCCTCCATGGGCCGGATCCGAAGCACCCGAATACCGTTCTCTGTGAGAAATTCCACCACCTCATCCGCGGTGCGGAAGCCCTCCAGCATGGGAAACTCATACATCCCCGCCAACAGTCCCCTGCCCTCACGTCTGCGGACAGCCGCCCGCTTCCCGTCCCTGACCACAAGCACCGTCTTCTCCTGAACCTGTCTCGCCTTTTTTGCCTCCTTTTTGGGAAACTCCGTCTCCCGTCCATGAGCATGGGCAAGACAAAGCATGTTCAGAGGACATTCTCCGCACAAAGGCGCTCCGTTGGGCAGACAGACACAGGCTCCGAGCTCCATCATGGCCTGATTGAAGTCTCCCGGCCGTTCCGGCGGCATACTGCCCACCAGTTCCTCCTCCACGGCTTTCTTCACCTTTGCATCCGTAATCAGACGTTCGTCCTCCCGAACTCTGGAAACCACCCGCAGTACATTTCCGTCCACTGCAGGTCTTGGCACGCCAAATGCAATGGAGGCGATGGCTCCCGCCGTATAGCTGCCGATGCCGGTAAGCTTCAGAAGCTCCTCATATTCGCAGGGCATTTCACCTCCGTAGTCCTTCTGGATCTGTATCGCCGCCTTCTGCAAATTTCTCACTCTGTTATAATAGCCCAGACCCTCCCAGAGTTTTAAGAGCTGTTCCTCCTCCGCCTCCGCCAGAGAACGGATATCCGGAAGAGCGTCCATAAAACGCTTAAAATATGGCTTGACTGCCTCCACCCTGGTCTGCTGCAGCATGATCTCAGACACCCAGACCCGATAAGGCACAGGCTCCTCTCTCCAGGGAAGAATCCGCCTGTTCTTATCATACCATTGAAGCAGAGGTTTGGGAATGGCTTCAAGCCTTAATGTTTCCTTAATATCATCTGAATATTCATTGAAGAGGCCGTCCTCCGGATGCCTCTTTGCAGTTGGCACTTCTTCCGGATGCAGCACCACCGGCACCGGCCTGTTCAGGGTCAACGAATCACCTGTCACCCGGCAGTCATAAGCCAGTATTTCCACCCCGGCCTCCGCGGCTTTGCAGAGCGCCTCTGCAAACTCCGGATGAGTGTCCCTGTTGGGTGTAAAATATTTAACCTCTTCCATCTGAATCACAAAGAGCACAAAGACACGGTATCCGTCCCGTTTCGCCTCCGCCAGCTCCTCCACATGCTTCACCGCCCGCTCCGAGGGCGCGTCCGGAAAACGAACCACCCCGGAATCCTCCAGGGTCACTCCCTTTACTTCTATAAAAATCCTTTCCTGCTCTGTCTCCACATAAAAATCAAACCGGGAATGTCCGTAGACAGTTTCCGGTCTCACCAGCTTCAGCCCGGGAAAAAAGCCACCATTTTTCAGCCACTCTCCCACTGCCTGATTGGGCGCCTGGGAATCCATATTGATCAGCCGGTCTCCCTTCTCCACCGCAATAAGATCATATGCGGTGGAGCGCCCGGGATTGCCGCTTTTTTCCAGATAAACCACGGCTCCCGGCAGAAGCAGTTCCCGGCAGCGCCCCGTATTTTTGACATGCACCTTCTCCATCTTGCCTGCCAGCTCCACATAGGCAATAAATCGATTGGGGCGCTGCAGAAACTGCCCCCGCACGACTTCCTTATATTTCATATATCATGTACCTTCCTCTCATTTCACCGCAGCGCTTCTGTATGGCACCCGAGCAGCCGGCACCGCCTGGGCTGCGCTCTGTGTGTGGATCGTCTGATCGTCAAAAAAGATCTGGGCTCCAAAGGCCTTCAGGATTTCCCGCTTATCCAGTCCTCCCAGGAAGAACGCCTCATCCACACGCACGTTCCAGGCACGCATGGTACGGATGACTCTCTCATGGGCAGGCGCGCTGCGGGAAGTCACAAGAGCTGTCCTGATGGGACAATTCTCCGTCCCAAGCTCCCGCTGCAGTCCGGAAAGCTTCTTCAGAAAGCTGGCAAACGGTCCCTCCGCCAGGGGTTCCGAAGCATGCAGCCTCTCGTTCTCCTCAAAGGCACTCAGGCCCTTTTCCTTGAAAATCAATTCCGATTCGTCGGTAAAAAGCACCGCATCCCCGTCAAAGGCAATCCTGATCTGACCCGCTGTCTGAGGCATGGGGATAATCCTCTGAGAATGCCGCTCCGCACTCTCCTCCCTGCACTCCTGCGCTCCGCCGCGCAGTCCTTCCGTACAGATAATTCCGGCGGCAATCCCTCCGTCTATGGCACATTGCACATCCTCCTCGCAGGCGGACAGAAACAGATCCGTGTGAAAGGCTGCCAGATAAGGCGCAAGCGACGCCCCGCTGACCAGCACCGCCCGGGTGATGGGCAGCCCGTAATGCGCAATGGAATTAAATACCCGCAGCGAGGTATCCGGACTGTTGTGGGACATGATAATCACCTCTGTCAGATTGCGCCCCTTCCCGGAATCATTCAGCTTAAGCAGCGACCGGATCAGCTTAAACCCCGACCCGGGCCTTAAGATATCCTGCTCATGCTCCACCTGATAGCGGCAGTAGGCCTCCAGCCCCTCTCTCTCAAAAATCTCATTTTCCGCCGTCAGATCAAACAGCGCCCTGGAGGAAACGCCGATTACCATCTTCTCATCCAGACTATAGCCCATCTCATTCTCCCTTCCGTCCTTTCTGCCCACAGTACAACCTGCAGAAAAGACTTTTCTGTCTGCAAAGGGAACGGATCATGGCACATGCTGTCCGGACAGTCGCCCCACGTCCGCAGACCGGTTATCTGAGACGGTTGCACTCATAACGCTCCAGCGTCACAAGACAGGATTTCAGCGCCTCATAACGCTCCTCCGTGTCTCCGCCGCCGATTTCCACGTCACAGGCAATGGCCATGGTGGTGATCATCTCGTCGGTGATCCGGTGGTGCAGCCCGGCCAGAATATTCAGCCGCTCCTCGTAGCCGTCAGCATCCAGAAATTCCAACAGCAGCGGATCCAGTGAAAGCTCTCCCTCGGACATCTCCGAATTTCCTGCTGCCACGCCGGGGCTTTCCCACGCTGCGCTTTGATCTTCCCCGGCACCTGTGGTCTCTCCCTCCGGCTCATGAACCGCCGTCCTCTGGCGCTCCCCATCCGGCCCCTGAAGCTCGAACCGAAACTCCTGCTCCGCATCCGGGTACTTCTCCCTGTCCACCCTGCTCACAAACAAGGCAAGGGGCCTGGCATAGGTCTTGAAATCCCCGTACAGCGCCTGATAGATCACCAGCTGTTCTCCGGTCTCCGTATGCTCCGCAACGGCCGTTATCTGATACAAGTTCCCTTTAAAGTGTTTATAAATCTCGTGTGGTTTTGGAATAAATGACATTTCAGAGCTCCTTTCCCAAAAGGAATATCTACCTACAGGAAAGTATACCCCTGTTTTGCGGAAATGTCATGTAAATCCTTTCAATCGTTCAAAAAATCGGGAAAACCCGTTATTTTCTATTCTGTCAGAAATTCATACCCGAAGCTGCCGTCCTCCAGCTCAAACGCAAGCGCTCCCAGGGCGGCGGCCAGCTCCATCCTCTCCTGCTCCGGCATTCTGTCAATCGCCCTGTGATGGATCGTCACCGTATACTCCCTGCTTCCGTCCGCATCCACCACCCGGTGCAGCATTACACCGCTGTGAGAAAATCCCTGAAGCTCCAGATAATCTCTGGTGTCCTGTACCAGCTGCCATTCCAGGGTCATGTAATGATTTTCCAGATCCTCCCGGCAGGACTCTGCCCTGCACACCGCCGTTCCTGCAAACGAAAAGACTGCAATCAATACCAGCAGTACTGTTGCAGCCACAAACCCCCGACTGCCCGTCTTCCTCATCGCCTCATCCTCCGTTCCGGACCGGATGCTTGCATCCGTAACCGCTTGTCAATGATTGTTACAGGCATATCATATAAAATTATAAGTCCGTTAAAACTCTCTTAATCGACTCATTCACATAATCCGCAAAAAAGTTCTTCCTGATGTAGCCGTCAAACAGCTTGCGCTCCGTGCCGTCCTTAAAATAAACCATCAGGTCAGAGGATTCCTTCCAGCCATCCTCATTGATGACATCCACAACCTCCGCCCGCTCCAGCTCACAATATTTCAGATAAAACAGTCTGTTCAGCGGCTCTTTTATCAGGATCCCGGAAAAGGTAAACAGCATTCCCTCCTTCCCGGTCTTAAAAACGGTGGTATCCAGAAGAGAGATCACCTCCTCCGCCGTTATGGGCAGGACAAAGTAGCGGATAAACCTTTCTATCTTCCTGTCCGCCGTTTTCCCGCCGCCCCTGCTGTACCATTTCAGGCTTCTCACCTTCATGGCCCCGGCATATTTGTTGAAGATCCTGCACATATCCTCTCTGAAATTCATATCCATACCCATGTCTGCACCTCTTTGCCCTCCGTCATCATTCAGGAACGCTGCCCTCATTATACAGAAAAGTCCGGCGGAAAACAACCGCTTTTTCCGCCGGCCAGACAATTTCAATTCCTCACTTTCCATATACCCGGCTGAAGGCCCGGAAGGTCCTTGACATGCCTTCGTGCAGAGGCGTATACGTCAGGCCCAGCTCCTCCCTGCTCTTTTTATTGGATACCAGCTCCGTCTCCCGGGCCGTGGCAGGGAACGGCACGGGGATGCCCCTTTCCCCGGCCTGCGCCAGCGTCAGGGGAATCTCTGCAAGCCCGGTGTACTCCCCCGGCTCCCTGCCCGCCGTCCTCTCCCAAACGTCGGGCTCCTCCCCCACACACATCCGCTCCTCCTCCGCACAGGCTCTCAGCTCCCGGAAAAACAATCCGTAATCCGCCGTCTCGTCCCCGCACAGATTATAGGCCTGCCCATAGGCCGCGGTATTTCCCAAACACCTGAGAGCCGCCTCCGCCGCATCTTTCACATAGACCAGCTGAAAGCTTCCGTCCGCATCCGTAAACCGGGGCAGCGCCCCCTGCGTCAGTGCCATCTGAATGAACAGAGCCTCCCTGGGCGCATAGTTATAGGGACCGTACAATATTGCCGGACGCAGCACGGTAAAGAATATGCCTCTCTCCCCGCATACCCTGGAGACCTCACCCTCCAGAGCCACCTTACCCGAGATATAGCTTCCGGCCTCCCCGGGAAAACGTCTCTCCTCCAACGGAAATGTCTCGTCCTTCAAAGCACCGCCTCCGGCCTCATCCCCCTGCCTCCTGTACACATCCACAGTACTGACCAAAAGATACTGCCCGATCTTGCCCGGCAGATTCTCAAGCACCGTCTCAATGTCCCCCGGCTGATAGGCACAGAAGTCGACCGCCACATCATAATCCCCGGCGCACTGCCGCCAGAGCTCCGGGTCATGCCTGTCGCCCCGTATCTGCCTTACGCCAAATTCCTCCATGGAATAGGTTCCCCGGTTTACCACCGTCACATCATGCTCTTTTGCCGCCAGCATCACGAACACTCTGCCATAAAAATAACTTCCGCCGATCACAAGAATCCTCATCCCAAAATCCCCCTGCCAATCCGGTCAGTGACATCCGCCGCAGTGCCCGCAGTTACCTCCGCAGGATGTCTTTCTGCTCTTTTTATTCTTTATCATACCGCGTACTACCCATACCACCGTAAGCGCCAGCACTCCGCCCACAACAACCGTTCCCATACACACTCCTTTCCGCCCCGCCGGGGGCACACAAAAATCAATGAGAAGAACGCCGAAGCAGCAGCCAGGCAAAACACGGCGCGCACAAAAGCTTGAACACCAGGAAAGAGAAGCCTCCGGCTGTGGTAAATGCTGCCGCGATAATCCCATATGTCGTGCCCTCTCCCCCGCCGTAAAGGATTCCCAGAGTACTCACAATACTTTCCTTAGCCACAAGCCCGGTGATGGATGCTACAGCCGCCTGCCAGTTTCCCCAGCCCCGTGGAATAAAGAGCCAGGCAACGACGCTGCCCAGCTTCGTGAAAAAGAACATATTCAGGTAGATCACTCCGGCTTTTTCACCCTGACACCCGCCGGAAGGGAAATCGCGGAGATGATCTATGAGCGGCACCAGCTGCTCTCCGCCTGGCTCATAAAGCTGGGAGTCTCCAGAGAGACTGCTCCGGAGGACGCCTGCAGGATAGAGCATGTCATCAGCAGCAAAAGCTTTGACGCCATCAAAAAGCATACCGGAACCGGTCAATAATACATGATCGGAGCCCCCAGGCCGCAGCATCCGCCGCTGCCGCAGCAGCAGAGATTGCAGATCATGTTGACCAGACACAGCTTCATGCACAGATTTCCACCTCCGAAGGAGGGATAGCCATAGGTCGCCTGCCGCTGCTCATACCAGCTGCCTCCGCTCTCAAACTGCTGCACGAGACGCCGATAACTCAGATTGTCGGGTTCCATGGCGTAAGCCCGCTTTGCATGCTCCAGCGCAACCACATTGTTTCCCAGCCCGGAATGGGCAATGGCGCTGTAATAGTACCATCTTCCGTCTCTCAAAGCCTCCTGCATGCCGTCAAGCGTCGTGCGGGCTTCCCTGTAATAGCCGTTGCGGATATAGTTTCCCGCGGCACGGATATAATTATTTTCCTCATAACCGGTCTCCTGACCCTGTCCGAAGCCGCCGAAGGAACCATAGCCGAAGCCGCCATAGCTGCCTGACCCGTAACCGCCGGATCCGCTCCCGCCATAGCCGTAACCGCCTCCCCCATAGCCGGAGGTTCTCTCCTTCATAATCTGCTGGTAAGCCGCCTGAATCTCCTTAAACTTCTCCTCCGCCTGGGCCTTGTTTGGATTATTGATGTTGGTATCCGGATGATATTTCCGGCTCAGCATTTTATAGGCCTTTTTAATCTCTTCCTCGGAGGCATTCCTGCTCACACCTAAAATACTGTACGGGTCGTACATCACTGTAGTTACCTCACTCTTTCCGCAGTTTTTCCATCCGCCTTTCGTGCACCGCCTCATAGCGGCCCCACACGCCCGAATATAAAATGTTTCTCAGGATCTCCACATTTTCCAGAATGGGCAGCTTTTCAAATTCCCGACAGCACTCCGACATCATCATCATGAGAATGGTCTTGCATTCCTCCTCAAAATCCGGACACTCATATCTGCGTTTTAAGGGATTGAAGGTTCCCTTTTTGATATCCTTCTCAACGTCCTCATAGGCGTCGCATAGATAGATGAATTTTCCCAGAAAAAAGCCCAGAGCCCGAAGGTTTTCCGACCACTCATCCTCCCTGGGCGTCACAATCTCCGCCATGACCTTGCCGAAAAGCCCGGCCAAAGTGTCGATATCCGTATTCTCCGCCTGTTCCGCCTCCGAAAAATTCTGCATGGTAAGGGCAATTTTCCGAAGCTTCTCCGAGTAGGCGTGCAGCTGCTTTCCCGCCTTTCCCTCCAGCAGCCTGCCGTAGATCAGCTTCCACAGCTTTCTTTCGTCCTCCCAATCATCCCTGCACTTATAATATGCAAACAGAGCATTCATATCCGCCGCATATTCCGTAAAAATATTTCTTCGCGTCTCATGGTTTTCAAAGGGATGGGCGATACATTTACAGCTGCTTTGCTCCGTCTCCGGCTCATAAAGTCCGGTGAGCAGAATGGCGAGAAAGGTCATGTCATAGCTTAAGGAAAGCTGTCCCGATATCCCGTACTTTCTCTTGAGCTCCCGGCAGATACCGCAATAAAAGGAATGATAGACATCAAACTCCTTGAATTTCATCTCGGCCTTATTGATTATAATATACCCGAACATGTTTCATCCTCAACTCTTTTTAAAAAACTCTGTGCCGCATTTCCTGCAGGTTATGGCAATTCTGCCCCTGCCTCTTGGCACCCGGAGCTTCTGTCTGCAATTGGGACACTTATAGATGTGAAACTGCTTCCTCTGAGACAGCTCTTTCTTTTTTTTCCGGAAAAATCCTTTCGCCTTCCTGGACTGATTCAAATACCACTGATTCTCCGCGGAACGCTTCGCAATATTTCTCGAAAACATGCGGAAATAAGAATAGATCAGCGCCGCAAGCGCTATGAAATAGAACGGACCGGCAAACCGGAAGATCATGGAAAGCACCAGCCCTGCCAGCATCACCACCATCAAAAAGCGGTTCAGCTGATCATTTCCGTACCTTCCCCACATGAATCGTTGTAATTTTTCTCTCATAGCGCGCCTCCATACCGTCATTCCAGGCCCTGCATTCCGCCGTGCTGACAGATACTATTCTACACCCTTATGAACGAAATTCAATTAAATAAGTATAAACAAAAATAAAAAATATGGCTTATTTCAGCCCCTCCACCAATAATCCAGCTCCGGGTACAGCTCCGCCGCCTCATGGCTGTCTTTTACCACATGCTCCTGTTCCAGCTTTCCGTTCACATAATGATACAGATGAAGGGTATCAATACTGTCCGGGCCAAAGTCAGCGCTCAAATGAAGCATCTGTGTCAACAGATATTCTCCGTCCACTATGGTATATTCCTCCACATATTCATCAAGGGCACCGCTCTGATACCGCTTGATTACCCTGTGCCCTTCCCGGTCAAACTCTGTCTGCAGCTTCGGAAAGGACTCCATCACCTCAAACGCTTCGGTCTGCGGATTCCACACAAGTCCCACAAAGCATCCCCAGGAACCGCCGCTGCCGTATGCGCTCCCCGTCTGAACCCTCAGATCATTGTATCCGTCAAAATTGATATCTTCCCGTTCCAGGGCGTAAGAATCGTAGCCCATGTTATTAGATTCCGGCATAACCAGCTCCAGCCTCTGGGAGATCGGCTTTCCCTCCCACCTGCCCTCTATTTCCACCGTAAACAGCTTATCCGAAAGGGTCTCGTCCCACTCGGGAAACAGAAAAGTGGAGGTGATGGTACAATCCTCAAATTCGTCCGTCACCCATCCCTCCCTGACAACAGGGGAAAGGTCTTCCGTCTGCTCTACAACCTCCGCTTCCTGAAAATCAGAAAAGGACTGACGCTCTGCCTTTTGGGCCGGCTCCCCGCCGCAGCCGGTCATAATAAGCAAGATTGTCAGTCCTTCCAGGATCTGTTTTACACCTTTTTTCATAATGCCCCCGTTCCTCCACAGCTCTGGCAATTCACTGTTTCAGAATGCCACAGAGAGGCATCAAATCTGCATACAAATTATTGTCCTGCAACCGTCATATCCCGTACCAGCACGGAGGGAGATCCGCACTTTCCGCCCATGCCTCTGATAAACTTCAGGTCGTCCCCGATCCGGTCAATCTCCTTCAGCAATGTAAAGAAGTTACCCGAGACAGTAATGTTCTTCACCGGTTTTGTCTTCCTGCCGTCCTCCACGCAAAAGCCTTCCGCCAAAAGGGAAAAGTCTCCCGTGACAGGATTTGCGCCCGCGTGCAGGCCGGACACGCCCTTGATACAGATACCGTTTCCCGCCGCAGCCAGAAGCTCTTCCTCCGTTCCTTCCACCGGCTTCAGATAGAAGGTGAAGGGACCCACTCCCACAGTGGAGGCATAGGACGCCTTCTGACCGTTGCCCGTAGATTTCACACCTGCCTTTGCCGCAGTGCTCAGGTTGTGGAGCAGGGTCTTCAGCACGCCTTCCTCGATGACATTCTTTTCAAAGGCAGCCACGCCCTCTCCGTCAAAGGTTCTCTTCACAAGACTCTCCGGATGCATGGGATCATCGACCAGCGTCACCATATCCGCAGCAATCTTTTCTCCTTCTTTCCCCTGCAGCAGGGACATTCCCTTCTGAGCCGCCTCTGCGGAGAACACGGAAGAATAGGTGGCCAAAAGCTGGGCAAAGGCACGTCCCGTAAAGACCACATGATATTTTCCGCTGGGAACACTGTCCGCGCCGATGGCGGATACTGCGTCCTCCACTGCCTTCCGGGCAACTTCCTTCAAGTCAAAGTCTCCCAGCCTTCCGTCCCTGTCCTCGCTGCCGTCATACATTTCTTCACCGTCATGTATCAGGGCCAGCCCCATGCAGAGCGTGTAGGCAGCCCTGTCCTCCAGATCAAGCCCTCTGGAATTGTAAAGGGCATAAGTATTCCTGCCGTAGGCCATATAGCTCTGTGTACCGTCCGCCACCCGGGAATCAACGGCATACAGCTCCTTCTGAAGCGCAAGAGCCGCCTCTGTCAGCTCTCCACCGGAGGGCTCCTCCATCCTGTCCTCCGACAGCGTCGCATAGCTGTCTCCCTTCCCGTGGATAAAGGATTCCGTCTCGCTCTCGATGGATTTTGCGTTCTCCAGCGCCCGAACCACCAGCGACCTGGCCTCTTCCGGCGTCAGGTTTTCCGTGGAGGCATAGCCCGCTTTCCCGTCCCTGATGCAGCGGTAGCAGACCCCCAGTCCGCTGTCCGTGCTGTATTCCTTAATCTCTTCTTTGTAGATCTCCACAGAGGTGGAATTACTCTCCGTGAAATAGAGCTCATAGTCCGCAACCTGCATTTCCGCAGAAATGCCGATCACAGCCTCCTTAAATTCCTGATATGTCATATTGATAACCACGCCTTTCTCTGTGATAAATGTCAACGAATTTCGAAGAAACCTATCTTCCGGTCAGCGGCCTCCCACCGTGATGGAGGACACACGAACCAGAGGCTGCCCCACATCCGTGGGAATGCTTCCGGAGGAAGCGCCGCACATTCCCTGCGCCCTGGCCACATTCTTTCCCACCATGTCAATATTCATAAGCACCTCCGAGCCCTTGCCCACAAGGCTGGCGCCCCGAACCGGCTCACAGATTTTACCGTTTCTGATCACATAACCCTCCCGGACGGAAAAATTAAACTGTCCGGTGACGGGATTTACGGATCCGCCGCCCATATCCTTCGCATACAGGCCGTACTCTATGGACGCAATGATGTCTTCATCCCTGTCTTCTCCGGCAGCAATGTAGGTATTGGTCATCCTAGAGGTAGGTATGTACTCATAGCTCTGACGCCTGGAGCTTCCGGTGGATTCCATTCCCATCCGCCTGCCGTTCAGCTTGTCAACCATGTAGGTCTTCAAGATACCTCTGTCAATCAGAACCTTCCTCTGAGCGGGGGTTCCCTCGTCGTCGATATTCACGGATCCCCATGCGTTGGGAATGGTGCCGTCGTCGATGGCCGTAACCTTTGGATTTGCAATCTGCTGCCCCAGCTTACCGCAGAACTGAGACTGCCCCAGCGCCACGCCGGAGGCTTCCAGAGAATGTCCACAGGCCTCGTGGAAAATCACGCCGCCAAAGCCGTTTTCGATGGCCACCGGCATCACGCCTGCGTCAATATAACCCGCATGGAGCATAGTGACTGCCTGCTTTGCTGCCTTCCGCCCCAGCTCCCCGGGATCAAATTCCTCAAAAAGCTCCAGGCCCTTTCTGGCCCCGGGAGCTACACCCCCTGTCTGATTCTCGTTTCCGTCGCTGGCAATGGCGGAGATATTTACTCTGGTCCGAATCTGTCTGTCCGTGGCAAAAAGCCCCTCGCTGGTGGCGATCAGTATCTTATGATCCACCTCCAGAAAGCTCCCTGTCACCTGGGAGATCTCCTGACTGTACTCCTTTGCGGCGATACATGCCTCCCTGACATAATCAATCTTGGTCGCGTTCTCCACGCTGGCAGGAACGATTCTGATGGGATGAATATCTCCGAAAATACGCTCTCTTAAAGCCACATCCCCATGCTCGGGCACGCCCTGAAGCGCCTCAGCCACCCTGGCCGCGCAGGAGAGCACCGCAGCCGCATCCAGCGAGGAAGCCGAGCCGGCAACACATCTTGTGCCCTTGAAAATACGGATCCCCACCCCGGAGATCACCGCGTCCGCAATCTTGTCTACCTTTGCGGAGACAAGACTGATTGTCTTCTGCTCCGTGTGCTCCGCATACACCTCCGCATAGTCGGCACCTGTGGAGAGAGCCTTGATAAGCGCCTCTCTGATAACCTGCTGTGTTAACATAAAAACCTCCTTGTATCTATTCATTTTCTACTGATTCTACTGAAAGGTAATCCATTTCCCAATTACCGGAATCTTGCCGACGATCCATCCCGCCAACATGCCGACTGCAAAAATTCCAATTGTCATAATCGGTATGGACAAAACCACCGGATATGCAGTGACCTTTATACCGACAAGCCCCAGCTTTTCCAATAAAAACGGATGAACCATATATACAAAAAACGTACAACCGGCCATTACAGGCACCCACTTTGCCCGTGTGAACCGTGACGGTACGGCAGCATACTTAAAAAAGACAAATGTCGCAATGCTCAACAACAGCACGTTTATGTTGCTGGGACTAAACCACCTGTCATCATAGCTCTGCGTTGCCCTGCAATCCTGCAAGGTTTTTAAAATCGTAAATACAATGGAACCGGCGCCCAATACATATAAAACGCCTCTGCACCACTTCGGGATATCAACCTTCTGCAAAAAATACCCTCCCAGGAAATATCCGATAAAGCCTGTAAAAAGATACAAATGCATGGAGGAAACTACTGCAATAATCATTTCGCCACCCAAATATGGCAGTACCGTATTCACAAAAAACCGAACTACCACCCAAAGCAGCAGGAAATAGCCTGTCAACCTGATATCTTCACAGATCTTACGCAGTATGGGAAGCAGCAAATAAAATCCGAGCAGATCCATCAGAAACCACATATGGCCATGTCCTCTGATCAGACGCACCAGCGCCGAAGACCACATCTCCCCGGTGACGCTGTCCCATCCAGACAAAACTCCGTTATAAATTACGCTCTGAAACGCATAAAAAAGAGACCACACGAAAAATCCAACAATCAGTTTTCCGATTCTGGCGCCCCATTTTTTCATTGACAATTCTTTTTGAGGATCCAGCAAAAACAATCCGCTCAACATAAAGAAAACCGGCACACCAAATCGGGTAAAACTGTTGTAGATTGTCATCACCGTAAAATCAGTGCTGTTTATATCCACAACGTACCAGTGCCCATTAGAAACATGCAGCAGCACCACTGCAAAACACGCTGTGATACGCAGCAGATCATACCTTATTTCCCTTTTCATATTTCACCTCGCAACCGTAATAAAGCAACCGTACATAAAACATCAAACAGCCTCCTGACGAATACAATTACGTCAGGAGGCTGTCAATTACTGCTGTGCCACGTCCTTCATGGAGAAGCTGATTCTGCCCATCTTGTCCTTGCCGAGGCAAACCACAGTCACCACATCTCCAAGCGTCAGAACATCCTCCACACGATTGATTCTCTCCTTCGCAATCTTGGAAATGTGAACCATTCCCTCCTTGCCGGGAGCAAACTCTATAAACGCGCCGAACTCCTTAATGCTGACCACCTTGCCCTTGAAGATCTGGCCTTCCGCAAAGTCCGTGACGATCATCTTTACCATCTCCACGGCCTTATCCATCATCTCCTTGTCGGTACCGCATACGGACACGTTCCCGTCGTCCGTGATGTCGATCTTCACGCCGGTGCGGGCAATGATCTCATTGATGGTCTTTCCTCTCTGGCCCACCACATCCCCGATCTTCTCAGGATCAATCTGGATGGAAATGATCTTGGGCGCATAAGGGCCCACCTCCGGTCTGGGCGCGGAAATCGCAGGCTTCATACAGGTTTCCATAATGTAAAGCCTTGCGTCGCGGCATCTCTCAATGGCACCTTCCACAATAGGCCTTGTAAGACCATGAATCTTGATATCCATCTGAATGGCCGTAATACCGTCCGCAGTACCCGTCACCTTGAAATCCATATCACCGAAAAAGTCTTCCAACCCCTGAATATCGGTGAGCAGTACAAAATCGTCGTCTGTCTCCCCGGTGACAAGACCGCAGGAAATACCGGCAACCATCTTCCTGATGGGTACACCTGCCGCCATCAGAGACATGCAGGATGCACAGGTGGAGGCCATGGAGGTAGAACCGTTGGACTCAAAAGTCTCGGACACGGTACGGATTGCATAAGGAAAATCCTCCTCGCTGGGAAGCACGGGGATCAGCGCCCTCTCGGCCAGCGCGCCGTGGCCGATCTCACGTCTTCCGGGTCCTCTGGAAGGCTTTGTCTCGCCCACAGAGTAGGAAGGGAAGTTGTAGTGATGCATATATCTCTTGCTGACCTCGTTCTCGTCCAGCCCATCCAGCCTCTGCTGCTCGGAGAGCGGCGCCAGGGTACATACGTTGCAGATCTGTGTCTGTCCGCGGGTAAACATGGCGGAACCGTGTACTCTGGGAATGATATCCACCTCAGCAGCCAGTGGACGGATCTGGGTGATCTCACGCCCGTCGGGACGCTTGTGATCCTTCAGAATCATCTTACGAACGGTCTTCTTCTCATACTGATAAACGGCCTCGCCAAGGATGGGCAGCCACTCCTCCTTCTCTGCGAAGGCCTGCTCCAGCTTTTCCGTAATGACGCGGATATTCTCCTCCCGGGTCTGCTTGTCATCCGTAAATACCGCCGTCTCCATCTCCTCGGGCGGCACCAGCCTCTTTATCTCGTCGAACATTTCCTGGGGGATGGCACAGCTGGTGTACTCATGCTTCTTTTTGCCGCACTCCGCAACAATCCTGTCGATGAAGGCGATGATGGTCTGATTGACTTCATGAGCCTTGTAGATGGCCTCCAGCATCTTCTCCTCAGGCACCTCGTTGGCGCCCGCCTCGATCATGATGACCTTTTCTCTGGTGGATGCCACGGTCAGGTTCAGATCGCCCACCTTCCACTGCTCCTGGGAGGGGTTGAGAACGAGCTCGCCGTCGATCATGCCCACCTGGGTCATGGCGCAGGGGCCGTCAAAGGGAATATCCGAAATACAGGTTGCAACAGCGGCGCCGATCATTGCCACCAGCTCGGGACGGCATTCGGGATCAACGCTCATAACCATATTGTTCAGCGTCACATCATTGCGGTAATCCTTGGGAAACAGAGGACGCATGGGCCTGTCGATAACACGGCTGGTGAGAATGGCGTTCTCGCTGGCCTTTCCCTCGCGCTTGTTAAAGCCTCCGGGAATTTTTCCCACCGCATACATCTTCTCCTCATATTCCACGCTGAGCGGGAAAAAGTCGATTCCCTCCCTGGGCTTCTCCGAGGCGGTGGCAGTACAGAGCACCACCGTATCGCCATAGTGCATGAATGCACATCCGTTTGCCTGCTTGCCCACACGGCCGATATCCACCTTCAGGGTACGCCCTGCAAGCTCCAATTCATAAGTTTTGTACATAGTATCCTCATTTCTGCGCTGTCACACTGGCCTGTCCGTCTCCGGACTTCAGCACCCCGGCAGCTCTGCGGCAGACAGCGCTTGTCCGCAAAGCGCCTCCGGCGGCGCAAACCTTTATGTTGAGGAACAGAAGACACCGAAACTACTGAAAAACACATGTCAGGCATATATTTTTCAGTGGTCTCGGGGCTTTCTTCTGTTCCAAAGGTTTCTCCTTATCAACTTTCCTTGCACTAAAAGCGGAAGCGCCGCAATACGGCCGCCTTCCGCTCTCATTACCACTTCTGACTTCTGTGACTGCTTCACACATACATGGCTCTGCAGCCGCTTTCTGTCAAGAATATGGTTCAGATTTACTTTCTCAGACCAAGTCTCTCAATCAGCGCACGATATCTCTCAATGTCCTTCTTCTTCAGATAGTCGAGAAGTCCGCGCCTCTGTCCTACCATCTTCAGCATACCGCGGCGGGAGTGATGATCCTTGGGATTGTCCTTCAGATGATCCGTGAGCTCCTGAATCCTTGCGGTCAGAACTGCCACCTGTACCTCAGGGGAACCGGTGTCGCCGGGCGTCCTTGCATACTCGTTCATGATTGCTGTTTTCTTTTCTTTGGAAATCATTTTTCTTCCTCCATATAAATATTTTTGAAACCACCTGGCACCAAGCAGCGGTTGGAGCATCCGACCACTGAGCGCCGGCTGAATCATACCATCCCATATTAGCATAGAATCCGGAAATTGTAAATGATTTTCTTATGTTTCCGTATCTTGCATTTTTTACATGGTATGATATAATGTGAGTATATTCTTATTGAAGGAGGAAATGTAAATGGAAAATTTACAAGAGGCAAAGGCCGGTCTGAAAAAGATGTTCATTGCGCAGGTCGGCAGCGTTGCCTGTGTGGTTCTGATGTTGATTCCCATTGTCAACCTCATAGCGGCACTGGCAACATTGGTATTTCTGGTACTCAGCATTGTGGGACTGTACCAGGCAGGAAAGGATATCGAGGGTTGTAAGACAGCCTTCATGCTGACCATCGCAAACCTGGTGGTCAACGTCCTGAAGACCGTATTCGGCGCGGGCATCCTGGGGATCATCCTCAACCTGGCTCAAATCGTAATCGCTCTGGCAATTATCTACTTTGTATGCACCTCTGTCTCAGAGGTCATGACCAAGATCGGCTCTTCCGATGTGGCAAAGACCGGACACACCGTTTGGATGATCAATCTGATCTGCAGCGCTGCAACCGCTGTGATCACTGTTCTTGCAGTGATCCCCGTACTGAACGTTATCGCAGGCTTCGCCGGCTACATAGTGGCTCTGGTTTCCCTGGTAGGTTCCGTTCTCTACATGCTCTTCCTGTACAAGAGCTCCAACGCTATCTAAGGAAACATTGATTTCCTTTAAAAAGAACCGTCGCACCAAAGGTGCGGCGGTTTCTTTATGCTCTTTATTCAATCCTGCAGAATACTTACATATTTCACCGGCGTGCGGTAATTGTACTTGCTGATCTTGATTCCCGTGCTGGGGCTGCTGGCGTGAATAACCCTGCCCCCGCCGATATAGAGAGCCACATGGTTGATGGTACCTGAACTGTTCGCATAGAAAATCAGGTCTCCCGGCTGCAGTTCAGATGCGGAAATCTTTGTTCCCTCCTTTGACTGTGCGCTGGAGGAATGGCTCAGCTTTATGCCGAACTTTTTATACACGCTCAACACAAATCCGGAACAGTCGGCGCCCTTTGTCAGGCTGGTGCCTCCCCAAACATAAGGATTTCCCAATGCCGTCTTGGCATATTCCACCAGTTCCACTCTCACGTCGGAAACGCCCACACCATATAAAAGCTCCGTCATCGTAATGGCCGTGTCAAGCTTTTCCTCCACCGTCACATAATCGGAAGACACATACGCCACCTGGTCGTCTATGGATACCCCGACCCAACCGTCCAGCGTCTCTACATACTCCAGCTCTTCCCCCTTGGGCACCTGGGTCAGCACGGCGCTGTCCGTGCTCGCCTGATCTCTCACATTCAGTCCGTCCGTATTCACAACCACCACCGTCCGGGCAAGCTCGTTTGCCTTCAGCCTGGCGTCCGGCCCCGTGAGCAGGTAATCCAGACTCACATATCCCTCCACCTCGCCGGAAGTGATGTGCGCCCATCCGTCCAGCAGCTCCAGAATCTCGCAGGCCGAATTCTTGGGCATCTTTCCCACAAGCTTTCCCTCCGTGGAAGGAGCTTCCCTCACGTTCAGGTTGCCGCTCTCCACATTTGCGATGCCGATATTGGTATAGCCCCACGCCGCTCCCTGGGCCTCCTGGGCTGCCTTCAGGTATTCCTCCGTGGAAAGCCTGGCCTCCAGCATGGATGCCACCCCAGCTGAGGGAAGCACACTTTCCTGCGCAAAAGCCTGCATCGGCTCCAGGCACAACACAAGCATAACTCCTGCAGAAGCGAGAATCATCTGTCTCTTTCGTCTGATTGATTTCATCACTGGTATCCTCTGAGATTAAAAATTCTTTGCGAAATTATTACAAATCTGTTACATCTCTTTGAATTATACAGTTCCTCTCCGCTTCTGTCAAGCTCTATTTCGACAGCGCTTCTTCCTGAAGCCTGTCAAATTCTGCCATACATTCCTCCACCGTTGTCCCGTTTAACAATTCCCGCACAATCAGACAGGTATTTCCCCACTGTTCCACCTCCATACCCGCATTGGATCCCAGCACATAAACATTTTCCTCTATCCTGTCCTTCAGAGGCTTTAACGCAGGCACGCAGTCCACCTCCACATTTACGGACGGCGAAATCACCCGGTTGGTCTCCGCATAAATCCGGAACGCTTCATCGGAAAGTATCACATCCAGCAGCCGCATGGCGTCTTCTTCATGCTCCGCGTTGATCCCCACTGCGTATCCTGTCATGGGCATCACCGGCATCTGCCCCCTGCTGCTTGGAAAACCAACCACCAACATTTCAAAATCCGTATTTCCGTATGCGGTGTCCGTATTTGCCGCCCCCCAGTAAGCCATGACAATAGGTGTCTTCTGCGCCAGAAAGTCCTCACGCTCTCCCTCCATTGCTTCGCTCACATAAGCCTTCGCCGCATCCACATAACCCCGGTCTATCATTTCCTGCAGAAATTCAAAACCGGGACGCATATAATCGCTGTACTTCTTCTCTCCGCTGTTCAGCGCCCTGATCTCCGCCTCGGTGTTCCCTCCGTTATACAGATCCGCGTAGGCCTGGGCCAGAACAAAGGTTTCCAGCCACCAGCGGTTTGCCCCCACCGGCGTCTCGATGCCGTTCTCCTGAAACACTCTGCAGCACTCCAGAAACTCCTCCGGTGTCTCCGGCAATTCCAGCTCATACCGGTCGAACATATCCTTATTGACAAACAGTCCGTAGGCGACTACTTCCTGGGGGATGGCCACCAGCTTCCCGTCTATGGTGTTCGCCGTCTTTACCACATCCCGCAGATTCTTTACGCATTCCAGCCCCGACAGATCCTTAAGCCTTCCCTCTTCTCCAAGGGTTCGGATCGTATCCGGATTCAGCAGGTAGAGATCATCCATATCGTTTCGCACCCGGTCAAGGGCAACGTCGTCGTAGGACTTATCCTGATAGCTCTCAGCCGTATAGGTAATATAATTTACCGTCACCCCAAGCGCTTCCTCCGCCATACGGATCGTCTTATCCGCGGCGCTGCGGGCCACATTCTCCGCATCCGGATCCGTCTTTTCCATGGGGCTGTAAAAATTTACAATCCTGTCTTCGCCCTCATTTGTTGAGGCCAGGTTCACATTCGGATCTAAGCCGCATGCCGCCAGACATGTCACAATGCCCGCCAAACACACGGCCGCCTTTGTATAAGCCCTTTTCCCGCTTTTCATATATGCCCTGTTTACTCCTTCTCATCCGGCACTCTTCCACGCACACATTGACTGATCACATTCTTCAACAGATCTATATCCACCGGCTTTGCCAGGTGAATATTCATCCCTGCCTTCAGCGCTTCCTTCTCATCCTCCGCAAAGGCGTTTGCCGTCATGGCAATGATCGGGATCCGGCCCGCATCTGCGCGATCCAGCGCCCTGATGGCCCTTGTGGCGTCATAGCCGTTCATCACCGGCATCTGCACATCCATGAGGATCGCGTCGAACTCGCCCTCCGCGGATGCCATAAAACGCTCCAGCGCCAGTTTTCCGTTCTCCACAATCTCACAGCCCGCACCTTCCATGGAAAAGATTTCCGACAAAATTTCCGCATTGATCTCATTGTCTTCTGCGGCAAGAAAGTTCAGTCCCTCCAGACTGCTGATCCCCGCCTCCAAAGCAGATTTCTTCCCGTCTTTTTCCCCTGACGGCTCCTCCACCTTTCTATCCGATATGGCAAATTCCACCTCCACCCGGAAAAGGCTGCCCTCGTCTACCTGGCTGAACACCTCAATGGTTCCCCCCATGAGCTCCACGATATTTTTGGTGATTGCCATGCCCAGCCCCGTACCCTGGACTTTGTTTGTGGTACTGTTTTCCGCCCTGGTGAACACGTCGAAGATGGTCTTCAAGTACTCCTGCGTCATGCCGTACCCGTCATCCTCCACCTCGATCCGAATGCGCTCAAACTGGCTGGAATGCTGCTTCAGCCCGATGAAACGCAGCCACACATTGCCGCCATCCGGCGTATACTTGACGGCGTTGGAAAGCAGGTTGATCAAAATCTGATTGATCCTTGTCTCATCCCCCACCAGAAACTCATGCTTAATATCCTCTATTTCCACATGGAATTCCTGTCCCTTCGCGCCTGCCATGGGACGGATGATGGCATCCAGGGATGCGATCAGATCCTTCAGGGCAAACTCCTCCCGGTTGAGCACCACTTTCCCGCTCTCGATCTTGGAAACCTCCAGAATGTCATTGATCAGGCTGAGCAAATGCTGGCCGGAAGCCATGATCTTTTTGGTATAGTCCCGCACCTTATCCGGATTTTCCGCATCCCTGGCAAGCAGCGTGGTGAATCCGATCACCGCGTTCATGGGGGTGCGGATATCGTGGGACATATTGGAAAGGAACATGGTCTTCGCGTTGCTGGCAAGCTGTGCGGCATGCAAGGCATCTGTCAGCTCCTTGTTATGCCGCTCTCTCTCCTCCTCCCGTTCCCGCAGAATATTTCTCTGCTGTCTCTGGTTAAAATAATAGAGCACACAGCACAGGAAAAACGCGCTGGTCATTACTGCCACCACCACAAGGATATTGACGTTTACTGTCTTTGCCTCCTTCTGAATGGATTCCGTGGGCACATAACCCACCAGGCAGACTGTTCCGTCATTCACCATCCAGATGAAATTCAGGGCACTTTTCCCGCGGATATCATGGTAAAACATAATATCCTGCTTATCCTTCAGGCTGTCCTCTATCCTGGCGCGCAGCGCTTCCTCATGAATACTGTTGGCCCTGTAAAAGTCCTCCAGATTCACATGGCCCGCGCTTCTGGCTCCCATTCCCTTGGGCTTCAGGACAAACCTTTCCGTCTCCGCATCCATGATATAGAGCATGGCCTGTTTGTTGTAGAATCCGTCGGGAAGCGCTTTATCCAGGGAATCATAGGTATATTCCACATAAAGGGTTCCCTTCTCCACACCGTCCTTCTCCACCGGACATTTGACGGTATAGGCCCAGGTTCCCATATAATTCACATAAGACCGGGAAACCTCCAATCCCCCCATGACCCGGCTGGGGACGAATTCCATCCCCTCCTCGGAAAAGACCTCCCCGGTGCTGGAAATGCCTTCCTGTTCCCCCGCAGGAATCAGCGAAAGCTTCACCATGGTCTCATTCCTCTGATAGGAAAGCACATATTCCTGCGGATTTTCCATTCCTGCAATTTCCAGAGCCATCAGCTTCTGAAATTCCGCGTCCTTACTCCAGATCGATTCTATGGTAGATTTTATAAGATTCAGATTTTCATTGAGGTTCTGAATTGCCGCCTCCGACATTTCCCTCACGATTTTCCGGGACACGGAAAATACCACGCCCCCCAGAATACAAAAAACGAGTATGATGGAGAGAAACAGCGGAAGTCTTTTTTCTGTTTTGTATTCAGACTTTTCCTTTTTCATTCCACTCACCAGATCTTTTCGCCGCATAATTCTATCTTACAATTATTCCGCCGTCTCCGCCTCGCGCTCCGCATTGACGATGGCAAAGGCAATGTTGGTGGCATGATCCGCCACTCTTTCCAGGCCGGATACAATATCGGAAAAGATCATTCCGGCCTCAGGCGTACATTCTCCTTTGGCAAGACGCTGTACATGAAGTTTCTGAAGCTCCTTCTCCTTGTCGTCCACTTTGTTTTCCAGACGGATAACCTCCTGGGCATGACTCTCGTCCCCTCTGGAAAACATATCCATGGAATACTGGATGATCTTATTCACCAGCTCAAGTATCTCACCCAGCTCCTTCCGGGCTTCCTCGCTGAAGACGATTCCCGCCTCCCTGCGCTGCATTGCGGCATCCGCCACATTCTCCGCGTGATCACCGATCCTCTCGATATCGTTCACCACATGGAACAGCGCGCCCAGGCTCTTCAGATCCTCGATGGGCAGATTGGACTGATTGATTTTTACCAGATAGTCCGTTATGGCATGATTCAGAAAGTCTATATTTTTCTCCACCTGATAGACCTCCTGAATATCCTCCTCGTCCAGGGTAATCAGGGCATTCATGGCCCGGTTCAGGTTCTCGCCTGCAAGAGACGCCATGCGATCCAGCTCCTTGATAACCTCCACCACAGCCGTGGCCGGATTGAACACCACCTTGTCGCCTATGTATTTGAGCTGATAGTTCTCCCGGTAGCCCACCTTCTTATCCTCCCCGGGAACGCAGAGACAGGCAAGCTTCACGATCACGGAGGAGAACGGGAACAACACGATCACCTGGAAGATCTTTATCATTGTATGAGCGTTTGCCACAAAACGTCCCTTGTCGGAAGAGATGGCCCAGATCAGCTTCATCACAGGCTCCTCCGCGGCAAACAGAATAATATACAGAAGCACCGTGCCGATAACATTAAACCAGAAATGAATCAGGGCAGCCCTCTTGGCCTCCTTTTTTCCCGCCATGGAGCTGAGCAGCGCAGTGCTGCAGGCGCCGATATTACAGCCCAGAATAATGTACAGGGTGATGGGCAGCGGAAGCAGCTCCTGGTATGCCAGCAGCAGCACAATGCTGACCGTCACGGAAGAGCTCTGGATAACGGAGGTCAGAAGCAGCCCCACCAGGGTTGCGGCAAAGGGATTCCTCAGGGAGCCCAGCAGGTTCACCACCTCCGGCACGTCCCGCATACCCGCCATGGAGGAAGACATGGTGCTCAGGCCCAGGAACAGCACGCCGAAGCCCACGATGATCTCCCCCACTTTTTTCACCTTTTCACTCCCGACAAACATCACAAGAAGCACACCCGCCAGCAGAATAACCGGCGCGTATGCGGATAAATTAAAGGATACCAGCTGCGATGTGATCGTTGTGCCGACATTGGCTCCAAAGATAACGCCTGCGGCCTGAGAGAGGTTCATCAGACCGGCGTTTACAAAGCTGACCACCATGGCGGTACACGCCGAGGACGACTGGATAATGCCTGTGAAGACAAAACCCACCAGCATCCCTGTAAACCGATTGGTGGTGAAAATTTCCAGAATACGGCGCAGTCTGGCCCCGGCCACCTTTTCTATGGAATCGCTCATAACACGCATTCCAAACAGGAAAAGTCCCAGTCCACCCGCCATTGACATGATTATACTTGCGTTCATACAGTTTTCCCTTCCCTAACAATCCGGTGCCGTCTCAGACAAATCACTTTAATTGTACGGGAAAAGACAAAAACTTACAACAAAAATTTATTATTTCTTTCTACTTTTTTCATTCTTTAACAACATCAGGAAAAAGGGCGCCATTCTCTGCCCGCCGCAATATCCTGTTCCAGCTGCCTCTTCAGCGCCTCCACGCTCTCAAAGCGCCTCTCCGGTCTGCGGAACTGGTGCAGAGAGACCTGGATTTCCTCCCCGTAGATTTCTCTGTCAAAATCATACAGAAAGGATTCCACGCTCATGGCTTCCCCTGCCGCTATGGTCGGCTTGCAGCCCACGTTGCTGATGGCACGGTAGACTTTGCCGCCGTGGCGCACACTGGAGTAATAGACTCCGTTCGGAGGCAGCAGCTTGTTCCCTGGAGGCAGGATATTCACCGTGGGAAATCCCAGCGTTCTGCCCAGCTTTCTGCCGGTGGTCACCGTTCCCGCCACCAGATAGGGCATCCCCATCAGCTTTTCCGCCCCCACCAGATCTCCGCTCTCCACTCTGCCCCGCACAAGGGTGGAACTGACCGCCCTGCCGTCCAGACAGACCTTGTCGATGGTCTTCACCGCAAACCCTAGTTCCGGCCCCATTCTGCACAGCAGCTCCGCGTTTCCTTTTCCCCCGGCCCCGAAGGACAGATCTCTTCCCGCGGCCACAAAGCGGACGTTCATCCGCTTGGCCAGCACCTCCTCCGCAAACATTTCCGGCGGCATGGCGGCGCTTTCCAGCGTCAGCGGAAACTCAATCAGAATATCCACACCCATGCGCTCAAACAAAATCCGCTTTTCCTCCCGGGTGGTCAGCTCTCTGCTGTCCCGACTCCCGAAGAGCACCGCCGGAGCGGGATCAAAAGTAAAAACACAGGAAGCCATACCGTTTTTCTTGCAGGCCTGTATCTCCTCCAGCAGCCTTCTGTGCCCGATGTGCACCCCGTCGAATTTTCCGATGGCCGCCGCCGTATCCTTCTCCAGATAAAAATCAGTCGTACCGGTAATGATCTCCAAAATTACACCCCTTACCCGTTATCCTCTGCCTCCCGGGAACATTTTCACCGGCAAATAGCATTTTTTGCCGGCGTCATAGGCATAGATGCCGGCAAAACCATAATCCGATCCGTAAAATCTCACCCATTCTCCCGGCTTATGAACCGTCCCCTCCGCCGTCTGCTCCGGCAGTATGCTGTTTCCGTTGTTCAGCCGGTTTATTCCCTCTCCCCGGACATGCAGGGAGGGACAATTCTCAAACACCAGATCCACGGGCAGAATAAGCTCCTTCAGCCTGCCCTGATCCTTCTTTTCCTGCACCCGTTCAAGCGTCACCGCATCCTCCAGCCGAAACCGTCCCGCCGCCGTGCGCCGCAGGCTCTGCATGGTTCCGCCGCAGCCCAGCCGTGCGCCGATATCCGCGCAGAGGGTTCTGATATAGGTTCCCTTGGAGCAGGCTACCCGAAGCTTTACCACCGGCAGGCTGCAGTCCAGAATCTCAATCTCATGGATTTTCACCTGCCGGGCTTTCCGCTCCACTTCCTTTCCCTCCCGGGCCAGCTCGTACAGCTTTTTCCCGTTCACTTTCAGTGCGGAATACATGGGCGGCACCTGCCCGTAATCGCCCGCAAAGCTGAAAACCGCAGCTCTCAGCTCCTCCCGGGACACATTGACCTCCCGTGTGGCAAGCACCCGGCCCGTGGTGTCCTGGGTATCCGTCTCCACCCCCAGCAGAAGCTCCGCCACATATTCCTTGTCCGTGTCCGTGAGCATATCGCACAGCCTGGTGCCGCTTCCCAGACATACCGGGAGAACCCCCGTTGCCGCAGGATCCAGTGTGCCGGTATGCCCTATCTTTTTCTGTCCGCAGATTCCCCGCAGCTTTGCCACCACATCGTGAGAGGTAAAGCCGGGCTCCTTGTCGATAATGATGATTCCGTCCATTCAGGCCCCCGTCCGTCTTTTTTCGCCGGGGCGGCTCAGTCCGCCTGCGCCCCTTCGTTCTCCTTCATCTGCTCTGAAATATGTAGGGACAGATTGTTGATACAATCGTAGAAATTTCCGCGCATGGTGCAGCCCGCCGCCCTGGCATGGCCGCCGCCGCCGAAATGCATGGCCACCTCCGCCACATTGACCTTCTCGTCGGAGCGCATGCTCACCTTAAATTCCTGCACATCCGTCTGATACATAAAGATGGCGCAGCTGATTCCCTCAATGTTCCGCAGCTGATTCACAATGCCGTCCAGATCACTGGGCTCCACGTCATAAAAATCCATGTTCTTCTTGTACACCACACTGACGATACAGGTGTTGTTCATAAAGCGGATGCTTTCCATCAATGCGCGGCCCATAATCTGAGCCTGCACATAGGTCTTCTGGTAAAAGGTCTCCTGAATCAGCCTGGGAAAATCAAAACCGTAGGAGATCAGCCGGGCGCTCTTCTCCAGGGTGGCCGGGGTGGTATTGGAATACTGGAACACTCCCGTGTCATGAATAATGCCCACATAGAGCGCCATCGCAAGCTCCCGATCCAGTCTGTCCGGATCGAACAGGTCATAGAGCAGCTCGCAGGTGGAGCCTGTCTCCGGCCTGATATAGTTGATGTCTCCGCTGCCGGAATTGGTCACATGATGGTCGATGTTGACCGTCTTATGGGCCGCCCTGAAATATTTTTCCGCCTCTCCCAGCCTGTCCGCAGTGCAGTCCAGCGCCAGAAAGACATCAAAGGGCTCCTCCGTGGGAAACGCGGAATCGATTCCGTCATAACCCTGTATCTCCCGGAAGATTTCCGCGGGCTTCTCCAGAAACGCCTTCACTTCCGCTCCCGGAAGGCATTTCCGCAGATACATCTGCATCCCCAGCACCGCGCCCACACAGTCCCCGTCCGGGCGCACATGTCCGCTGATCCCGATTCTTTTTGCATTTTCACATTCTTTTAACAAATCAAAACTCATTTACTGCCTCTGTTTCCTTTACTCTTCCTGATCCCCGCGGTTCATGTTCTCCGTGTCGGAGGCGATGACCTCGTCGATCCTGCGGGACATATTGACGCCGTACTCAATCGACTGATCCATGACAAAACTGATCTCCGGGGTGTTGCGCAGATTGATGGTCTTTGCCAGCTGACGCTTTATAAAGCCTTCTGCGCTTCTCAGCCCCTGAAGGGTATTCTCTTTTGCCTCGTCGTCCCCAAGCACGCTGATCCACGCTTTACAGCTCTTCAGATCAGGAGCTACTTCCACTGCCACAACGCTTGTCCATGGGCTGATGCGGGGATCCTTGATCTCCCCGCGGATTGTCTCAGCCAGAACACGTTGTACTTCCCCGTTGATACGGGTATTTTTAATGCTGTTTTTTCTCATTTTACCTTTCCTTCACCGGCCTGTGTCAAGGTAGTTATCCCACTCCTATCGGGGCACCTCAACCATGATATATGCCTCCACCACATCCAGCTCCTGGATCTGGTCAAAGCCCTCAAACACAAGACCGCACTCAAAGCCCTCTCTTACCTCCTTCACGTCGTCCTTGAAACGCTTCAGGGAAGCAAGCGCGCCTTCATAGATCTGCTCGCCCTGACGGGTAATGCGGATCTTACAGCCTCTCTGGAAGATACCGTCCATGACATAGGAGCCTGCGATATTTCCGATCTGAGACGCCTTGAATATCTGGCGCACCTCCGCATGACCGATCACCTTCTCCTCAAACACAGGATCAAGCATACCCTTCATGGCAGCCTCGATATCCTCGATGGCCTGATAAATCACCCTGTAAAGTCTTACATCCACACCCTCCCGCTCGGCAGTGGCCTTTGCGGTGGCATCGGGACGGACGTTAAAGCCGATAATGATGGCATTGGACGCGCTGGCCAAAGTCACATCGGACTCGTTGATGGCACCCACGCCGCCGTGAATACATTTCACCACGACTTCCTCGTTGGTGAGCTTCATCAGAGACTGTTTTACCGCCTCCACGCTGCCCTGTACGTCAGCCTTGACGATCAGGTTCAGCTCCTTCAAATTGCCCTCCTGGATCTGGGAGAACAGGTCATCCAACGACATCTTGGATCTGGTCTCCTCCAGCTTTCTCTCCTTGTTCTGGGCAAGATAGGTGTCCGCATAGGACTTCGCAACCTTATCGCTCTCATGGGCCAGGAATACCTCGCCTGCGCTGGGCACATCGGAAAGTCCCAGAATTTCCACAGGCGTGGAAGGATCTGCCTCCTTCACTCTCCTGCCCTTGTCGTCGATCATGGCTCTTACCTTGCCGTGGCATGCGCCGGCGGAAATGAAGTCTCCAACATGAAGCGTACCCTTCTGCACCAGAACGGTAGCCACCGGGCCTCTGCCCTTATCCAGCTCGGCCTCGATGACAAGCCCCCTTGCACGCCGCTTCGGATTCGCCTTCAGTTCCAGAATATCCGCAGTCAGCAGAATGGTATCCAGCAAATCCTCAATTCCGTCGCCCGCCTTTGCGGACACAGGGACAAATTCCGTGCTTCCGCCCCAATCGGTGGCGATCAGCTCATATTCCGTCAGCTCCTGCTTTACGCGCTCAATGTTCGCGGAGGGCTTATCAATTTTATTCACGGCAACAATGATCTCAATTCCCGCAGCTTTGGCATGATTGATGGCCTCCACGGTCTGGGGCATCACGCCGTCGTCGGCGGCAACCACAAGGATCGCAATATCCGTTGCGTTTGCCCCCCTCATACGCATGGCCGTAAACGCCTCATGGCCGGGCGTGTCCAGGAAGGTGATTTTTCTGCCGTTCACGTTTACAGTATACGCGCCAATGTGCTGTGTGATACCTCCCGCTTCCTTGTCGATGACATTTGTCTTCCGGATGGCATCCAGAAGGGAAGTTTTTCCGTGGTCTACATGACCCATGACACAGATGACGGGCGGTCTTTCCACCAGCGCATCCTCGGCTTCCTCGTCCTCCTTCAGAAGCTCCTCGATGACGTCCACCTTCACTTCCTTCTCGCAGAGGATCTCATACTCCATGGCGATGCCCTCCGCATCCTCGTAGGACACTTCCTGGTTCACCGTCACGATCTTACCCTGGAGGAAAAGCTTTTTCACAATCGCCGCGGGCTGCAGCTTCATCTTTTCAGCCAGCTCCTTGATGGTGATGGTCTCGGGCAGAGTGATCACCTTGATCACCTCCTCCTGAGCCTCCTCCTTCTTCTTTTCCGGCTTGATAAAGCGGCCGGGCTTATTCTTTAACGCCTCGTCCTCCTCGTAGATATGATCCTTCCTGGAGCGCTTATCCTTCTCCTGGCTGCTTGCACGCCTCTTGTCTTCCTCGCGCCTCTTATCCACGTCCTTTGCCGGAGCCTCTCCGCCAAAGCCCTTGCCCTGGTTCTTATCCCGGAATCCGGCTCCCTGTCCTCCATTGCCGCGGTTATCGCGCGGAGCACCGTTAAAGCCGCGTCCGCCGCCCTGACCGCCGCCAGGACCGCGCCTGTCACCCTGGCCGCCTTCCATACCCGGCCTGCCAGGTCTCTGAAATCCGTCTCTTCTGTCCCCCGAAGGTCTGCCATTGCCGCTGCCTCCTCTGCCCTGGAATTGTCCGCGGTCCGGTCTGCTGCCCTGATAGCCGCCCTGGCCTCTGTTGTCACGGTTTCCCTGATAGCGGTTGTCGCCTCCCCGGCCGTCCTGGGAACGATACTCTCTGGCAGGTCTGTCGCCTCTGTCGTTTCTCTCGGGCCTGTCGCCTCTGTCGGGTCTTGCAGGTCTGTCATTCCTGTCGAGTCTGTCGTTCCTCTCAGGTCTGTCGTTTCTCTCAGGCCTCTCGCTTCTCTCGGGCCGTGTATTCTGCGGCTGCACCTGTACGATCTCGGTCTGAACAATCTCCTTTGTCTCCCTGGGTTTCTCCGCCTCCGGGCGCACCTTGGGCTGCGGCCTGGAAGATACCATCTGCACGCTGGGTGTAGGGGAGGGAGGTGTCAGCGGCTTAATCGGCGTGTGAACGGGAGCCGCCGGCTGTGTTCTGCGGCCGTTGTAGCCGTTGCCCCGAGAACCGTTTCCGCCCTGGCCGCCGCCCTGAGGCCTGCCCTGGCCGCCGCCCTGAGGTCTTCCCTGACCGCCGCCCTGAGATCTGTTCTGGCCGCCGCCCTGAGGTCTTCCCTGGCCGCCGCCCTGGGATCTGTTCTGACCGCCGCCCTGCTGAGGTCTTCTGCCGTTTCCGCCCTCCTCCTGACGCCTTCCCGGCATCTTGGAATTCTGGGCATTGTTCACGAAAATAATCGTCTTTTTCTTTTTCGGAGCTTCCTTCGCCCCCTGTGCTTCGGGATGCGCGGAACTCTTCGCCGGCCGCTCCTCCGCCGGCGTTTCCCTTTTCTCCTGCTTCTCCTGCGTCACCTTTTCCGTCTCTCTCTTCTCCGTGTCCTTTTTCTCCGCCTCTCTCCTGACAGGCGTCTCCTCCTTCTTTCCTTCAACCGCGGCCTTCACAGGCTTTTCCAGCTCCTGTTTCCCGCCGCCTTTACTGAACCTTTTTCTGACGGTATCCGCCATGTCGTCTTCCAGCGAACTGCTCACAGACCTGGCTTCCACGCCTTTTTCCTGCACAAAGCTCAAGATATCCTTGCCCTGCATATCCAATTCCTTAGCGAGTTCATGTATCCTTATCTTCGCCATGCTTTCCTCCAATTCCGCCTCCCGGCTTATTCCTCTTCTTCCAGTCGTTTGATGATCGTATCCGCTAATCCCGCGTCACACACGCCCAGCGATGACCGCAAGTCCTTTCCGATGGCTCTGCCCAGCTCTTCCTTCTGCCCGTACATCCGAACCGGCACATTGTAAAACGAGCACTTATCGGTAAACAACTTTCTGGTATTGTCAGACGCATCCTCCGCAATGATTACCAGCATGGCGGAGCCGTTTTTGATTGCATTCAGAGTCTGCAATTCGCCGCTGACCAGATTGTGTCCTCTCATAGCAATTCCCAACAGGGAAAAAACTTTATTCTGCTTCAAGATTGTCAAACTCCTTCTCCAGGGTGTCATACACTTCACCCGGAATACTCATTTTGAAAGAGCGCTCAAGACCCCTGTTTTTTCTGGCGGCAAACAGGCATTCCCTGCTCCTGCATATATATGCGCCTCTTCCGTTCTTCTTGCCTGTTGCGTCCAGACAAATCTCATTTTCGGCTGTCTTCAGAACCCTCAACATGTCCTTCTTCCCCTTCATTTCACCGCAGCCTACGCACTGCCGCAAAGGAATCTTTTTTGCCATATTATATCCTTACTCCTCGGTTTGCTCCGTCCCGGTATACTCCTCTTCCCCGTAACCGTCCTGATCTGCTTCCTCACTCTGATCCCCGTCGCTCTCCAGATAACCGTCTTCTTCCTGATACTCAGCGCTCTCCAGGTATCCGTCCTCCTGATACCCTTCGCCTTCCTGGTATCCGTCTTCCTCCTGATACTCGCCGCCTTCCTGGTATCCGTC
>CAJUJU010000006.1:72216-85134 GCA_910586835.1 uncultured Acetatifactor sp.
CGCCTTCCTGGTATCCGTCTTCCTCCTGATACTCGCCGCCTTCCTGGTATCCGTCCTCCTCGTATTCCTCTTCCTCGTCCAGATAATCCTCATAGCGGAAGCCGGGAGCATCCTTGGCCTGGGTCTCGGATTTAATATCGATCTTGTAGCCGGTGAGCCTGGCCGCCAGTCTGGCGTTCTGTCCCTCCTTGCCGATGGCCAGAGACAGCTGATAGTCGGGAACTACCACCTTCGCGGTCTTCTCATCCGGATCCGCAAACACCGCCACGATCTTTGCCGGAGACAGCGCGTTCTGGATCAGCAGTCCCGGATTGTCGTCCCAGTTCACAATGTCGATCTTCTCGCCCCGCAGCTCCTCCACAATGGCATTTACCCTGGCGCCGTTCAAGCCCACGCAGGCACCCACCGCGTCCACGTTGGGATGATTGCTCCACACCGCGATCTTGGTACGGCTTCCGGCTTCTCTGGCAATGCTCTTTATCTCCACCGTGCCGTCCTTGATCTCCGTCACCTCGGATTCAAACAGCCTTTTTACCAGCTCCGGATGGGTGCGGCTCACATTGATGCGAGGCCCCTTGGGTGTATTTTTCACCTCCAGGATGTATACCTTGATGCGTTCCGTAGGGCGGAATACCTCTCCGCGCACCATCTCGCTCTCCGTCAGCATGGCGTCCGCCTTGCCCAGATTGATGCTGATGTTTTTGCCCACATAGCGCTGCACCACGCCTGTGACCACATCCTTCTCCTTCTCATAGTACTGATTGTAAATCACACTTCTCTCTTCCTCGCGGATTTTCTGAAGGATCACATTTTTGGCATTCTGGGTTGCGATACGTCCGAACTCTTTGGATTTGATCTCCACATGAAGGATATCTCCCACCTGGGCTCTGCTTGAGAGCTCCTTCGCGTCCTCCAGAGAGATCTGCAGGCAGCCGTCCTCCACGTCGTCCTCGGTTTCGACCACCTCTTTCTCTGCGTAGACAAGGAAGTCGCAGGTTTCCCTGTCGATCTCCACCTTTATGTTATCGGATTTTCCAAAGTGATTCTTGCAGGCAGTGAGCAGTGAGTTCTCGATCGCCTCAAACAATGTTTCCTTGCTGATCTCCTTCTCCTTCTCCAGAATATCCAGCGCCTCCATTAATTCCCTGTTCATTTCTTTTCCTTTTCCTCCATTCCGGCCCGTGGGGGCCTGCTCTATGCTAAATTTGCCTTCCGTACTCAAAAATCCAACGCCAGCCGGATCAGGGCGATGTCCTGGCGCTCAAAGCTCCTGGGTGTTCCGTTCTCCAGGATCATCAGTGTCTGTGCGTCAAAGCTCTCCAGTGTCCCGGAAAATTCCCTGCATTTCTCAATGGGTTTGAACAGCTTGATCTCCACCTCCTGCCCCAGTGCCAGCTGCAGATGCTTATCCTTTTTCAGGGTTCTGCCCAGTCCCGGGCTGCTGACCTCCAGAATGTAGGCGTCCGGAATAAAATCCTCCCGATCCAGCGCATCCGACAACGCCCTGCTGACGTTCTCGCAGTCGTTTATGGTCACGCCGCCCTCCCTGTCGATATAGGCCCGCAGATAATAGTCGCTCCCTTCCTTCACATACTCCACATCGTAGATGGAAACACCGTTTTTCTCCGCAATGGGCGCAAGCAATCCCTCCGTCCGCTTCTCGTAGTCTTCCCTCCGGGACATTCCCCGTCTCCTCCCTGGCACCCGACTATGCCTCAACAAAGAATTAAGAGTGGCCGTCAGGCCACTCTCAATCCTACAATCATCATTTACATGTGAAGTATAGTCCCAAATATCGGAAATGTCAACAGGATATCGCGCTTTTTTTCGTTCTTTTTACAATCTGTCGTCATATTGAAAAAAGTCAAAGTCCGCCGGCTTTCTGCTTCCGCAGCCGCCGTTGTTGGCATAGATGCCCACCAGCGTCCCGGTGTGGCGCTTGGGGTCGTCCGGCACCCCCTCGTCACAGAGATAGATACAGTTCTCCAGCACGCCCAGCGTCTCCCATGATACCCCGTCATAACTGTAGAAAAAGCTTCTGGTCAGCCGATCCACCACTACCCGCAGATATACCGGACATTCCTTCAGCGGCAGCTCCGCTTTCAGCTCCTCCCCGTGATTGCGGTTGATCACAAGCTGCAGCTTCCGGCCGCCCTCCCAGCACACCGCACATCTGACATAGGTCGCCGTACTGTAATAGCAGGTCAGCCCGGCCTGTTCTCCGTCCCTGTCGGGATAAAATTCCACTTTGGTCTGGGCCGTATAGCACAGCTCCTGCTCTCTGCGCAGCAGGGTATTCTTTGCCCGAAGCTCATGAAGCTGCCCGTCCCGGGTCCAGATGCGGAACCACCCGGGGCGCTCCGTCAAGCTGTAGGATCCACGATCCGGATTGCGCACAAACTCCCACTCCAGATTCAGCTCCGGCCTGTCAAAATCGTCATGCAGGTTCCGCTCGAAGACGCACTCCGGCAGATCCGGGGCCTCCTGCTCCAGGCTGGGCCCCCTGCCCTCATTGACGGTAAACCAGCCCTCCGGCGTCCACTGCACCGGATCCAGGGCAGACTCCCTTCCTATGGTAGTATAATTCCCCTGGTTGGGCCGCCCGCAGAGGTAATAGCACCACCACTTTCCGTTCTGATCCTGCACCAGCTTCCCGTGTCCTGCCCTCTGTATGGGCGCGGCGGGATCGGTCTGACGCATCACGGGATTATAAGGAGAATTTTCATACTCGCCGTAGAGGGCGCTGCTTCTCGCCACGTTGATACCGTGTCCGTAGCCCGTTCCGCCCTCCGCCACAATGGCGTAGTAATACCCGTCCTTCTTCATGATATGAGGGCCCTCGGAACAGCGCTCCCCCGTGCCGTCCCAGGCGGTCCGCATGGGGCCTGCCACTCCCAGGGAATCCGCCGTCAGCGGCACCGTCTGCGCCGCCCTGGCAATGACCATATAGCGGCTGCCGTCGTCATCTACAAAGTGCGAGGGATCAATGTTGTCCACCTCCAGACACACCGGCTTGCCGTAAGGCCCCTCCGGCCTGTCCGCCGTCATCACCAGCTGCCTGCGCATCACATTATTGTCCCGTCGTCCGTCCGCGTTGAGCCGCAGGGTGGCAAAAATGTAATATTTCCCGTCCACACAGGAGATATCCGGCGCCCAGATGCCGTGGGAATCCCGGATATCGCTTAAATCCAGCCAGTCCGGATTGGTAATGGCATGTCCCACGATATGCCAGTGCACCATGTCCCTGGAATGGGAGATGGGGATCGCAGGAAAATACTGGAAGCTGGAATTTACCATATAATAATCATCCCCCACACGGATGACCGAGGGATCCGGGAAAAATCCCCTCTGCACCGGATTGTGATACATTCTTTTTTCACTCATTGAAGGTTCCGCCTTTTCGCCCCGCAAAAGCGGCGCGTATACTGATTTTGTCTGCTCCCAGTATACCGCGTCGCCGTCCGGTTTGTCACCTTAATTTTTTATTTACTCCCTGCTGACCTGATACAGGGAATAAAAATACTCTTTCCTCTCCATCAGTCCGGCAAAGCTTCCCCGCTCTGCCACCCTGCCGTTTCGCATGACCACGATCTCATCAAACCGGGTCAGCGCCTTCTCGTCCAGCCTGTGGGTCACCACCAGTCTCGTGATTCCCTCCAGATCCAGTATGGCTCCGGTGACCATATCCGCCGTCTCCGCGTCCAGGGCGGAGGTGGCCTCATCCGCCAGCAGCACCTGCGATTGTTTCAAAAGGCTTCTGGCTATGGCAATCCGCTGCTTTTCGCCTCCCGAGAGATTGACGCCGCCCTCGCCGCAGATGTAATCCCAGCCCTTCTCCTCCACAAGTCCGGACAATCCGGCCCGCCGGACGGCCGTCTCCACCAGCTCCTCCGGGAACTCCCGGAACATGCAGATATTTCGTCGGATGGTGTCATCAAAGATAAACACATTCTGCTGAATCACAGAAACCACGTCGAAAATACTGTCCGTGTTCACATCCCGCAGTTCCCTGTCATCCATGGTCACACTGCCCAGGTATTCCGGGCAGCTCCCCATGACAAGCCCAAGCAGCGTGGACTTTCCCGACCCGGAGGCTCCCACGACGGCGTAGCTTTTGCCCGGGGCAAAGTCAAGGCTCACATCCCGGAGTACTTCCTTTCCCTCCGCGTAGGAAAAGCTAACATGCTCCAGACAAATCCCGCGCCCCACACCTGTAACTTTCTCCTGTTTTTCCTCTTCCCCGGTGTCCTCACAGCAGGACGCAAGCTTCTCGATCAACCCCACCGCCGCCTTCCGATTGGCTGTCAGCACCGGGAGACTGCCTATGGGCATCAGGATGTAATTCATCATCTGTACGAAGGCGATCACCACTCCCCCGGTGATTCTGCCGTTGACGGCAAGCCAGGCTCCAAAGATAAACACGCCTATCTGTACCAGAAACCCTGCCAGCAGAGAGATCAGCTGGATCAGATCCGCGGTCTTGCGCCGTCTGCACTTCACCTGCTCCAGGCTTTGGTTCCTGTCCGCATACAGCTGCGAGGCCTCCCCCTGCGCCTGAAAACTCTTGACCACGGCAAAGCCGCCCAGCAGATCTCTCACCATTGCCATGAAACCGGCATTTCGCTCACTGACCTCCTGTTCCTGCTTCGCCAACCGGCCTCCGAACACCACGGACACGGCGATGGGCAGGCAGCTGAGCACTACCACCACCAGCGTCATGGACCAGCTGTAATACAGCATCAGTCCCACGGCAAGCACCGCAGTCAACAGCTGATCAATGATTTCAAACCCCGCAGACAGATAATTGTTCTCTATGGAAGTGACATCGTTTGTCAGAGCGGAAATATAATTGCTTGTGTTTTCCTTTCCAAACGCGCCGATTCCCTTTGCGGTGATCTCTTCAAAGGCCTTGTTCCGATATGACTCCACCGCCTTTCTCATAAAATTATTCTTGGCCGTCCTGCGAAGCAGACACACGGCGCCCATTCCCGCCATGAGAAGAACCGCCAGGAGCATAAACCGCCCCAGCTGTTTCCCATCGCCCCCGCCGGCAATATCCATCACTCCCTTGATAAAAGCCGCCAGCACAATCTGCAGGATGCTGTTTCCCACAACAGCCGCTACCGCAAGAACATAATTCAGTTTATTTTTCTTGTAGATGATACGCTTATATTTTTTGATTCCCTCCCGACTCATCCTTCCCTCCCCATTGATCTGGTGAGATAATTGCCTGCTAGATATAATGAACTTCCAGCCCTCCGAACCATATCTCTCCGTCTATATACAGCACATTTCCGTCAGCAGGCTTGCGGATGCCGTTCTCCTCCGCAGCGCCGAACCCGGTATCCACATTCAGCTTCACATCCCAGGACGCGGGCACATACAGCTCCATGCCTCCAAAGCTGCTCTCCACACGCACCCTCGCGGAACCGCCCTTCAGAACGGCGTCATTGAAAAACACTTCCATGCCTCCGAAGTTGTTCTTCAGATAAACCACCGACACTTCCTCCGTAATGTATTTCACCGCGCTGCCAAAGGTATTTTCATAGGTGATAACGTCGCCTTCCCTTCTCTCACTGCTGATCTGTCTGGACTTGTGCGCAGGCGACCACCAGAATGTATGAAATACGCCGTCTCGTCCATGTCTGCTGAAGTTTGGAAACAGCATCTTCAGCCCGATGGAAATGGCCACTGCCGCAACCAACACCGGCACCGGGGTGATGGCCTCCATATGCAGCATCTCATCATTTACAATGACAAAGACGGCCAGGGAAAGCATCATTTGACTGAAGCTTCTGCGCAAAATTCCGTTCAGAAACACAGCCGCCAGGATCACGGTAAAAACCATTTGCCAGAATCCCACTCCCCCCAGATATCCCAGCCGGTTCATCAGCATTGCCACCGCACCGGTCACCAAAACGATTCCCCAGAATAGCTTCCTCCTGCTTTTTCTGGGCCCCCTGTTTTCATTCCCGTCCCTGTCGCTTACAATAATGTTTTCTTCCATTTCTGTTCTCCTTCCCAAAAGGTTCCTCAGCCCTTGCTGTTCCCTGCGTTATCCTGTTCCTTCAGGTCTCTCTGCCTGCCGCTTTCCTGTTTCCCCGCCATGCCTGCGGCGCCCTTCAGCTTTCTATCCCTGAGCCGCTCTGTCAGAAGCCTGTAATATCCCCTGGATACCAGGGTCTTCTTGCTGCTTCCGTTAAATTCCACCAGGCTGGATGCCGTCAGGTTCCTGGTGATGGAATAGATATGATCCAGATTCACGATGGTAGACTTTGAGATCCGCAGGAAATTTCCGGAAAGCAGTTCCTCCAGCTCATAAAGCTTGTAACCGCAGGAAAATATCCTGTCTGCCGTGTGCGCCCGCAGTTCCCGCCCCTCCGTGTCAAAGAAATAGATTTTTTCCATGGGCACAAAATAATCCGTTTCTTTGTCCGTCAGCTTCAGGCACCTGCTTGTGCCGTTCTGTTCCGATATAAAGTTCTGAAGACTGATGACAGCCTCGTTCAGACTGCTGCAGCGGATCACCACCTCATCCTCCTCCAGCGTCTCCTGGATCTCAATTTTTACCTTCATGGCTTTTCCTTTGCTCTGGAACTTTTTTAACTACAATAATTACAGTATACAGACAATATTCCGTATGTAAATATGCCCTGCGCAAGAGGTAGGAATTTATGCCTGAGAAGTAAAAAAGTGCCGCAAGCGGCACTTCTAAAAGAATGCTTCGCATTCTTCCCTGACTACGACGGAATATCCTATAAGATAAAAAAGTGCCGCAAGCGGCACTTCTAAAAGAATGCTTCGCATTCTTCCCTGACTACGACGGAATATCCTATAAGATAAAAAAGTGCCTGCGCAGTCTCTGCACAGGCATTATTTTTCCGCTTTTCTGTAACGGATCACCTCGTAATCGCTCTCCCTGCTCCGCTCCTCCATGCACAGGTAAACTCTGTCCCGCAGATTTTGCTGACGTTCCTTTGGTTTTAACCCCTCATCCGGATAAAAAGGGCCGTCGATATAAGTGACGATATTCACCTTTCCGGTTCTTCCCTTTCTGCGGTGATAGGTGTTGGTCAGCGCATACACTGGACAGTTCAGCTTCACCGGGTACTGAAAGGAAACCGACCGAAAAGGCCGGATTCCAATGTAATAGGGCCAGATATGCGCTTCCGGGTATATGGTGACGGAATAGTTTTTCCTGATCTTATCCTCCACCGACTGCACAAAATGCTTCATGCCGGCCAGGTCACAGGGAATCGGTATCGCCCCCAGCATTTCCACCAGCTCCCCCATTCCCGGCATGGATACATTTTCCGGATTCACAATAAAAAAATTGCGGTGGGGATAGTTTGCCACGCTGGGGATAAAGGTATCCGCAAAGGGCTGCGTATGGTTTCCGTATATAAAATAACCTCTGTTCCGGCACTCTCTCAGTTTCTCCCGCCCCACATACCGCAGATGAAACTTTATCTTCTGGTAAAGGATCTTTACCGGCATGCTGAGCACATTCTGCACAATCAGGGAACACAGATCCCACAGCTTCCCGTGAAAATACCGGAAGCTGCCGTCGATGACCCGAGGCGTGATCTTCGCCCGGGAAAACTCTTCGTTCAATTCGTCCGTATAATAAATTATCTCATTCATATTCCAGCGCTATCCCGTAAAACTCCTCATACACACTCTTCCAGGCGGCAAAATTCTCCTCCCGCATGGCGGACACCTGTTCCCGCTCCGTCAGCCCCTGCCGGGGATAGACGGGCTTTCCGATAAAGACCGTGTACTCCTGCACCGGAAATCCGTCCGGGCCATAGCCCTGACCGTCCTCCATGGTGATAAAGATCGGCAGCACCGGCACCCGGTTCTTTACCGCAAACTTGAACGCCCCGTTTTTCAGCGGCTTGGGCTTGCGGTAATTCCACCAGAGGCTCTGCTCCGGATAGATCAGGATAAAGTCTCCCCTCTGCAGAATGGTATCCACCGCCCGCAGAAAATTGTACATGGTCTTCTTGTTCTGGCTCAAAGGAAGGGTATTGCAGTTGCGGAACAAAAATCCGTAAAACCCGGGGAAATTTGTATAGTTTCCCTCCCGGATCACCTTGAACAGCTGTCTTCTGCCCTGATGCTCCGATATGCGGAACAGATGCTCCACGGTAAAGCAGTCGAAGGGGTTAAAATGATTACAGGTCAGGATCGCGCCGGAGTTCAGTCCGTTCAGATGCTCCATCCCCCTGATTTCCTTCAGAACCAGCTTTCCCTCCCGCAGCAGCTTATCCACAAACCGATTGGCCACGGCATAAGAAAATTTCACCTTCACCCTGCTTGCGGGTTTTACCCTGAGATAGTCAATCCGGTCAGGCTCCAGCGGCAGCGTGGGCGGATCGTCCTCCGCGTCCACGTCAAACCGCCCTTCTCTCTCCAGCTGCCGGATCCGCTCCAGAACCTTCAGCCGCTCCGGATCCTTCAGCGGCACCTGCCTCTGTTCCGGCTTTTGTAAGCCGTTTTTTTCTCTTTTCCCTCTGCTCATCATTACCCCCTGCACACTCCGGCCCACCTGTAGGTTCCGTTTCCCTGTCACCGACTCTCCTCCGCCTGCATGGCAGGCGCTGAAAGCGGAATTTGCGATTTCCACAGGTCACGCTCAACGAAATCTCCTGTCGTCTCCCACACAGTCGGACTCTTTCTTTGCAAGTCTTTTCAGCCTTTCATGGGCCTGGTTGTCCCGAAAGCGTTCCTCCTCCGTATAACTTTCCCGGATACTCTGAATCTCGTCAAAAAACTCCGTCTCCTGGGCATAAAGCCAGAAAAATTCCTTGTACAGAATATCCTCAAAATGCCAGGGCTTAAACGCCAGATTGTAATGAACCAGCTTCACGTCCTCCGTCCGGATTTTGGGATCCTCGATGGGCATTCTGTTCCAGGTTCTTTCAATCAGCTTCACCCTTCCCTTACACAGCCTGTTCAGATAGTCCTGATCCTGCGCCACGGCGAAGGTAATCCGATCCAGCGAATAGATGAATTTCTCCTGAAACCGGAACCTGCGCATCTCGTGAAGGTTCATCAGTAGAACTCCCGCATTGAAATACCGGCGGTAATCCGCAACGCCCACCACCTTTTCCGCATAGACCTGAAAAACCTCGTTGAACTGAATAATATCGTCCGGCGCAGCCGCCACCAGATCGGTTCCCGGTTCGATATTGTAGAGCTTTGCAATGTCATCCAGAATGACAATGTCGCTGTCAAGGTACAAAACCTTGTCATACTGAGGATACAGGTTCGGAAGGAACAGCCTGAAATAAGTGGTCTTGGAATAATAATCTCTTGTATAGAGCTTATCCTTTATCTTCTGAATATAGTAATTGAGATCCACAAACTCGATATCCACATTGCTTCTCTCATACTTTGCAATTCGTCTCTTGTTTTCATTGCTGATATCCGTATTCAAAATCTTGATCAGATATCTGTTGTCCGCCGAGGAATTGTCTATCAGCGACTGGATTGCCACCGCAAGAAAAGGACAATAGCCGTTGTCCACCGCAAAAAAAACAGGTATCTCTCTGCTGTTCTTCATTTCCCTGGTCATACTCTCTCCTCAAACTCTCTCTTCAGCCTCAGGTACTCCTCCAGATCTGCATCAAAGGCATGACAATGCAGATATTTATGGATTTCCTCCACCTGCCACTGCTTATAATTCTCCGTGTGGGGGTACGGCAGAAACATCAGCCTCTTGCAGAAATGGCACACTACCGTATCCTTTTTATTAAATCTGGACTGCTCGTTGTAGATTCTGGGAATCAGCTTCTTTCTGGTGGTAGAACGAAACACAGCAGACTGATCCGCAAAGAGAAGCTTTTTCGTCCGAATCAGCTCCCTGGCCTTCTCCAGCAGTCCCGTCTCTCTTATCATTACCATATTCATGAGCAACATTCCCGCATTGAAATAATCCGGCCGTATCAGCCAGCAGCCATACTTTTCCTTTACCGCCGCATATTCGTATTCCGACACGTCGATCTCCCAGAGCTGTCTGATATCGTTTGCAATCATAATGTCAATATCCAGATAAAGAAGCTTATCCGGCATCCCGGGAATCAGATCCGCCAACAGCCGCAGCAGCGTATAGGGTGTGCAGTATGCGGACTCATTGACGCACCCGCGAAATTCCCGCTCATAGAGCTCCGTCACATCCAGCTTTTTTACCATGCTGCCCGAATTCTTTTTCTGCAGCACCTCATTCAGAAAGGCCGTCTGGCTGTCCGTGATGGCTGTAAAATCTTCCCGCAGCCGCTGCAGATCCATGGTCAGCAGAAATACACGGACAGCCTCCCCGGTTCTGTTTGCCATGGAGATCAGCTGTGTCAGCGCCCCATCAAAAACTTTTCTGTTTCCGCACAGTAGAATATTTATCATACATTACCCTTTTCCTCTGACCGCTTTTCCTCAAGATAGGATGGTGTACTGCATCCACTCATAGAGAAGTCTTGTGCCCTCGCTGATTTCCGGCGGCAAAAGTGCCCTGGCTACAAGCTTGAGCTCATCGGATTCTGCATCTGTTCTCTTCAGATGAGCATAATCTCCGTCAATATCCGTTACAATATACTCAAATCGATTCATTTATGTACTCCTCTGCCACATTTTTTATAAAACTCCAAAAAATATATTACATAGTTTTCAATACTATGTCAAGTAGTATTTGCACAACTTGGTGGAAGCATACGCCGCCGGCCCGCGAAAAAAAACGGCACAGCCCACATGGCCATGCCGTTTTCGATTTCCTTTTTATTTATTGCAGGTTCTTACATCATTCCGCCCATGCCGCCTGCTCCGGCAGGCATTGCAGGTGTCTCTTCCTTGATATTTGCCACAACGCTCTCCGTGGTGAGCAGGGTGCTTGCAACGCTGGTCGCATTCTGCAATGCGCTTCTGGTCACCTTGGTGGGATCCAGAATGCCGGCGCTTACCATATCCACATACTCTTCCTTCAGGGCGTCGAAGCCTACGCCTGCCTCGGACTCCTTGACCTTGTTGATGATTACGCTGCCTTCCAGGCCAGCATTTGCAACAATGTGATACAGAGGAGATTCCAGCGCCTTCAGGACAAGCTGTGCACCGGTCTTCTCGTCGCCGTCCAGGGTATCAGCCAGCTTTTCCACTTCCTTGGAAGCGTGAATATAAGCGGAACCGCCGCCGCAGATTATGCCTTCCTCCACAGCCGCTCTGGTTGCCGCAAGCGCATCCTCCAGACGAAGCTTTGCCTCCTTCATCTCGGTCTCGGTAGCTGCGCCTACACGGATAACGGCTACGCCGCCTGCCAGCTTGGCCAGTCTTTCCTGAAGCTTCTCTCTGTCAAAGTCAGAGGTGGTTTCCTCGATCTGGTTTTTGATCTGTGCGATTCTGGACTGAATAGCAGCCTTGTCGCCCTCGCCGTCCACGATGACGGTGTTCTCCTTCTGAACCTTGACGCTCTTTGCGCGGCCCAACATGCTCATATCAGTATCCTTCAGCTCATAGCCAAGCTCGGAGCTGATCACGGTGCCGCCGGTAAGGACTGCGATGTCCTCCAGCATTGCCTTTCTTCTGTCGCCGTAGCCGGGCGCCTTCACTGCCACTACATTGAAGGTTCCGCGCAGCTTGTTCACGATCAGTGTGGTCAGAGCCTCGCCCTCCACATCCTCCGCAATAATCAGAAGCTTTGCGCCGGACTGTACGATCTGCTCCAGCAGAGGCAGGATCTCCTGAATGCCGGAAATCTTCTTATCTGTAATGAGGATATAAGGATTCTCAAGAGTCGCCTCCATCTTATCCATATCGGTTGCCATGTAGGCGGAAATATATCCTCTGTCAAACTGCATACCTTCTACCAGATCCAGCTCGGTCTGCATGGTCTTGGATTCCTCGATGGTGATAACGCCGTCGCCGCTGACCTTTTCCATTGCGTCCGCAACCAGCTGTCCCACAGCCTCATCTCCTGCGGAGATCGCTGCCACGCGCGCGATATGCTCCTTGCCGTTCACCTTTTGGCTCATGCCGGAGATCGCCTCCACTGCACAGTCGGTAGCCTTCTTCATTCCCTTTCTCAGGATGATAGGGTTAGCGCCTGCAGCCAGGTTCTTCATACCTGCATTGATCATTGCCTGAGCCAGGACGGTTGCCGTCGTCGTGCCGTCTCCTGCCACATCGTTGGTCTTGGTAGCTACTTCCTTGACAAGCTGTGCACCCATATTTTCAAAGGCGTCTGCCAGCTCGATCTCCTTTGCAATCGTAACGCCGTCATTTGTGATCAAAGGAGCGCCGAAGGACTTATCCAGTACCACGTTCCTTCCCTTCGGTCCAAGGGTCACTCTCACGGTGTCTGCCAGCTGGTTGACACCGGACTCCAATGCTGCACGGGCTTCCGCACCGTATTTGATTTCTTTTGCCATTTCTCTCTGCCTCCGTTTTTATAACTGAATCAAATTTACTGAATCACTGCCAGAATGTCGTTCTGCTTTACAACGATATATTCCTCGTCGTCCAGCTTCACCTCGGTTCCCGCGTACTTGGAGTAGATCACCTGGTCGCCGGCCTTGACCTCCATCTTGATCTCCTTGCCGTCCACCACGCCGCCGGGGCCTACTGCAACCACTTCAGCCTGCTGTGGCTTCTCCTTGCTCTGACCCGGAAGAACAATGCCGGATTTGGTAGTCTCTTCCGCTACCAGCTGCTTTAATACAACTCTGTCACCTAACGGTACTAATTTCATCGTAATGCCTCCTTGTTTAGTGTAGCGCTTTTTCTCTGTTAGCACTCTGTTTGTTCGAGTGCTAATCACTAAAACATATATTAGTTTTATATGCAGAGTTTTTCAAACATATTCAGAGCCGCATATTATTTGAAATCTCATTTTTTCTCATGATATCTCTTTTTTTCTTTCGTTTTCTTACA
>CAJUJU010000007.1 GCA_910586835.1 uncultured Acetatifactor sp.
CCGCGTCCCGTATGCCGCAGACCGGTTCTTCCATATGGGCACATCCGGCATATTTACAGTATTTTTCATAGGGGGCAAACTCCGGATAAAACCCCGCAAGCTCCTCCTTTTCCAGTTCAAACAGGCCCAGTGAACTGAAGCCGGGCGTATCCAGAATATAAGTATCCTCTCCCGCCGCCAGAAGCTCCGTATGTCTGGTGGTATGTTTCCCTCTCTCGATCTTTGCGCTGATCTGACCCGTCTCCATGACAACCCGGGACTGCAGACAGTTGACCAGGGAGGACTTGCCTACGCCGCTGGGCCCGGCAACGGTGGTGGTTTTTCCCCGCAGGAGCTCCTTCAGCCTGTCAAGTCCTGTTCCCAGCTCTGCGCTTACCGTGAGCGTTTCGTAGCCACAGTCTGCATATATTCTGCGGTACTCTTCACCCAGCCCTTCCCCGTCGATATCCTGCTTGTTAAAACAGATAATACACGGGATCTGCTGCTGCCTCATCATGATCAGAAAGCGATCCAGCAGATTAAAGTTTGGTTTCGGCTTCACACTGGAAAAAATCACAAGGGCCTGATCCACATTTGCCACCGCCGGCCGGATCAGCTCGCTGTGCCTGGGAAGCAGCCGGTCTATATTGCCCAGCCGCTTCTCCTCATCCAGCACGGTAAACTCCACATTATCCCCTACCAGCGGTTTTTGATTGTCCTTTCGGAACACGCCCCTGGCCTTGCACTCATACAGGCAGGCCCCTCCGTAGATATAATAAAAGCCTGCGATTCCCTTTACTATCTTTCCCTGCATCCCGAGACCTACTCCGCCGTAAATTCAATTCTTCTGGTGAAGGATTTTGTATCCGTCGTACCCGGAACCGTCACCGTATTGCCGTTCTCATCCGTAGTAGTGGAGCTTTCCGTAGTCACCGTGTAGGTCACGGTGAGATTTCCTCCGGAAGAACTCAGTCCATAATAATTTGCGGCATAAGGGAAGCTTGCCGTTGCCGTCTCCAGCAGCACCGTCCCGTCGTCCGCCACCAGCTTCAGATTCACGGAAGTGCCTGACACATAATCCGGCGCCTCCGCCACCGTGGGCGCCTCTATGCTGGCATTGCACTTGTATGTGACTGCCGGAGGCTCAGCGCCTTTGCTCACCTTGATATCAATGGCCGTCCCCTCCTCCACATAGGAGCCGTGGGAATAGCTCTGATAGCAGATCAGCCCCTCCGCATACTCGGAGTTGAACACATAGGACACCGTTCCGATCTGCAGCTTCGCCTCGACTGCCTCCGCCGTGCCGTCCATCTCCGACAGTCCCATGAGGTTCGGCACCCGCTTCTTGTTCTCCTCCTTGCCCAGACTCACCGTCAGCGTCACATTGGTGCCCTTTGCCACCTTGTTCCCCGCATCCGGAGTCTGGGAGACTACAAACCCGGCGGCCACCGTATCCGAATAAGCCTCCACCCGGGTGACTGCAAAACCAAGTCCCGTCAGCTTGCTCTCCGCCTCCTCATAGGTACTGCCCGTCACGGCAGGCACATCCGCTCCCTCCGGGCCTGCGCTGGCGGTCAGCCGCACCGTGCTGCCCACCGGAATCTGTGATCCCACGGTCACATCGGCACTGATGACCACGCCTGCGTCAATCACATCGGACTCCTCATAGGTCACCTCAGACTTCAGCCCCAGATCTACCAGGGCATTTCTGGCATCCTCCACCAGCTTTCCCTTCACATCCGGCATGGGCACATACCGCTCTTCCTCGGAGGAGGATTCGGAGGAATCCTCTCCTGTCTGAATGGGACTGCTGAGCTCTTCGCCGTCCTGCCCCATTCCCCGGAACACCCGGATGGCCAGGACAATCACAATGACACAGATGACCACGCCCGCCACCACGGCAAGCAGAGTCGTCACCTTTTCCATTCCGGGATTATAATCATAGTCCTCCCCGTCGTCGGACTCATCTTCGCTTTCATACATGGCCTCCGTATCCGCCCGCAGCCGCAGAGGCTCCTCCCGCTCCAGATACTCCTCCTGCCTGACCGCCCTGCGCTTGATCTGCGCCACCTCTCCCTCGGTGATCATTCTGGTGCTGCCTTCCATATCAGGGTCGTTCTGCACCACAAAATTCTCCTCGGGATTCATCAGCGACTGCTTCAAGTCCCCAATCAGCTCCTGCATATTCAGATATCTGCGGTCTGCGGATTTCTGGCAGCACTTCAGAACAATTCCCTCCACCGCACCCGGAATCTCCGGCACAAACTCTTTGGGAGAAGGCATCTCCTCCTGAATATGCTTGATCGCAATGGCCACCGTGGTCTCGCCGTTGAAGGGCACCCTACCGGTCAGCATCTCAAACATTGTGATCCCCAGGGAATAAATATCGCTCTTTTCATCGCTGTAGCCGCCCCTGGCCTGCTCCGGCGATGTGTAGTGCACGGATCCCATCACATTGGAAGTAATGGTGTTGCTGGTGGCAGCCTTGGCGATGCCGAAATCCGTCACCTTTACCTTTCCGTCCCGTGAGATGATAATATTCTGAGGCTTGATGTCGCGATGAATGATATGGTTGTTATGGGCCGCCTCAATTCCCATGCTCACCTGTATGGCAATGCTGACTGCCTCCTTGTAGGACAGCCTGGCCTTTTTTTCAATATATTTTTTGAGTGTGATTCCCTCCACAAGCTCCATGACAATGTAGTAGATGCCGTTCTCCTCTCCCACATCGTATACGTTCACAATATTCGGGTGCATCAGCCCCGCCGCCGCCTGTGCCTCAATCCGGAATTTGGAGACAAAGTTTGCATTCTCACTGAACTCCTGCTTCAGAACCTTTACCGCCACAAAACGGTTGAGCTTATGACATTTTGCTTTATATACATCAGACATTCCACCTGTACCGATCTTTTCCAATATCTCGTACCGGTCGCCTATCATCATTCCAATCTTTATCATACACATTCTCCACACTTACAGAAACACCGGCTCGATCAGTATCACGCTGATATTGTCCCGGCCGCCGTTCTCGTTGGCCCTGCGGACAAGCTCCTGTGCCTTCTCCACAATATCCCTTGCTCCGTCCAGTACCATGCGGATCTCCTCATCCTCCAGCATGTTGGTAAGGCCGTCCGTGCACATGAGAATCAGATCGCCCTCCTTGAGCCTTACGCTGAAAAAGTCTGTTCTCACTGTCTCATCTGCCCCAACGGCTCTGGTGATGATATTTTTGTCGGGATGGTTTCTTGCCTGCTCCCGTTCCAGGCCGCCCCTTCTGATCATCTCCTCCACCCAGGAGTGATCCCTGGTGATCTGCCTGATCTCATTTCCGTTTATCACATAAAGTCTGCTGTCTCCCACATTGGCCACATGGAGCGTTTCCCGCTCACAGACTGCAGCCACCACCGTGGTGCCCATTCCCTCAAGCTCCGGAGTCTCCTCGGCGCTTCCGTACACCGCTGCGTTGGCCCGATCCACCGCCCGCCCGAGAACGGCTGCGGGCTCTCCCGCCTCCATGCCCTCTATGGCCTCCACCATGGTGGTCACGGCCAGCTTTGACGCATAATCTCCTGCCCTGTGTCCTCCCATGCCGTCCGCCACAATGAACAGATTGGGCAGAGACCCCACCGGGACCTCCGAGGTGTATACATAATCCTGATTCAATTTTCTCTTCCTGCCGATATCGGTTACGGAAAACGTCTTAAGCACGGGTTGTCTCCTCCGGACAGCTGTAGCCTGTCAAACAGTTTTTACCAGTAAATACCTTAAGTATTCTAACACACGAAAAAGGAAAGGACAAGTCGCAGAATTACTTGTCCATATAATTTATTTGTTCTGTTTCTATATTAATTATACCTGTATATTTCCATAATAGTCATGGTTCCGCTCAAAACATCCTTATCCGGGCCCGGCATCCGCCCGATAGCTGCGTCTCAGCTGTCCGCAGGCACCGTCGATGTCTCTGCCCATCTCTCTTCTCACGGTGGCATTGATCCTGTTTTTTTCCAGCCTGTCCCGGAAGGCCCGGATCCGGGAAGCTTCCGACTGTACGAAATCCCGCTCCCGGATGGGGTTGACTGGAATCAGATTGACATGACAGCCAAGAGGGCCCGCCAGGGCTGCCAGCTCCTCCGCGTCCCTGTCCGTATCGTTGACACCCCCCACCAGACTGTACTCAAAGGTAATGCGCCTGCCCGTCTGTCTGAAATAATATGCGCAGGCTTCCATCAGCTCCGCGATGGAGTACCGGTTGGCTATGGGCATCAGCCTCCGTCTCTTTTCGTCCGTCGTGGCATGCAGGGACAAAGCCAGGGTAATCTGCAGCTTCTCCTGCGCCAGCCTCCTTATCTGAGGAACAAGGCCGCAGGTAGACACGGTGACGTTCCTCTGGCTGATGTTCAGACCGTTTTCATCCGTGAGCAGCTGCAGAAAAACCAGCAGATTGTCATAATTATCCAGAGGCTCTCCCGTTCCCATGACCACCACGTTGGATACCCGCTGTCCTGTCAGCCTCTGAATGGCATAGACCTGATCCAGCATCTCCGAAGGCCGCAGGTTCCGCTCCAGCCCGTCCAGGGTGGACGCACAAAAGCTGCAGCCCATCCTGCAGCCCACCTGAGATGAGATACAGACACTGTTTCCATGCCTGTATTTCATCCATACGCTCTCCACCACATTTCCGTCGGCCAGCCCGAACAGAAATTTTTTCGTCCCGTCCACCCGGGATTCCTGTACCTTCACGACACGCAGCGCCGTATATTCGTATTGCCTGCCGCACTCCTCCCGCAGGGACGCCGGCAAATTAGTCATTTCCTCAAAGCTCTCCGCCAGCTTTTGATGCATCCACTGATACATCTGCCTGGCACGAAAGGACTTTTCCCCCTGCGCGGCCAGCTCCCTTGTAAGTAAGGAGAACGTCATCGACTTGATATCCTTTTTCTCCACCATCTCTTCCTGTTCCTCCGCGGCACAAACCTCCGGGCCCGCCCGAACCTGGCCTTCTGTCAGTCCCTGTCCTGCTGCCCGAAACCGGTCACAGGGCAGGTAAGCCTTGCGATAAAAAAGCCGTCCGCCTCCATGTATCCCGGCAGAAGCTGAATACAGGCAGCTCTTTGCTCCGCCGTCAGACAATCCCCTGGCAGCTCTTCCCGCTCCTGCAGTTCCTCCACCCGGCGCTTCTGCGCCAGCAGCCTCTCCGGCAGCACGCCCTCCAGGCTTTCCGGCAGAAATCCCAGCTCCTCCGTCAGGAACCGAACCATCTCCTGGTTTTCCGCCCGATTTATGGTACAGGTGCTGTAGACCAGCGTTCCTCCCGGCTTCACATACCCGGCACAGGCACGGAGGATCTCCTTCTGCAGCTTGGTAAGCTCTCTTAACCCCTCCGGGCTCACATGATACTTGATATCCCGTTTCTTTCCCAGCACCCCAAGACCGGAACAGGGAACGTCCAGAAGCAGCACATCCGCCTTTCCCAGCAGGGAAGGATCCTGCACTCTGGCATCCCACACCTGGATCTCCAGGTTCTCTGCCTTCATGCGCACGGCGTTCTCTCTGATCAGCGCCGCCTTTTCCTCCGACACGTCTCTGCCGAGAACCCGTCCTGCCCCCTCGGCGGCAAGAAGCGTCTTTCCCCCGGGAGCGGCGCAGGCGTCCACCACCAGATCGCCCTCCTTCACCCCGGCGGCCAGGACGGCCAGTGCCGAGCTCACATCCTGCACAATCCACTGCCCCTCCGCAAAACCCGGCAGTTCCGTCAGGTCACCGCTGTTTTCCGCAAGGTATACCGACGACAGATAAGAACTCTCCCTCAGGCGCACGCCCCGCTCCCGCAGCCCGGAAAGCAGCTTCTCCCGCTCCTCTTCGGTTAAATTCCCCCGCAGGCGCAGGGATACCGGATGGATTGCAAGAAGTCCTTCCAGCATGTTCTTCGTAATTTCTCTTCCGTACTCTGCCAGCCAAAGCTCCACCAGCCAGTCCGGCATGGAGTACTTCACCGCCAGATAACGCACCGGCTCCTTTGCCTCATCCGGCAGCGGCAGGTTCTCTCTGCCGCGGGAAATATTGCGCAGCACCCCGTTGACAAATCCTCTCAGGTTTCCGAACTTCCGCTTTGCCGCCAGCTTGCACGCCTCGTTGCACACCGCGCTGTCCGGCACCGTATCCATGTAGACAAGCTGATAGACACTCATCCGGAGCAGACACCTGACCAGCGGCTTCATCTTCCTCACCGGAACCGAAGAAAAGTGATCCAGATAATAATCCAGCTCCCTCTGACGCTCCAGGGTTCCTTCCGTCACACGCTTGATAAAGGCCCTGTCCCGGACGTCCAGATAACCGTATTTGTCAAGCACCGCCCGAAGCAGTCTGCTGGAATACTGTCCTTCCCTCTCCAGGGCAAGCAGGGTATCCAACACAATCTCTCTGCTGTTTTCCGCCACAGGTCAATCACTCCTTCTTCTGTTTCCGAACAGTAAAATCAGCCTTACAAGCTGCAGGATGGAGGAAGCCGCCGCTGCCACATAGGTATATGCTGCTGCCCGCAGCACCTTTCTGCAGCCGTTGTTCTCCTCCGCACTCACCAGACCATACTGATCGATCTTTGCAACGGCCCTTGCCGACGCATTGAATTCCACCGGCAGAGTCACCAATTGAAAGAGCACGGACAGCGAAAACGCCCAGATGCCGATCTGGATCAGCACATTGTTATAGCTTAAGATAACCCCCAGTATGATGATGGGAATCCCCAGCCTGCTTCCGATGTTCACCACCGGCACAAGCGCCGACCTGAAATTCAGCGGCGCATAACCCTTTGCATGCTGGATCGCATGTCCGCACTCGTGGGCGGCCACACCCACCGCCGTCACCGAAGCGCCGTTGTAATTTTCACGCGAAAGCCGCACCGTATTGCTCCTGGGATCATAGTGATCTCCCTGGCTCCCCGAAAGACACTCTATCTGAACATTGTACAGTCCCTCGTTGTTCAGGATGCGTCTCGCCGCCTCGGCTCCGGTCATTCCCGTAGAGTTTTGTACCCTGCCGAACTTTTTCATCACGCTGTTGACCCAGGCGCTTGCCGCCAGGCACAGCACCATACCGATAATCACCAGCAGATAGGTATAATCAAAATAGTAATATGGCATATCATCCCTCCGTCTTTCCGGTCAGCACTTCCCCCGGCGTCATTCTGACTCCCAGCAGAAAGTCCCTGGCCGTCATTCTCTTTTTTCCCTCCAGCTGAAGCTCCAGTATCCTCAGTCCGCCCTCTCCCGTGGCCACCGTCACGGAATCCTTTTCCACACTGAGAATTTCCCCGGGCCTGCGCCCGCAGGTGTTCACCGCCAGCGTGGGCGCCGCCCTCCAGATCTTCAGCTGCTTTCCCCGATAACCGGCATAGGCGCTGGGCCAGGGCGTCAGTCCCCGGATCAGCCGGTCGATCTCCTGCGCCGGTCTGGTAAAGTCGATCCGTCCCATGGACTTATCGATCAGAGGAGCATAACAGCTTTCCTCCTCCTTCTGCTTTTCCGGCGCAAGCTTTCCCGCCTCCAGCAGCGCAAGAGCCTCCACAATGGCCTGACCGCCCAGAACAGAAAGCCTGTCATGCAGCGTCTCAAAGGTATCCTCCGGCGTAATCTCCGTCTCCTTTTTGTAGAGCATATCCCCCGTGTCGATTCCGGCATCCATCTGCATCACCGTAATGCCTGTCTTTTCCTCCCCGTCGATAATGACGCGCTGAATAGGGGAAGCCCCCCTGTACCTGGGTAAAAGAGATGCGTGAATGTTCAGACAGCCGTAAGGCGGCATATGAAGAATCTCCTCGGAGAGAATCTGCCCGAAGGCCGCCACGATAAAGACATCCGCCGGATAGCCTTTCAGCTCCTCCATTGCCTGGGGAGCCTTGATCCTTTTAGGCTGCAGCACCGGAAAGCCCAGCTGCTCCGCATACATCTTCACCGGTGAAGGCATCAGCTCGCCGCTGCGCCCTTTTGGTTTGTCCGGCTGAGTCACCACGGCGCTGATCTGGTGTCCCGCCTCCGTCAGCGCACGCAGCGCTCCCGCCGCAAAATCGGGAGTTCCCATGAATACGATTTTCAATCCTCTTCTTCCTCCTCCCTGCAATTCACATCCTGCAGCGGCCCCTCCGCCTTTTCCACATAGAGATGACCGTCCAGATGATCCAGCTCATGGCAGATCGCTCTGGCCAAAAGCTCCGTTCCCTCCAGCTCAAATTCCCGCATGTTCATATCCAGGGCAACCGCCTTCACATAGTTGGGTCTTGTGACCTGTCCCGATTTTCCGGGCACGCTCAGGCATCCTTCCTGCCCGGTCTGCTCTCCGCTGGACTCCACGATTCTGGGATTGATCAGAATATAGGGATCCTCCCCCGTGGTGTCGATGACCACGATCCTCTTCAGCACTCCCACCTGAGAAGCTGCAAGTCCAACGCCGTTTGCCTCATACATTGTCTCCAGCATATCCTCAATCAATTCTCTGATCCTGGGCGTCATTTCCGTTACTTCCCTGCACTTTTTGGTAAGTACCTCTTCACCGATTTCGCGTATGTTCCTGATGGCCATTTTTTCTCCCTCCCTGCCGTCCGTCTACATGGTGTTCACCGGATCAAAGTCAAACTGAACCGTCTCCGTTCTCAGCTGCCTCTCTCCCATCTTCTCCTCCAGCAGATCCTTCACTTCTACCAGTTTATCATATTTTGCGCATTTGACATAGAAAACAAATCTGAAAATATCATTAATTCTTCCGATGGCAGCAGGGGCAGGGCCAATCAGTCGAAGCATTTCCGTCTCCTCCTGCGGGGCCGCGGAAGCTCCGGGAGACGCCGCTCCCACATCCCCTCTGCCTCTCACCGCGTCCGCCAGCCACTTGGCCAGCCCGGCTCCCCGCCCCTCGTCCGCGGAAAAGACCTGCACCGCCAGCATATGGGCCGCCGGAGGATACCCCCCCAGTTCCCTGTAGATGATCTCCTCCGCGTAAAAACCCTCATAATTCTGATCTGCGGCAAACACCACCGCATAATGCTCCGGCTGGTAGGTCTGGATCACCGCCTCCCCCGGAATATTTCCCCGCCCGGCTCTTCCCACCGCCTGTGTCAAAAGCTGAAAGGTTCTCTCCCCCGCCCGGTAATCGTTTGCGCCAAGGGAGAGATCCGCAGCCAGAACCCCCACCAGCGTCACCCCCGGAAAGTCATGCCCCTTCACAATCATCTGTGTGCCGATGAGCACATCCGCCTCCCGGTTGGCAAAGGCCGCCAGAATCTTTTCATAGCTGTCCTTTTTCCTTGTGGTGTCCCCGTCCATCCGCAGCGTCCTGACCTGGGGAAACAGCTCCCTGAGCTTCTCCTCGATCTGCTGGGTTCCCGCCTTGAAGCCGCTGATATAGCGGGAGCCGCACCTGGGACAGGCTGCGGGCTTCGGCTCGCTGTAGCCGCAGTAATGACACATCAGCATCCCGTTTTTGTGCTCCGACAGAGAGACATCGCAGTGGGGGCATTTCATCACATGTCCGCAGGCCCTGCAGGAGACAAATCCCGCATAGCCCCTCCGGTTCAGAAACAGAATGCTCTGCTCCCCTTTCTCGAGCCTGTCTGCCAAAAGTTCCTGCAGCTTCCTGCTGAAGATGGAGCGGTTTCCCTCCCGCAGCTCCAGACGCAGATCCACGGTGTGCACCCGGGGCAGACTTCCCCCTGTCAGCCTTTCTTTCAGAGCAAAAAGCTTATAGACTCCCGTCTCCGCGCGATAGTAGGACTCCAGGGACGGCGTGGCCGAGCCCAGAATCAGGCTGGCCCCGGAAAGTCTTGCCACCTCCTCCGCCGTCTCCCTGGCATGGTACTTCGGGGAGGACTCACTCTTATAGCTGTTTTCGTGCTCCTCATCCATGATGATGACCCCAAGTCTGGGAAAGGGGGTAAACAGGGCGGACCGGGGGCCGATGATCACATCAATCTCTCCGTTTCTGGCCCGCTCGCACTGATCGTACTTCTCCCCCGGAGACAGGGAGGAATTCATCACGCTGACCCGGTCCCCGAACCTTCTGAAAAAGCGCGACAGCGTCTGATAGGTCAGGGCGATCTCCGGTATCAGCATGACAGCCTGCCTGCCCCGGGCCACGATCTCCTCTATGATCCGCATATAGACTTCCGTCTTTCCGCTCCCTGTGATGCCGTGGAGCAGATAAGTATCCGGCATTCCCCGGTCAAAATCCTCCAGAACCTCACTCACAATATGCCGCTGGGCTTCACTCAGCGCCGGACGGTCACAGATCTCCGGCTCGCCCTCCCGTGCCTTCAGTTTCACCGGATTGCGCAGACTTTCGGTGCTCACTACCCGGAGAACGCCGGCTCTTTCCAGACTCCTTATGGTCTGGGCGGACACTCCCAGCTTTCCGGTCACCCATTCGCAGGGAATGCTCTCCTGTTCCGCCAGCTCCCGCAGCAACCTCTCCTTTGCCACCTGCTTTTTCCGGATGCTCTCGCCCAGCAGGGAAAGGATCTCCTCCCTCCCCAGCAGGCGCTGCAGGGTGCGGTGCTCCAGCCTCTTCACGGACTGTTTTGCAGGCAGCACCGTCTTCAACGCCTGGATCATAGTAGAACCATAGTTTCTGCGGATCCATCCGGCAAGCAGAATCATCCTGTCCTCCACGTCCACGCCGCCCTGCACAATATCCTGTACTTCCTTGATCTTCCCGGGGTCAAACCTGCATTTGTCCCCCAACCCGATCACATACCCCTTTAACGGCCTGTTGCCGTTCCCGAAGGGTACCATAACGCACATGCCCGCAGCCACCGCCTCCCGCAGCCGCTCCGGCACACGATACTGAAAGGGCCTATCCAGTTTTTCATGAGAAATATCTACAATGATATCCGCATAAAGCTCCGCCACGTTTTTTCTCCTCAGATATGCTGCAGTCCCCCGTCCAGCAGTCCGCGGATGATCTCTCTCTCATCCATGGGGTACTTTTTCCCTTTGATCTCCTGATAGTCCTCATGTCCCTTGCCCGCCAGCACGATGATATCGCCCTCCCTGGCATGAGAAATCACATAGGCCACGGCCTCTCTTCTGTCACAGATTTCAACATAAGCGCCGCCCGTCCTGTCAATTCCCGTCCTGATATCCCGGATAATATCCTCCGGCTCCTCAAAACGCGGATTATCGGAAGTAATCACAGTCAGATCCGCCAGCTTCCCGCTGACCTCCCCCATCTCAAATCTGCGTTGTCTGGCGCGGTTTCCCCCGCAGCCGAACAGACATACCAGACGGCCGGGCCGATATTCCCGCAGCGTCCCCAGCAGACTCTCCAGCGCCATGGCATTGTGGGCATAATCAATCAGAAGCGTAAATTTCGGTGAGATCTCCACCTTCTCAATCCGCCCCTTCACCTTCGCCTCCGCAAGCGCCCTGCGGATGGCTTCCTTCTCCACTCCAAAATGACGGCACACGGCCACGGCGCAGAGAGCGTTGTAGACGCTGAATCTCCCGGGAGTGGGAACTTCCGCCTCCATCTCCAAAAGCCCCGCCACACGGAACGCAACACCCAGTCGGCCCGGCCCCTGCACCAGCTGCAGATTTTCCGCCCGCAGCAGGTTGGACACCCCCATGCCATAGGTCTCCACCTCACAGGTATGTCCCTCCAGCACCTTCTCCGTGTGGGCGTCGTCTCCGTTCACGATTCCGATCCTGCACTGCCTGAACAGAAGACTTTTGCAGGCCAGATAATCCTCAAAGCTTGCATGCTCGTTTGCGCCGATGTGATCCGGCTCCAGATTGGTAAAAATCCCATAGTCAAATACAAACCCCTGGGTTCTGTAAAGCATCAGCGCCTGGGAGGAAACCTCCATGACCACGGCCTTCAGCCCGACTGCAGCCATCCTGGCAAAGCTCTCCTGCAGCACATAGGACTCCGGCGTGGTGTTGACCGCCGGATGAACCTCGTCCCCGATGATGGTCTCAATGGTTCCCACCAGGCCGCACCGAATTCCCGCGTGCTCAAGAATGGATCGCACCAGGTAGGAAGTGGTGGTCTTTCCCTTTGTTCCGGTGATACCTATGACGGTCAGCTTCTTCGCCGGATGCCCGAACCAGGCCGCCGAGAGAAAGGCCAGCGCATACCGCGTATTTTCCACCCGTATCACCGTGACCTCCCGCTCTTCGAAAAGCCCGGTCACATCCCTGGAAACCACCACCGCAGCCGCACCCTGTTCCGCCGCCCCCGCGGCAAAGTCATGCCCGTCGAAGTTGGCCCCCGCCATACACACAAAGAGACAGCCCGGCGTCACCTTCCGGGAGTCATAGCAGACCCCTGTTATCTCCGTATCCACGCTGCCCCGCTCACATCTATATTCCAGCTTTTCCAGCAAATCAATCAGTTTCATAACCGCTCTCCTTCCTTAAGCCTGAAGCAACACATTTTATTTTACTCTATTTCCCTCTTTTCTACCACTCTTTTTTTGCACGGCAAAAGAGTCCCGGCATACACCGGAACTCCTTCGCCATTTTCTTATGAGGGGGGAGATAGTGAGTTCATCAACTATCTGTACTATACAATAAACAATAAATGTGTCTAAAGTGTGTCTATTTTATAATGGTTCTCTAAAAAAGTATAAAAATGCAGGAAACAAATTATAAACATTCATTTGTTTTTCGGCACAAACTTTGTCCGGAAGAGATACCACATGCTGCCTGCCAGACAGATGGAGGAATAGGTGCCGCACACGATACCCACCATGAGAGGCAGCGCAAAATCCCGGATACTGGTCACGCCGAAGAGATACAATACGGCAACCATGATAAAGGTGGTCAGAGAGGTAAAGATACTTCTCGACATGGTCTGGGTGATACTCTTATCCACCGTCTCCTCCAACGACTCCCTGGAAGACTGCACCGCCATGTTTTCGCGGATACGGTCAAAGATCACGATGGTGGCATTGATGGAGTATCCCACAATGGTCAGCATACATGCCACAAAGGTGTTGCTCACGGACACCCGGGCCGCCGCATAGAAGGCAAGCACAATCAGCACATCGTGCAGCAGGGCAATGATACTGCTGATGCCGAAGCGCAGATCCTTAAACCGAATTCTGATATAGATCAGCATACCCACAATGGCCACCGCCACCGCAAGGATAGTGTCGGACTTCATCTCACTGCTGATGGTGGAACTGATGGTCTCCGAGGTAATCAGTTTCTCGTCAATGCCGAAGCGGCTCATGAACATCTCGTTCAATGCCTCTCTCTGTTCCACGTTCAGAGTGCCCGACTTGAAGATCACCTCGCTGGAATCCTGCACCGTCTGAATCTGCACGGCTCCTCCCGTGATCTCCTCTATATAGGGAACCACCTCCGCGTTCACCTTCTCAAGCGTCATGATCTCCTGGAAGGTTACCGTGGTCTGGGTGCCACCCTTAAATTCCAGGCTGTAGTTCAAAACGTCTCCGGTGGACGCTTTGTTGACGCCCATCATGACAAAGCCGGCTGCGACGAGAGCCAGGGAAATTCCGAAAAAGAGCCCCTTTCTGGAGATCACCTTCAGCGTCTTGTGCTCCCTGCCGATGCCATACAGCTTCTCGTTCTTAAGCCCGATTGCATAAAAGGCATACAGAATATATCTGGTCACCACAAGGGAGGTAAACATGGAGAGCACAATACCCAGCGCCAAAGTCTGCGCAAAGCCCTTCACGGAGCCGGGCCCCAAAAAGAGCAGCACCACTGCGGCAATGAGGGTGGTGATGTTTCCGTCCACAATGGCGGACAGCGCCTTGTCAAAACCGATCTTGACAGCGTTGCGCACGGTCTTGCCCGTGGCAAGCTCCTCCCGGATACGGGCAAAAATAATCACGTTTGCGTCCACCGCCATACCGATGGAGAGAATGATACCTGCGATTCCGGACAAAGTCAGCGTCATGTCAAAGCCGTTCAGCAAAAGAACCACCAGCGCCGTATACGACAACAGTGCAATGGCGGAGGCAACGCCGGGAATCAGATATACAATACACATGAACACCATTACAATCAACAGTCCGATGGCCGCTGCCTTCAGGCTTGTCTCAATGGCGTCCACACCCAGCTGTGCGCCCACCACTTTGGAGTGCAGCTCCTCCAGCTCCAGCTTCAGTCCGCCGATCCGGATGGTGGAGGCCAGCTTCTCCGCCTCCTCAAAGGATCCCTGGTTGGAAATCTGAGCCTTGCCGTCCGTCAGAATCGCCTGCACCGCAGGCGCGCTCACAATGCCGCCGTCATAGTAGATACCCAGCGTTTCTCCCTTGTTAAAAGCATTTCTCGTGGCCTCGGCAAACTTCTCCGTTCCCTCCTCGGTCATGGTCAGATCCACGATATACTCCACATTGCCCATCTGCTGATCCCGGATGGAGGCCGCCCTAGCGTCCGCCACATCGGTTCCCTGTACCAGAATGGAACCGTCCTGCAGCAGCTCCTCGATGGTCTTGTTCATCACATAGCCATAGCCCATGGAACCATCCGGATTCTGTACATACTGCAGTGTGTAGTTTTCGTTTCCCTGAGGATCCGTCTCTGCCACAAAGTAGAGCGCTCCCGGCCTTCCCAGCTCCTGCAGGATGGCGTTGGCATCGCTGACGCCGGGAATCTCGATATTAATCCGGTCCGTGCCCTCCTGGTAAACAATGGCCTCGGTACTGTAGCCTTCCACACGCTTCTGGAGCTTGGCGATGGTGTCGCTCATGTCCGTGGCGTCCGGCGTCTCGTCCCCCACCACCTGATAGGTGATGCTTACGCCGCCCGCCAGGTCAAGCCCCAGGCTGATATCCGAGGCGCTTCCCGTCCCTTCCGCATCAATACCGAAAAAGTCCACATAAGTGACCCCGATCAGAAGCAGAAGGATGCAAAGCAGTATCACAATTGCCTTGTTTTTCTTCATTGTTCTTTCGTCCTTTCTCTCTGTCCTGATTTATTGTTCCGCCGCTTCTTTGGCGTCGTTGTCCTCAAATTCCGCCACCTTCAGCATGACGGCGCATTCCACCCGCTTTCTTTGAAGCTCACAGCCCACGTCATAGGCATCGTTGATGTTTCCGTGGAAATTGTAGGAGTTTGCCGCACAGCCTCCGCTGCAATAAAACTTCGCAAAGCACCTTCTGCACTTGTCCTTGGCGTAGACATTGCAGCACTTGAATTCGTCCCGGATCTCCTCCCTGGTGATCCCCTCCTCCACATTGCCCATCAGAAACTTCTCGTTTCCCACGAACTGATGGCAGGGATACAGATCTCCCCAGGGTGTCACCGCCAGATATTCCGTTCCGGAACCGCAGCCGGACAGCCTCTTTGCCACACAGGGACCGCCCTCCAGATCTATCATAAAATGAAAGAAGTTAAAACCGCTTCCCTCTCTCCGCCTCTTTATCATCTCCAGGGCAAGCTTGTCATACTCTTCCTTCAGCTTCGGAAGATCCGACTCCCGGATGGCCCAGGCATCCGAGGGCTGCGCCACCACCGGCTCCACGGAGATCTGCCGGAAGCCAAGATCCGCCAGATGCAGCACGTCCTCTGAAAAGTCCAGGTTGTTGCGGGTAAAGGTTCCCCGCACATAATATCCCGTCTGCCCGCGGCTTTCCGCCACCTTCAGAAACTTCGGCACAATGAGGTCATAGCTTCCCTGTCCTCCCCGGAAGGGACGCATCCTGTCGTGAACCTCCCGGCGTCCGTCGATGCTCAGCACGATATTTGCCATCTCCCTGTCCGCAAACTCCATGATCTCGTCGTTTAAGAGCACGCCGTTTGTGGTCAGTGTAAAACGGAATTTTTTGTTGTTGGGCTCCTCCAGGCTCCGGCCATACTCCACCAGCTCCTTCACCACCTGCCAGTTCATCAGCGGCTCCCCGCCGAAGAAATCCACCTCCAGGTTGATCCGGTTGCCGGAATTTGCCACCAGAAAATCCAGCGCCTTCTTTCCCACCTCCAGGCTCATAAGCGCCCTTCTGCCGTGGTACTCCCCTTCTCCCGCAAAGCAGTACTCGCAGGCCAGGTTGCAGTCGTGGGCAATATGAAGGCACAGCGCCTTCACCACCGTCTGCCTCTTTTTGAAATCAAACACATAGCTCTCATAGAGATCCGGTGCAAAGAGCTGTCCCGAAGCCTCCAGCTCCAGAACCTCGTCCACCGCCTCCACAATCTCCTCCTCCGGGTACGGAAGCCCCGCAAGGTTGAGCACGGCCGCCCTTATGGTATCCCTGTCCTTGATCCCCTCGTTTACAAGAGGCTCCACCATGGGAATCATGGCATAGACGATATCGTCCACAACATGGACGGAACCGCTGTTCACATCCATCACTATATTATATCCATTGCTCTTATACTGATGTATCACAAATAATTTCCTTTCCGGACACAGAATAAGCAGCGAACAAAATCGCTGCTTGCCCTGGTTAGTCAATTCTGGTGCAATATAAACTACTTGATCTTCTCACAGCTCTGGTTTCCCACCGTGCAGGAAGTCTTGCAGGCAGACTGGCAGGAAGTCTGGCACTCGCCGCAGCCGCCCTTCTTCACGGACTCCTTCAGGTTCCTGGTCGTCAAAGTCTTGATATGCTTCATCTGATATTGCCTCCTTCTTTTCATCTGATACACTGAAAATCATTTCCTAGTATACCATAAAATTATTTTTTGTAAAATACTTTTTTTACAAAATCAGCCATATTACCTGAAAATAATCACATGCTCCAGACCGTCCGTATTCTGGATGGGATTGTCCTCGCACAACAGCACCCGAAGCTGTCCCAGCCCGATCAGAGGCTCCAGGCTGACAATATAATTGTCCTGAATATCCAGCCAGGTAAGCTGGGTAAGATTCTTCGCAAACTCCAGGTTGTCAAGCTCCTGCTTCGGCGCGTAGAGCCAGTTCAGATTCGGCATACAGGGCGCCATGGCCTCCAGAACCTCCTGCACGGGAATTTCCTCCTCGTCGCCGTAGTTCCAGCTTCCGTCCGCCAGCAGCCGGTCAAATGTGGTATCGCTCAGATCCAGAAAAACCAAACTGTTGCAGGCAGTCAGCTTCTCCGGCATCAGGCCGCATTCCGCGTCTTTCATGGTCAGCTCCTGCAGCGCGGGCAGTCCGAAGACCGGACTCATATCCGACCAGACAAAGCTGTCCTCCAGGTTCAGGCTCTCCAGACTTTCCAGGCTTGCCACGCTGTCCATGAATCCCTCAAACAGAGACATGTCGATCAGATTCAGCCTTTTCAGGTTCTTCAGCGCCTTTAAGGGCTCGCCGTCACCCGTTCCGCTGCCCTCCAGCGTCAGCTCCTCCAGGCCGGTCAGCAGCGCAAGATTGCCCAACTTGTCATAATTTTCCACGGACAGACGCCGAAGATTTGTCATGCCGGAAAAATCCGGTATCTCCATGGGAACGTCAAACCGGTAGTCCACCCACAACTGCAGCTCCTCCAGGCCGGTGCACAGCATCACCGGTGAGATATCGTCGATCTGATAATTGTCGTCCAGCCGCAGCACAGTCAGCGTATCGGCACAATCCGCAAGAACTTCGATGCTGCGGATATCCGTGTCCTTCAACTCAAGACACTGCAGCTGATTCATGCCGGACACAAAACCGATGTCCTTCAGGCCGTGGGATTCGATGGAAAGAACCTCCAGACCCGTCATCTGATAAAGCTCGGAGAAATCGGTTATCCGATCCCCTTCCGTGATGTACAGCTCCCGCAGGGCAGGCGCCTGTGAAATTCCCGCAATGCTGCCAAGCAGCCCGGCCTCCAGCTCCAGATGTTCCAGATTCGTGTACTTCGACAGAACGGACAGTCCGCTCATGCCAAAGGTTTCCCTGGTGGAGAGCCACACCAGCTGGGAGACATCCATATAATCCGTCAGATCATCCATGGAAGTATCACAGCTCAACACCTGCAGCTGAGTCAGGTTATGCCAGTCCGTGCCATAGCTGATGGAGCCCTCGTCCAGAATCAGGTACTGAAGCCCTGTCAGGCACTTGAAGTCCGTGGTATCCACAAAATAATCCGAGATCAGATATCCCTCCTCGGTGCCGTCCGCCAGCATCACGCTGACCTGCATGGCATCCGTGCCCTCGGGATTCCAGGTCTCCAGATAGACAATGCTGTTGATTTCCTCATAGCTGACCTGGTTTACCGGCTTCTGAAACAGCTCTTCCACCAGCGCCACCAGAAATTCGCTCTGGGGGATCCGATAGGCCACTCCCTTATCGCTCATCTGAGGCTTCCCGCCCTCCGGGTTCTCCGAACCGGGCGTTGTCTCCGGCTCAGCCTCCGTCACGGGCTTCGGCTCAGCCTCCGACTCCCCGGCCCACCTGTCTGCGATATTGTCCGCCGCAGAGTCCATGGCGTCGTAAAGTCCCCGCTTCACAAAACTAATCACCACTCCCACAACCACCGCAAGCACCACGGAACCGCACACGCCCACAATCGCCTTCACCGGCGTATTGGATTTTTTCCCCTTCTTCGGCTCCTCCTGCCGGGTGTAAGTTGTGGAAGCTCCGCTTCCCGTCCCCGGCGGCGTATTCTGCTGGGTATAGGCGGCAGAACCGCTCTGAGGATCTCTGTATCCGCAGTCGGGACAGGTGGGAACCCCGTTCACCGCCACTAGCTTCCTGTTGCAAAGAGGACATTTTTTCGTACTCATGCTGCACCCCTCACTTTTCTGCTGTATTTCCTACCCTTCATCATACACGCAAAAGTCTTTTCCGTCAACAGTTCCCCGCGCTCCGTCTCCGATATTCCCACTCCCTCAGCCCAGCATCCCCCCAAGCATTCCGCCTCCCGCGCAGAGGGCCAGCGTGGTAAAAAAGGTATTTCCGAAAACAGCCGTTCGATCCCCCGCCAGAAAGGAAATCAGAGCCAGAACGATAAAATAGGCGGCTCCCTCTGCCAGCCCCCAGAGGAACTTGCGGCTCTTCATTTTCTTTCCGGCCAGAAACCCCGCAAAAAAGGTCGCCGCCACATAGATGACTATGATTGCAATGGCCACCGTCTTCTCCCCCAGTCCGAATTTGTACAGCAGAAACGAGAGCAGGGCCAGAAGCACCCCCGTCAGCGCGTAAGCAAAAAACAGGCCCTTCAGCAAGAACACAACAGGTATCCTGCCGTTCTTCGTCGTCTGTTCCATATCCTCCTCCATGTCCTTTTGTTAATTTTCTATTAAAAGGATATGCAATCCCGCCGTCAAACTTGACAACTGCTTTTCCTATCCTGTATATTAATAACGGCATGCCCTTTCCGGGCGGCAAAATTTTATTGGAAAAGGAGTGAAACTCTTGGATACCCCCGGTGTCATACAACTTGTATCTCTGATCGTTCTGGTTATTTTGTCAGGCTTTTTCTCTTCTGCGGAAACAGCTCTGTCTACCGTGAACCGCGTGCGAATGCGCGCTCTCGAGGAGGAGGGCAGCAAACGTGCCGCCCGCGTCAACAAAGTGCTGGAGAACTACAGCAAAATGCTCAGCACAATCCTCATCGGCAACAACATTGTAAATCTGTCTGCTTCCGCTCTCGCCACCACTCTGGCAATGCGGATCAATCTCGCCGTAGGCATTGCCACCGGCATTCTGACCATCGTCGTACTGCTCTGCGGCGAAATCATCCCCAAGACCTGGGCCATGCTCTCATCGGAAAAAATTTCCCTGGCATACAGCGGAGTCATCTATGCACTGATGCATCTGCTCACCCCTGTCATCTTTCTTGTGGATAAGATGTCAAACGCCATCCTCCGTCTCCTGCGGATCGATCCCAACAAAAAGATCACCACCATGACCGAGGCGGAACTGCGCACTTATGTGGATGTGGGCCATGAGGACGGGGTCATCGAAAACGAAGAGCGGGAAATGATCTACAATGTGTTTGATTTTTCCGACGCCCTGGCAAAGGATATTATGATCCCACGCATCAACATGGTGACCGTGGATGTCAACGCTTCCTACGAAAAGGTGCTGAGCATCTTCCGGGAGTCCATGTATACCCGCCTTCCCGTGTATCAGGATGAAAAGGACAATATCATCGGGCTCATTAATATCAAGGACTTTATCCTCTGCGAGGACGAAGAACGGTTTCAGGTGCGGGATATCCTCCGGGACGCCCACTATACATATGAATTCAAAAAGGTGGCGGATCTTCTCATCGAGATCCGGGAGAAGACCACCAACGTCATATTTGTGCTGAACGAATACGGAGCAACCGAGGGCATGATCACCCTGGAAGACCTTCTGGAGGAAATCGTGGGTGAGATCCGGGACGAGTACGATGCCGACGAGGAAGAGCTGATCCAGGAAAAGGGAGAACGCACCTGGCTGGTGGAGGGCAGCATGAAGCTGGACGACATCAACGACGAGCTGGGCACCGACTTGGACAGCGAGGATTACGACTCCATCAGCGGCATTATCATCGAGAGCCTGAACCGCTTGCCGGAGGACAACGAAGAGGTCACTCTGGAGAACGGCATTTGCCTCAAAGTGCAGGGGATCACCCAGAACCGCATCAAAAAAGTACTGCTGACCCTGCCGGAGCCCAAAAATGTGGAAGAACCGGCAGACAAACCGGCAGAAGGAACCGACGAAAAGTAATTCCCAGCTACAGACCTTCCGGAGGAGGCGGACACTCCGAAAAGCTCACGCTGATCCTTGTGCCGCTTCCGGCTTTGCTTTCCAGCTTCATGTCCGCGTCATGCCGGGCCACAATATGCTTCACAATGGCAAGCCCCAGCCCCGTGCCGCCCATCCCTCTGGAACGGCTCTTATCCACCCGGTAAAATCTTTCGAAAATTCTTTCCTGATGTTCTTTGGGAATGCCGATACCCGTGTCGGATACCTGCAGCAGGATTCTCCGGCGCCCCGGGGTGCCGGGCGTATCGCTGTCGGCTTTCCGGACACGGATATTGACCGTTCCGCCTTTCACATTGTATCTGACTGCATTGTCGCAGAGATTATACAGCAGCTCTTCCGCCATCTGACGGTTTCCGCTGATCCAGCAGTCCTCCCCTTCCACTTGGATCTCCACGCCCTGTTTTGCAGCGTTCACCTGCAGCATTTCCGCACAGTTCTTAGCCAGTTCATAAAGATTCAGACACTCAAACTCCATTTCCGTCTCACTGTCGTCCAGTTCGGACAGACGCAGAATATCGTTGATCAGCGCAAGCAGCCTGTCCGCACTGCTGTGTATGCCCTTTGCAAAACCGGGGATGTCCCTCTCCGACGCCAGCCCGGTCTCGATCAGCTCCGCGTACCCGGAAATAGCCGTCAGCGGCGTCTTCAGCTCATGGGACACATTTGCGGTAAACTCCTGCCTGATCCGGGTATTCCTGACCAGCTCCCGGCGCTGCTGCCTGATCTTTTCGATCAGCGGTTCCAGTTCCTCGTATCCCCCGGGTTCCCCCTCCGCATCCGGAGCCTCGGCCAACCGCTCAATGGGATAGATAAATTTTCCCGTGAGAAAATGGGACATTCCCACGCTCATCAGAATCAGCACTGCCAGGATCCAGAAAATATCCGGGAGCACGCTGCCGAAAATACCCGCCACGCTCTCCGAGTCCCTGGCCGCCCGAAGCACACTGCCGTTCTCCAGACGTATTGCATAATAAAAGGTATTGTGGGTAAACGTCCCGGACCGCCTCACGGATTCCCCTTCCCCGGATTCCATGGCCTGCCTTACCTCCGGCCTGTCCCCGTGGTTTTCCAGAAGGCTGCTGTCCGCCTCATTGTCGAAGAGAACCTTTCCCTCCCCATCCATCAGCGTCAGACGAATTCCGCTGCCTGCGACCCCCGATCCGGTTCCTTCCCTCCAAAAATCCGAACCGGCCTCCCGAACCAACAGCACATATTCTCTCAGATCGCTGATCACCTGCCTGCAGAGCAGATTCTGATACACCCCCGTGAGCAGTCCCGTCGTCAGCAGAATCGCCAGAAGGGAAATCACTGCCATCATCCTGTGAATCCTTTTTCTCACCGCCGTCCCCTTTCCCTTATTCCTTCAGCATGTATCCCACATTGCGCACCGTTCTGATCAGAGTCCCCGCTTGTCCGAGCTTTCTGCGCAGCGTTTTGATGTGCATATCCAGGGTTCTGGACTCCCCCTCAAAATCGGTTCCCCAGACCCGGTCCAGAATGGCTTCTCTGGTCGTCACCCTGCCCCCGTTCTCAAGCAGCAGCTTAAGCAGCTCAAATTCTTTAAAGGTGAGCTCCACCGGCTCACCCTCCACGCTGACGGCATGTCTCTCCTCCTCCAGCACAACGGCCCCGAAGGAACAGCGCTTCCCTGTCCGTCTGCTTCTGCGCAGCAGGGCCTTCACCCGGGAGATCAGTTCCAGAACGCCAAAGGGCTTTGTCATATAATCGTCCGCACCGATATCCAGCCCCTTTACCTTATCCAGCTCCGTGGTCCTGGCCGTCACCAGCAAAATGGGAATCAGAACCGTAGCTTCCCCGGCGCGGAGCCTTTTTACAAGATTCAGCCCATCTTCGTCCGGCAGCATGATATCCAGCAGAACCAGATCGGGCAGTTCCCGCTCCAGAGCTGCGTAAAACTCCCCGGCAGTCCGAAACCCTTCCGTCCGGTATCCGGAATTTGAAAGCGCAAAGCACTCTATCTCCTGTATGCTCCTGTCGTCCTCCACCACATAAATCAGCTCCATATCCACTCCCCGTCCTGCCGCTGCAGCCTGTCTTTCCCTTTTGATAGTATGCCATCTTTCGTCCAAATGCAAGTCCCGCTTACGGCAGTCGGTATCTCTGTCTGCAGGCCATGACCTTTCCCTGAAACTCCATATTATCCTCCGCCCGAAGCTCCTCCAGACAGGCGTGAGGATCAAACTCCTCCTCGCCCTCCTGAAGCACGCACAGCGCTATATTGGAACAGTGATCCGCAACCCGCTCCAGGTTTGTAGTGATGTCCGACAGCAGAAATCCAAGCTCAACGGTACATTTTCCTTTCCTCAGCCTCCTGATATGCCGTTTCCGGATCTCCCTGTTCAGCTCGTCGATCACTTCCTCCAGCGGCTCCACCTGACCCGCAAGCTTTCTGTCCCCCTCCGCATAGCTGCGCAGGGCAAGCCTAAGACTCTCCCGAACCGCTGCTGCCAGGATTTCCAGCTCCTTCCCGGCTTTCTCCGAAAAGCACAGCTCCTTCCCGTGCATTTCCTCCGCCGCTTCCTTCACGTTCCTGGCATGGTCGGAAATGCGCTCAAAGTCACCCATGCAGTGCAGTACCACTGTGAGGATGCTGTTATCCTCCTCCTTCATGTCTCTCGCTCCAAGCTGCATCAGGTAGCTGCCCAGCTGATCCTCGAATTTATCCACACGGCTCTCCAGCTCCGTCACCCTGTCCGCCGCCTCCTGACGGTAATCCGCCAGAAGACCTGTTGACAGGCCCAGCGCCTCCTCCGCCAGCCCAGCCATGCTCACAGAGACCGCACGGCTCTGCTCCACCGCATAGGCGGGCATCTCCAGAAAACGGGGATCCAACAGCTGCAGGATCTCGTCTTCCCGCTCCTCTGCTCTCCCAGCCTCCTCCCGGATGGTGAGGCAGGCAAGCTTCACCAGCCCCCCGGAAAAGGGCAGCAGACAGACAGTCGCCCCCAAATTAAATATACTGTGCACCGCCGCGATGCCGAAGGGTGTGGCCGCTTCCTCCAGAAAAGCCAGCGGCCAGAACGCGTTCACCCCATAAAAACCCAGCATAAAAAGTATGGTTCCGATCACATTGAAATAGAGATGCACCAGCGCCGCCCGCTTTGCGTTTTTGCTGGCCCCGGCCCCCGAGAGAAGCGCCGTCACACAGGTTCCGATATTCTGTCCCATAATGATGGGCACCGCAGCCCCATATCCCACGGCTCCTGTGGCACAGAGCGCCTGGAGAATTCCCACGGACGCCGAGGAGGACTGCACGATTGCAGTCAGAAGCAGCCCTGCCAGCATTCCCAAAACCGGATTGGAAAAACGGGTCAGGATTCCGGTGAATTCCGGCACCTGCGCCAGGGGCTTCACCGCATTGCTCATGGTATCCATACCGAACATCAGGATACCGAACCCCACCAGGATCACAGCCACATTTTTCAACCTGTCCCGCCGGGAAAAGAGAAGCAGCCCCACGCCCGTCACCGCCAGAATGGGAGAAAAGGAGGCGGGCTTGCACAGCCGCACCAGAAAGGAAGCGCTGTCGATTCCCGTCAGTCCCAGGATCCAGGAGGTAACTGTGGTTCCCACGTTTGCCCCCATGATAACCCCCACTGCCTGCCGCAGGCTCATGATACCTGAATTTACAAATCCCACCACCATCACCGTGGTGGCGGAGGAGGACTGTATCACGGCAGTAACTCCCGCTCCCAGCAGCACCGCCTTAAAAGGATTGCCCGTCAACCGCTCCAGAACCCGTTCAAAGCGTCCGCCGGAAAATTTTGCCAGCCCCTCACCCAGCATGTTCATTCCATACAAAAACAGAGCCAGGCCTCCGGCCATGGTCAGAAAATCAAAAAAATCCATACACAGTCTCTCCTGTCTTGTCGTCTTTTGTCTCCATTGTAAAGACTTCATGTAAAATCTATAACCAACAAATGTAAAATCTATGTAAGATTTTCTGTTTTTGCCGATTTTCTTTTTCAGCCGAAACGGCCCGCCAGATAATCCGCCGTCCGCCTGTCCCGGGGAACTTTGAAGAGCGTTTTGGCAGATCCTGCTTCCACCAGCTCCCCCGACAGAAAAAAAGCGGCCTCGTCAGCGATTCTCACTGCCTGCTGCATATTATGGGTCACAATGACCACGGTATAGCGGCGCTTCAGCTCCTTCACCAGCTCCTCCACCTTCCGGGTGGACACCGGATCCAGGGCAGAAGTGGGTTCGTCCATCAAAAGCACCTCCGGCTCCACGGCCAGGGCTCTGGCAATGCACAGTCTCTGCTGCTGCCCGCCGGAAAGCCCCGCCGCCTGCGCCTGCAGTTTGTCCTTCACCTCCTCCAGTACCGCCGCCTGCGCCAGGGCCGCCTCCACGATCCCGTCCAGTCTCCGCCTGTTTCTGATGCCCTGCAGCCTGGGACCGTAGGCCACATTATCATAGATGCTCATGGGAAAAGGGGTGGGCTGCTGAAACACCATGCCCACCTTCCTCCGAAGCAGCGTAAGATCCACCCGTCTGTCGTACACATCCTCCCCGTCCAGGAACAACCTTCCCTCAATACGCACTTTTCCCACAAGGTCGTTCATCCGGTTGACGCACCTTAACAAAGAGGATTTCCCGCAGCCGCTTGGACCGATCAAAGCGGTGACGGCCCGGTCTCTGATCTCCAGATTCACATCCCGCAGCGCGTGCTTCTGACCGTAATACAAATTCAGGTTTTCAATGGATATCCTGCTCATTTTCGCTCCCTCACCGCCAATCTCAACAGCAGGTTTATTCCGAAGAGAATCAAAAGCAACACGCACCCTATGCCGAAGGCCGTCTCATATCTCCCGTTCTGCATCTGCAGATACAGCTCCACGGTAAGGGTGCCTCCCGACTGCAAAAGCCGCTCCGCCAGTCCCTTTAACAGCCCGTTTCCCCGGCCCGGCAGCAGGCCTGCGCTGCCTGCGGTAAGCAGCAGCGCCGCGGATTCCCCCACGATACGTCCCGCCGCCAGAACCAGTCCTGTGAGAATCCCGGGCCTTGCCCAGGGCAGCAGAACCGTCCGGATCATATCCCACCTGGTGGCTCCCAGCCCCAGGGAGGCGCTGCGCAGCCCCTCCGGCACGGTCCGCAGCGCCTCCTGGGTATTGCGTACAATCAGGGGCAGTACCATAAGACTGACGGTCAGCGCCCCCCGCAGCAGGGAATACTCCAATCCCAGCCCGCCAAAAAATACGGATCCGAACAGCCCGAACACCACCGACGGAATGCCGGACAGCGTCTCCGTGGCAAACTCCACAAGCTCCGTGACTCTGCCCGGCTCTGCATACTCGTTCAAATAGACCGCTCCTCCCACTCCCACGGGCACGGCAATCAAAAGCGCAATCACAATGATATACAGGGTATTGACCAAGTTTCCGGCAATTCCGACCCGATCCTGCAGCACGCTTCCCACCCCGGTCAGAAACGCCAAATCCAACGTCCGGAAGCCCTTTCCGAACACATACAGCAAAATTCCCCCAAACAGCAGCACCGACAGGGAAGCGGCGCCGTAGATCATGCCCAGCAGAAAAACCTCCCCGGGCCTGCCCCCATGCCCAATCAGCTCAGAGCCTTGCGCCTGTTCTCTCCGCCCAAACGTCCCCGCACACAACTCACTCATCCGCCCGTATTCCCTCCTTCATCATTTTGTGCAGGACAAAATTGATCGCCATGATAAAGACAAACAGCACCAGTCCGACGGTAAAGAGCATCTGCCTGTGAAGCCCTTCCGAATACCCCATCTCGCTGACAATGGCTGCGGTCAGAAAACGCACGGAACTAAAGGGCAGCGGCAGATGGACGCTGTTTCCGGACACAAGAGTGACCGCCATGGCCTCCCCCAGCGCTCTCCCCACCCCCAGCACCACCGCCGTTACAATCCCCGGCCTGGCCGCCGGCAAAACCGACCGGAAGACAGTCTGCATCCGCGACGCCCCCAGCGCCAGAGACGCCGCCCGGACACCGGGAGGCACCGCCCGCAGCGCGGTCTCGCTGACGCTGACCACCGTGGGCAGAATCATCACCGCAAGTACCAGGGACGCCGCCAGCAGATTGGAGCCCCCGGTAAACTGATGAGTTGCGGAACCTGCAAACAACCGCAGTTCCAGCTTGTAGAGCAGGGGATTCAGCAGACGCACGCCCAGAAGCCCATAGATGACGGATGGAATCCCGGCCAGCAGCTCCACCGCCGGTCTCACCAGGGACGCCAGCCACGCATCCGCCACCTCCGCCAGAAATACCGCCGTCAGAACACCCACCGGCACACCGATCAGCACTGCCAGCGACGTTCCCGCCAGGGAGGTCAGAAGAATAGAAAAGATGCCGTAGCGGGGTCTGGCGGAAGCAGGCGCCCAGACTGTCCCGAACAAAATTTCCTTAAGGCCCACCCGAAAGATCGCCGGCGTTCCGCTCACAATCATGTACAGAGTGACAGCCGCTACAATAAACACGGAAAATGCAGCGCAGGACGCAAAAATCACCTGCGCTGCATTCTCCACAGCCGCTCGTTTTTTTCCTTTTTCCAGAATGGTGTCCTTCCCCTTTTCCATCGCTTACGTCCTCCACGGCAAACCTTCCGCAAAGCGTACCCGCCGAAGGCCCTCTGTATATCCTATGCCGCGGCCCGGGGTTCAGAACCCGCCCTTTTATGTATGGCTCTTTCCCACCTCCGGTCAGTCCACCCTCACCAGTCCCACCTTGGACACAATCTCCTGTCCTTCCCGTCCGAGAACATAATCGAACCATGTCCGAATCAAAGTGTTCTGGTCGGAAATCTCCCCCCTTGTAACCATAATCAACGTTCTGCTCAAGGGATAGGTTCCGTCTCTGATATTCTCCGCCGTCGGCTCCACATCCTCCAGGGACAGGACAATCACTCCCTCCCCCTTCGTCTCCAGGGACACATAGCCGATGGCTCCCGGGGTGGCGGCAACCTTCGCCAGAACGGCCCCGCTGCTGTCCATCTCGTTTGCGTAATCGCAGCTCTCCCTAAGCCCCAGGAACGCTTCAAAATCGCTGCGGGTACCGCTTCCGGCCTCACGCCCCACCGTCACCACAGGGCAGTCTCTGCCCCCTGCCTGAGACCAGTTTGTCAGCCGCCCGGCATAAATGTCCGCAAGCTGCCGGACAGTAAGATTTCTCACGGTGTTGGAGGAATCCACGCATAAAAGGATCCCGTCCAGCGCCACCACGTTCTCCACCGCTCCGCCCTCCTTCTCACGGTCCGTCAGCGCTCTCGAGGAATTGCCGATATCCGTATCCCCGGAAATCACCGCGCCGATTCCAGCACCGGTTCCCGTAAACTCCACCGTCACCGTCACCCCCGGATATTTTTCCATGAAACCTTCCCCCAGGGCCCCGGCCAGCCTTCCCATGGACGTGCTGCCCTCCATCCGGATGGTGCCGGCCCGGAAAGACTCCTCCTCTCTTTCGGCTTCCCCTTCCCACGGGGAAGCCCCGCCTCTGTCCTCCGCAAAACCGTCTCCTCCAGCGGAAACCGCCCCCAGAAGGAACATACACACAGCCCCCGGCAAAAAAATGCCGGACAAAATCCTCCAGCCGCTTTTGCCCCCGGGGGCCCTGGAAGCTTTCCTCACACCCCGCTCCATACCGTGGCAAGGATCCCGTCGGCAATCGCCCTGGCCACCTCGTCAAACCGCTCGTCCAGAAGCTGATTATCCGCGTCCGTGTTGATGAACCCCACCTCCACCAGTGCGGCGGGCATCTGTGTCTTGTTCAGCACCACCAGATTTGTTCTCTCGTTGACACCCTGATTTTCAAATCCCACTTCCTCCAGCCTGTTGTTGATGTTTTCCGCAAGGCGCGCCGCTTCTCCGTAGCGATTGTAGACCAGCGTCTCCACTCCCGTGTACTGATTGGGATAGGGGCTGGAATTCCGGTGGATAGAGACAAAATAATCCGCGCCCACCGCGTTTCCCTCCATGGCCTTCTGCTGCGGTGACTCATAGACATCCGTCGTCCGCGTGTAGTAGACATTTACACCGTTTGCCTCCAGGATATCTCCCACGGCCAGGGCAAGGGCAAGCGCGTCGTCCTTCTCCCGTCTCCCGTTGTATGTGGCTCCGGGGTTGGCCCCGCCGTGCCCTGCATCCAATACCACAAGCGCCATAAAAAATACCTCCCGCATCGCTTTGTATATGCTATGCGGGAGGCCGTTTTATGTGCCTGTCCTGACAACTTTTGATTCATTTTTCTCAGAGCAGCTGATCTACCGAAGTCCCCTTGATATCCTCCGGAAGCAGCTTCAGCTTATTCAGGATCTCCTGTACTTCCTGCTCCACCTCGTCCTGCAGCCGATCCATAGAAACCATCTCCTCCACGGGTACGGACTCTGCCAGTTCCTCCAGCCTGTCCTCCCGCTCCTGGCGCTTTTCCAGAATTTCCTCCTGCTCTTCCCGCTCTTCCTTGATCTCCTGGGCCTGTTCCCTGCGCTCCTCCGCTTCCTCGTCGAGGTGATCCTTTGCCTCCTCCACTACCATCCCCATGATCTCATCGCCTGCGGCTTCCATGATAATGTCCGCCTGATTCCATGCCTTCACCATGCTTTTGTCCTTCGGAAGCTCTCTCTTCGTGCCTCGGATGGACGCGTTCTCACCCATAATCTTACCCTGGTTTTCCGCCATCTTGTCACGATAAACTGTCTCTTCTTCGGACAAAGAGGCTTTTTCCGCAAGATACTCTTCCTGGCCGATCTCTCCCGCCTCAAAAGCCGTCTCCAGTCTCTCCTGCCGCCCGGACACACCGGCGGCCTCCTCCTTCAGCCTTTCCTGATCCGCCTTCAGCTCCTCAAGATGAGCACGGCTTTCAGCCGTGATTTCGTCTACCTTCTGCCTGCCCGCAAAAGCGTCGCTCACCGTCTTCATGGCCTCTCTGCGGGCCTGCTCCCTGCGCTGCGCAATTCTGTCCTGCAATGTATTGTTCTGATTCAACTCCCCGGCAAAAAGAGTTTTCCGCTTTCCCTGTTCCTTTGCATCGTTTTCCGCCGCCCTGCTGTGGGCAGGCTGCGCGCCTGCGTAGAGCGTAATATTTTCACCGATCTTCATTGTCTCTTCCTCCGTGATAAGTGTCAATGTCCCGGGCGGTATCAGCCGAAAGCCGAACCGTCACATAGAGCCGCCCTGTTACCGCTTATAAAATATATCGGCCTTTATCCCCAAAAATAAAGTGCCGGAAACGCAGTTCATGACATTTCCGGCGCAATTTGCATCAGCCTGCAAACTGGCTGTTATACAAGTTGGCGTAAAAGCCTCCCTTTGCCAGCAGACTCTCGTGGCTGCCCTGCTCTATGATATTTCCGTCCTTCATGACCAGAATGATGTCCGCCTCCTGAATGGTGGAGAGACGGTGCGCCACAATAAAGCTGGTTCTGCCCTCCATCATGGTGGCAAATGCATTCTGAATCCTCAGCTCGGTGCGTGTGTCAATGGATGAGGTTGCCTCGTCCAGAATCAGCATGGGGGGCAGGCAAAGCATAACCCTGGCAATGCACAGCAGCTGTTTCTGTCCCTGGGACAGACTGCCTCCGTCCTCCGTAATCACGGTGTCATACCCGTTTGGCAGCCTTTTAATAAAGCTGTGGGCATGGGCCGCCCTGGCCGCCTGCAGCACTTCCTCCTCCGTGGCCTCTGGCTTTCCCATCCGGATATTGTCCCGGATCGTTCCGCTCCGAAGCCAGGTCTCCTGCAGCACCATCCCATAGCTGGTGCGCAGACTTCCCCTGGTCATCTCCCGAATATCGGTGCCGTCCACCCGGATACTACCGCTGTTCACGTCATAAAAACGCATCAGCAGATTGATGACCGTAGTCTTGCCGCAGCCCGTGGGCCCCACAATGGCCACACGCTGCCCCGGCTTTACCTCCAGATTGAAGTTTTCAATCAGCTTCCGCTCCTGCACATAGCTGAAATATACGTTCTCCAGCTTTACGTTCCCCTTTGCGTCCTTCAGCACCACCGCGTTGTCCGCCTCCGGTGTCTGAGGCTCTTCGTCGATCAGTTCAAAAATACGTCCGGCGCAGGCCAGCGCGTTCTGCAGCTCCGTCACCACCCCGGAAATCTCGTTGAAGGGCTTGGTATACTGGTTGGCATAGCTCAGGAAACAGGAAAGACGCCCGATCCGGATCCCGCCTCTTATGGCCAGCAGCGCTCCGAAAATACCCACGCCCGCATATACCAGACTGTTCACAAAACGAGTGCAGGGATTGGTCAGGGAGGAGAAAAAAATGGCCTTCAGGGAACATTTCTCCAGCCGCCCGTTAATCTCCGCAAACTGCTCCTTCACCGCCTCCTCCCGGGAGAAGGTCTTTACGATCTTCTGATTGCCCACCATCTCCTCGATCAGAGCGGTCTGCTCCCCTCTGGTCACGGACTGCTGCCGGAACATGGAATAGGTTCTGGTGGCAATGAATCTGGCCACCAGGAAGGAAACCGGCGTGATGCACACCACCACCAGCGCAATGGGCACGTTGGTGATCAGCATGAAGATCAGAGTGCCCACGATGGTCAGCGCACCCGTAAACAGCTGGGTGAAGCCCATCAGCAAGCCGTCCGCAAAGGTATCCACATCCGCAATGACACGGCTGACAATATCGCCGTAAGCCTTTGTATCCAAATATTTCAGAGGCAGCTCCTCCAGCCTGTGAAAGGCAGCCTCACGAATATCCTTCACCACATGATAAGTGATATGGTTGTTGCAGGTATTCATCACCCACTGCGCGGCCGCGGTGAACGCCACGGCAACCGCAATTTTCTTCATAATGGCAAAGACTCCCGGAAAATCCACCTTTCCCTTTTCCAGGATCAGATCCACCGCGTCTCCCGTGAGAATGGGGACATACAGAGTCAGCACCACGGTCACTGCCGCCAGAATCAGCGACAATCCCACCAGAAGCCAGTACCTCCTGATATAATTCAGCACCTTTTTGAGAGTGGCCGCCTGTCCAGGCCTGCTCTTTTCCGCTTTCTGCTCAGCCATTCCGCACCCCTCCCTTCCCTGCGGCCTTCGCCGCCTTCAGTCTCTCGTCGGGATACTGGGAATAATAGATCTCCCTGTATACGTCGCAATCCCTCAACAGCTCGTCGTGTGTCCCGATACCGGCCATCTGTCCGTCATCCAGAACGATGATCTTATCCGCATGGCGGATGGTGGATGCTCTCTGGGACACGATAAAGGTAGTGATACCTCCCTCCAGCTTCTTCAGCGCCCCGCGAAGCTTCGCGTCCGTAGCATAATCCAGCGCGGAGGCGCTGTCGTCCAGAATCAGGATTTCCGGGCAGCGCACCAGAGCCCTGGCAATGGTAAGCCGCTGTCGCTGTCCCCCCGAGAGGTTTTTGCCGTTCTGGGTGATGTCGGCGTCCAGCCCGCCGCTTCTGCCCTCCACTACCTCTCTGGCCTGGGCGATGTCGATGGCCTTCCACATCTCCTCCTCCGTGGCGTCCGGCTTACCCCACTGCAGATTGCTCCTGATCGTTCCCTTGAACAATACCGCCTTCTGCGGCACCACACCGATGCGGGATCGAAGCTGTTCCCCGGACAGCTCCCTCAGATCCGCGCCCTCCAGGCGAACCGCCCCCTGAGTCACCGGGTAGAAGCTGGGAATCAGATTTACCAGAGAGGTCTTGCCGGAGCCGGTGCCGCCGATGACGCCCACCGTCTCGCCTCTGTTCACAGTAAAGTTCATGTCGTGCAGCGTCTCCGCCCCGGCTCCCGCATAGGTCAGACCCACATGGTCAAACTCCAGGAAGGGCACACTGCCCTCCTTGGCAAAATGTCCTGTTCCGGAACCCGCCCCGCCGCAGTCCGGCAGTTCTTCGTTTCGTATCTCAAACACACCGGCTACCCGGTCCGCGCAGGCAAGGGCCTTGGTGATGGTGACGATCAGGTTCGCCAGCTTCACCAGCTCCACCAGGATCTGGGACATGTAATTGATGACGGCGATGACCTCGCCCTGAGTCAGCCTGCCGGAATCCACCTGCAGCGCTCCCGTATAAATCAGCGCCACGGCCGCACCGTTGACAATCACATAAGTCACGGGATTCATCACCGCACTGATCTTTCCCACAAAGGTCTGACTGTGGGCCAGCGCCTGGGTGTAGCCTCTGAATCTCTCCTCCTCTTCCTCCTCCTTGTGAAAGGCGCGGATGACGCGGACTCCCGTCAGATTTTCCCTGGTAATCCCCAGGACTCTGTCCAGATTAGCCTGCACCTTCTTGTACAGCGGCATGGTCCACATCATGATGCCGAATACCACCACCGCCAGCAGCGGAATCGCCACCACAAAGATCAGGGCGCTCTTCACATCAATGGTAAACGCCATAATCATGGCCCCGAAGACGATGATGGGGGAACGCAGAAACAGACGCAGCACCATGTTGACACCGGATTGAACCTGATTGATGTCGCTGGTCATCCGGGTGATCATGGTGGTGGTTCCGGCCCTGTCAATGTTGGTAAAATTCAGTTCCTGAATATGATCGAACAGCGCCTGCCGCAGCTTCGTGGAAAAGCCCACCGCCGCCCTGGCCGCAAAAAACTGAGCGGTCACGGAGGACAGCAGCCCCACCGCAGCCAGCGCCAGCAGACACAATCCCATCTTCCAGATGTAACCCACATCCTGCCCCTTGATGCCTCTGTCGATTATATTCGCCATGACAAGGGGCACCAGCAGCTCAAAAAAGGCCTCCAGCAACTTGAACAGCGGCGCCAGCACGGATTCCTTTTTGTAATCCTTCAAATATTTCATCAATCGTCCCATTGCTCTACTCCTGTAAAACTGATTTCTTCTCCCCTGAGACAGACTGCAGCCGCATATCCTTCCGGAGCGGGAACCTCCAGCCATTCCGGCTCCTCCGCCCCGCGCTCCAGCATATTCCGCCCAAGCATCCCTGCCACTCCCTGGCCAGTCAGCTTGCCCAGGGCTTCCTTTCTGGCCCACAGTTCAAAAAACAGGCGCCTTCCGGACAGCTCCGTTCCGCAGGCTTCCAGAGCTTTACATTCCTGCCCCGCAAAAAAACGCCCTGCCAGCTTACCCGTATCCACGGATTCTATCCTTTGAAGATCCGCTCCCACCTCCCGCCGGGAAAATGCGCACAGCACATAGTCTCCGGAATGGGAGAGGCTGAAATACCAGGGACACCCCTGCAGAAAGGGCTTGCCCATCTCCCCGTAGGCATAGGTCAGGCTGCTGCGGACACGCAGGCGGCCAAGAAGCCCCGTGACTGTAAGCTCCTGCCAGAGTACCCGGCCCCCGGAGGCCCCACACGGCCCCCGCGTCCCTCTGTTGGGATTGCTCCGGCACACGGTATCCTCACCCTCCGGATTGCTTCGACACGCGGTATCCTCACCCTCCGAAAGCTCCTGCATCCCCAGCTGCAGCAAAAGCCCCGCACCCACCGCTGCGGCCCGGGCTCTGCCCTGCCTGCACCTGTCTGCCTTTTCCCGCCGGGTGTCATCCAGCCACTCTGCAGCCCGGACACAGAGCGATTCCCCCCGCTCTTCCTCCAGGAATTCCCCGATGTTTAAAAGATATGCCCTCACCTGCGGTTTCAGCAAGACTGCTGCTCCCGGGCCGTAATCTTCAGGCACAGCTCTTCCAGCTGTTTCTCGTCCACCGTATTGGGCGCCTCCGACATCAGGCAGGATGCATCCTTCACTTTGGGGAAAGCGATCACCTCACGGATGCTTTCCGCCTTCACCAGAAGCATCACAAAGCGGTCCAGACCGATGGCAAGCCCCGCGTGGGGCGGTACTCCGTACCGGAAGGCATCCAGCAGGAAGCCAAACTGCTCGTGCGCCTTCTCGTCGGTAAAGCCCAGCGCCCGGAACATCCGCTCCTGCACGTCGCTCTGGAAGATTCTGACGCTTCCGCCGCCTAGCTCCACGCCGTTTAAGACAATATCGTACGCCTTGGCGCGGACACTGCCGGGATCGGACTCCAGCCGCTCCAGATCCTCCTCCATGGGCATGGTGAAGGGATGATGCATGGCCACAAAACGCTCCTCCTCATCACTCCACTCAAACTGAGGGAACTGTGTCACCCACAGGAAATGAAACTTATCCTGATCCACCAGGCCCAGCTGTTCCGCCAGCTCACAGCGAAGCGCCCCCAACACCGACCAGACTGTTTTGAGTCTGTCCGCCGCAAAGAGCAGCAGGTCACCCTTCTCGCCTCCCATGGCCGTGACCAGTTTCTCCAGTTCTTCCTGGGTCATGAACTTTGCAAAGGAGGATTTATAAGTACCGTCAGACAAAACGGACAGATAAGCCAGACCCTTTGCACCGTAACCCTTTGCAAATTCCACCAGGGCGTCGATCTTTTTCCTGGGCATTTCCGCCTGTCCCTTTACATTGATACCCCGCACACTGCCGCCGGCCTCCAGCGCCCCGGTAAAGACACCGAAGCCGCAGCCTGCCACCACCCCGGACACATCCACCAGCTCCATGCCGAAGCGGGTATCGGGCTTGTCGGAACCAAAGCGATCCATAGCCTCCTTCCAAGTCATGCGCGGAATGGGCAGCGAAACCTCCAGCCCGATGGCCTCCCTGCACACCTTCGCCACCATGCGTTCGGTGGCATCAATCACATCGTCCACATCCACAAAAGACATCTCCAGATCCACCTGCGTGAACTCCGGCTGTCTGTCCGCCCGCAGATCCTCATCCCGGAAACACCTGGCAATCTGGAAGTAACGGTCATAGCCGGAGCACATGAGAAGCTGCTTGAAGATCTGCGGAGACTGCGGCAGCGCATAAAAGCTGCCCGGATGCACCCTGCTGGGCACCAGATAATCCCTGGCCCCCTCCGGGGTGGACTTATTCAGAATGGGGGTCTCAATCTCCAGAAATCCCTCCTCACTTAAGAAGGCCCGGATGGTGGTGGCAATCCTGCTGCGCAGCATCAGATTCCGCTGCAGATCCGGTCTTCTCAGATCCAGATAACGATACTTCAGCCGAAGCTCCTCCTTCGTCCTGGAGTCTGCCTCGATGGGGAAGGGCGGCGTCTCCGCCTCTGCCAGGATGCGGATCTGTGCGGCCCGCACCTCAATCTCCCCGGTGGCGAGATTCTCGTTCACCGCGCCGCTTCGTCTCTCCACCTTCCCTGTCACGGCGATGACATACTCACTCCTGACCTTCTCCGCCTTCGCAAAATTACCGGCTCCGCAGTCGCTCTCCTCAAAGATAAGCTGCAGGATTCCCGAGCGGTCCCTCAGATCCACAAAGATGATGCCGCCCTTGTTCCTCTGCTTCTGCACCCATCCCATGACGGTGACCGTCTCCCCTGCATTTGCCGCGGAAAGCTCTCCGCAGCGACAGGATCTCTTCCATCCCTTCATTGACTCTGCCATAATCCATCCCTCGATTTCTGCCCCTTGGGGCTGTCTTTTCCCATGCGTTTTTAAGACGCACCTTCTCAGTTCTTCAGCGCTTCCCTGTAGAACTCCGCAAATTCTTCATAGCCTTCCGCCGTCAGCTGTTCCTTCTGAAACTTCTTGTTCTTGTTCATTCTTGCCACCAGCACCTGACTGCCGTCCTGTCTGGCCTCCTGCGCCCTGCCGATGATATCGCACAGCGCCTGTCCGCCCACGCCCTTCTCAATCAGATAGGCAATCTTTTTCGGCGGCTTCGGCACCTGGAAACCGCTCTCCATCAACAGCAGAATGATCCGCTCAAACCCGATGGAAAAACCGCAGGCCGGAACGTCCTGTCCGGTGAATTTTCCCACCATCCTGTCGTATCTGCCGCCTCCTCCGCATGCCGCACCGAACTGCGGCATGGAAATCTCAAAGATCGTTCCCGTATAATAGGACATGCCCCGCACCAGCGTCGCATCGAATACCATCTTAAAATCCGCACTCCTGGTAGCGCTTACACTGTCGATAATCTCCTGAAGCCCCTCTGCCACGGAAGGCTCCAGGACACCCTCCAGCGTCTGTGCCAGGTAGGCCACCCCGTTTTCCTGCCGGCCCAGGCTGTCGTACAGTCCCAGATATTTTTTTACCGTCTCTTCCGCAAAGCCCTTCTCCAGAAGCTCTGCCTCCACGCCTTCCACGCCGATTTTATCCATCTTATCCAGCGTGATGAAAACGCTGTCGAAGGAATCCTCCGCAAACCCGCTCCAGGCCGCCATGGCCTTTAAGATCTGCCTGTCGTTGATCCTGATCTCAAAGTCCCGGAAGCCCAGTCTGCCGAGGGTGGTGGTGGTAGCCAGGATCAGCTCGATCTCCGCCAGGTTGGAGGCCTCCCCCAGAATGTCGATATCGCATTGGGTAAACTGGCGGTAACGGCCCCTCTGCGGCCTGTCAGCCCGCCAGACACTGCCCATTTGAAGCGCTTTGAAAGGTGCGGGCAGCTGTGCCGCATTGTTGGAATAAAAACGTACCAGCGGTACGGTCAGATCATACCGCAGACCGCTGTCCGCCACCTCCTCCTCGGTAACGGCCTGTGCCACATTCAGTTTCTCGCCTCTCTTCAATATTTTAAATATCAGCTTTTCATTGTCTCCGCCCTGTTTGCTGGTCAGATTTGCCAGGTTCTCCACACAGGGGGTCTCAATGGAGGTAAATCCGAATTTTCCGTAGGTCTCCCGGATCACGCCCGCCACATAGTCGCGAAGCTGCATCTCCTGCGGCAGAATGTCCTTCATTCCGGTGACCGGCTTTTTTGAAAGTGCCATCTCGTCTCCCTCTTTCTTCTATATTTTTAAACTGTTATCATGATACTTTCTTTCCTGCTCACTGTCAATATGCAACCACCCGCAGGGAACGGGCTGCCCTCACAGAGAATCTCTTTCCAGGCTGCACTCCAGAGCGAAGAGCTCCCTCTTACGCTCCAGCATTTCCTCCAGCTTCTCCAGATACAGCTTCACATCCTTCACGTTTTCCCTGCGCTCGATCCTGCCGTCCGGCAGCACCAGCTTGGTGATGCTTCCCGCCCCCAGGGCCATGACGGTCTGCACCTCCTCCATAATGAGAATATTGTACAGCCCCAGCTTCCCCTCCCTGGCATAGCCCACATTTTCAAGGTTCCCCGACATGTTTTTCTGACGGTAGAGATAATAGGGAACCATGCCCAGTCTCGCCGCGCCCCGGGCCGCAATTTCCATGGTCTCGTCCGTATTGTGCAGCATCACCGCCCGATTCTCCTGAATCCAGCGGTTCAGCCGGGATGCCCGCTTTACGGCCAGAGAATGCACCGTCAGACTGTCCGGCGCAAGCTCCACCACCCGGTCTATGGTGCGCTGTACATCCGCCTCCAGCTCTCCCGGGAGCCCCAGGATCAGATCCATATTGATATTGTCAAAGCCAGTCTGCCGGGCCAGGGCATACGCCTCCTCCACCTGTTTCACGCTGGCATTTCTCCCTATGATGTCCAGCGTTTCCTGCTTCATGGTCTGAGGATTTACCGAAATTCTCGTCACTTTCTGCCGATACAGCACCTGTAGCTTCTCCGGGGTAATGCTGTCCGCACGGCCCGCCTCCACGGTAAATTCCTGCACCGTCGAAAAATCAAACCGATCCTTCAGCGCCGTAATCAGGCGGTCCAGCTGTTCCGCCTCCAGGGTGGTGGGAGTGCCGCCCCCGATGTAGACACAGTCCAGCGTCCTGCCCGCATACTGCCCCGCCACAAGATCCATCTCCCGGATCAGGCAATCTATATAGGCGTCCACGATCTTCCGATACCCCCCTATGGGAAAGGAAGTAAAGGAACAATAGAGACAGGTGGTGGGACAGAAAGGAATGCCTACATAAAGGCTATAACCGGCTTCGCCAAAGCCTCGGCTATAACCGGCTTCGCTATACCCTCGGCTGTATCCGGCTTCGCTATACCCTCCACGGTGCAGCCTGGACAGCAGTTCCCGCTCTCTGGCCGCGATATCCACGGAAAGCGCCGCCTTCCCGGTGCTGACAAAATGTTTCTCCTGGTAATGCCGGATGATCTCCTCCCGGCTCCTGCCCTCCTCCAGAAATCCGTATGCAATCTTGGTGGGGCGGATCCCTGTGAGATTGCCCCAGGGAAGCTCCTTTCCCGTCTCCTTTGAAAGCACCTGGTACAGGAACTTCTTGAACCCTTCCTTCAATCTTTCCTGTGCCCGGACGCCCTCCTCCACCTCCAGACGGTATTCTCTTCCGTCTATGGCAAGTACCGCCTCTCTCCCGGAAACATTGATCCGGATCCGAGCCGCCCTTGACAGCTCCTCCCGTCTGTCCTCCCGGCTCTCGGGCGTCAGCACCGTCACCTGCTCCTCCGGAAAAAAGGACTTCACCAGGGCGTGTACATCATATTCATAGTTCTCTCGGTTCAAATCCACAATCAACATTTTCTCCGCAAAACCTCCGTCCTCCCGTACTGGTTACTGCCTGCCTCCCGGTTCGTTCTCCGCATCAGTCGTACAGGAAACGCAGACATCTGTAAAAGGGTTTCTTATAAGCGGGAAGGCCTCCGTACTCCTCCCTGACAAGTCTTCTGAAAAACTCCCGGGCCTCCCGCAGTTCCTCTTCCTCCGGCGCATGTTCTCCGAAGCTGCTCTTTTCCAGAAGCAGACGGAAGGCGCAGGCCGCCTCATCGTCCGCCTTCAGTCTTCCCGCGTTTCCCGCCACCCAAAGCAGCCGACGCAGATTCCGGTACAGCAGAAACACCTTTTCCCTGTTCCCCGCTCTGCCAAACCTTCTCCGACAGCTGTTCCGGGCCAGCCGGGCCGTACCCACTACAAGCAGAACAAAACAGGACGACGCCAAAAAGCACATCAGAAAAATCCGAAAAGCCTCACTCTGCCAGAAGGCGCTCCCCGATTCAGACTTGCGCAGCTTCTGTCCCTTTTTCATATCGGGCAGAGTCCCTCCCGGATTTCCCTCCGGCCTTTCCTCCTGGTTCTCCCCCTCGCCTGTGAACTGTTCTCCCGGCCTGCCCACAGGCTTTTTGACCGGTTCCGGCAGCTCGTCCTCCGGGAGCGTTCCGGGCATCTCGTCCTCCTCCGCCTCCCCGGCTGTTTCGATATGCTCCGGTATGTCCCCCTGGGAAAAAGCGCCGGACAGCTGTCCTGACAGCTCCAGCTGCTCCATGGAATTGTCCTCTGTAAAAGCCACTGCTCCCGGTGTCATCTCCACTGGGATCCATCCCACCCCGTCCAGATAGACCTCCGTCCAGGCATGTGCCTGCATGTCCGTAAGAACCGCCGTATAATTTCCGTCCTCATCCCTGGAAAATGTATCCGCAGACGCCGTATAGCCTGCAGCATATCTGGCCGGCACCCCCAGATACCGCAGGATCAGTACTCCCGCCGATGCAAAATGGGCGCAGTATCCCTGATGGCTTTCCAGCAGAAAATATTCCACAAAGTCCTCTCCCGTGGGCGGGCTTCCAACATCCAGATTGTAAACCGCCCTCTGTCTCAAAAAGACCAGCGTCTCTGTCACACTATCATACACGCTGCCCCCCTGAAGCTCCGATTCCTCCAGCAACGCCGTAAGCGCCGGAAACTGCTCTTTGGGATACTGGCAAAAAGTGTCGTAAACATATTCCCTGTATCGGCTCTCCTGCAGGGCCATATCTCCCGCAAGCCCTTTCGCATCGTGATATCCTTCCGGCGCGTAGTAAGGGAACTCGTATTGGGAACTCCTTCTCTCTGCGGTCTGATCCCAGTGCACACGGTACTCCGCCGGCAGTTCTGCTCCAAAGGGATACAGACTGTAGCTTCCGGCCCCGGCAAGTTCCTCCACCCGGACAAAACCGGCGGCACCGTTCCGAAAGGCCTCGTGGGTCATATTGACCAGAATTCTGCCGCTCTCCGGCAGTTCCCATCCCTGCTCCTTATAGTACTTTGTCAGAGACGCGTCTCTGTCCGCCCGCCACCGATCCCCGGCATAATCCTTTCCCACAAAGCCTCTCAGGTAAACTGCCCTTTCCGGCGCCTCATTCAGCGTCACGCGGTAGATTTCCTGCCATGTATACATTACGGCATTCTCTCTGGTCAGTTCTCCCGTCACATCCACGCTGCTGCCCGCTCCCGGGCCAAACGAAAAAACACTCTGTATCTGCGGAATCCATTCCTCATTAATCAACCTGCTCAGCTCCACCCGGTCTTCCAGAATCTCCTCATACGTTTTGTCAAACACCGGGAGCAGAAAACGCCACACTGCCATCATGATGATCCCCAGCACTGCCATATCCAGGAGCACGGCAGCCATTGCAGCCCGTTCACTCTCCCGGTACGCCTTCCTGACCACCACTGCCCCCAGTCCCAGCACACAGGGAATCAGAAACCGGTACTCCGGAAATTCATCCAGACCGCAGGATGCAATGAACCAGACGGCATCCGCCAGCACCACAGCCGGCACATGGGAACGCAGCATCCCATACCCCAGCAGGAGAAGATAAGGCAAAAGCACCGCAAGTATGCCAAGGGTGGCAGCCCGCTCCATAAATACCGCGTCCCGCTCCATGGTCCAACCCCAGATCATTACAATTCCATATCGTTCATCCAGCCTGGAAACAGTGGACGAAAGCGCCCACGCCAGACTGTTGAGAAACGTCTTCCGGAACAAAAGCAGCACCGCGCAATAGACTGCCAGCAGCACCACAGACCGGACAAGGAAGCTTCTGTGCCTTCCCCCCAGCCAGAACACCACGGTAAAAGCACACAGAAGCAAAAGCCCGCAAAAAAACAGCCCCTCGTTCAGCACGGTCGTCCACTCCTGCAGCACAACCGTCAAAAGCGCTCCCACCGCTCCGGCAGTATTCATCAGAAACAGAACTATGGAAAAAAGCAGGCTCTTATTATTCTTCATACGCACATTGCTCTCCCAGATATAATCTGCCGTCCGCCTCCAGATGACAGCCCCGCAGCCGCTGTCCAAGCGCCTCCTCCGACTGCAGCTTCCCCACTTTCTCCACACACAGAAGCTGTCTGATACAGGAAAGCACATCCCCCGTCGACTCGATCCTGCTTCCGCAGAGACTTCCTGCCTGCACCCAGCTCACCTGAAACCCGCCCATGTCCTGCCCCACCATAAACAACAGCAGCGAAAAGGCCTTATCCAGAAAAAGATCCCTCTTTTCCTCCGACTGCAGTTCCTCTGTCATATGTAAAAACAGATTCAAACCGCTCTCCGGCTGAAAGTCCCTGACCTGCAGCTCCTCCGCTCTGGCCGTCAGCTTCCAGTGCACGCTTCTCAGACTATCCCCGGGGCGATAGTCCCTGACCAGATAGTCTCCGTCTTCCCCGTCCTGATACATCCTCATACAATTGACCAGAAACTCCGCCTCATCCGGGCGCACCGGCGCGGCAATCGGCAAAATCCAGACCGACAGATTCCCCTTTTTTCTCACCGGCAGGGCAAACAGACCCAGACAGTCAAAAATCCTGGCGCCCGTTACCCTGAAACGGGCTTGTCCGCAGTGCTTCGCCTCAAAGTCAAGATCAAAGGGCCGTACCCTGCCGCCCACTCCATGCAGACGGCCCCGCTGATTCGTTCTGCCGCTCCCCGGCGCCTCTTCCGAAAGCTTCACCTGCACTCCGGCGACAGGCAGCAATCCCCTGTTCACCGCCTTCACCGGAAGCCTGATGTATTCGCCCCGGCCCACGAAAACCGTAGACTCCTCCAGCTCCACGCTGCAAAACGGAGCTCTCACAAGCAGAAAAACCAGGCATACCGCCGGAATTACCAGCAGAATGCCCAGCAAAAAACGCAGTCCCTGAAAGGTGTAGAGCAGCATGATCCAGACACAGGCCACCACTGTCAGAATGTAAAGAATTTTCCGTATCATCATCTAATACTTCTCTCCGGGCTTCGGCTCCGGGACACGCCGCAGAATCTCCTCCAAAAGCTCCGCCGCCGTCCTCTCGTTCAGCTTCGCCTTCTGGTTCAGTCGAATGCGGTGGATTCCCACATCCGGAAGCGCTTTTTTAACGTCCCCGGGCACCACATAATCCCTGTCCTGCAAAAAGGCGTAAGCCTGCGCCATCCTGCCCAGGGCCAACGTACCCCTGGGGCTCAATCCCAGCTCCAGATGTTCATGCGCTCTGGTGGCATCCGCCAGCGAAACCAGATACCGATAGATCGTGTCATGGATGTAGATCTTCTCTGTCTCCGCCTGCATCTGCAGCAGACACGCCGGATCCGCCGCCGGCTCCACACTGTCCAAGGGTCTGTTTCCATGTCTGCTTTTCAAAAGAGCCACCTCGTCCTCCACGGAAGGATAGCCCATGCTGATACAGATGAGAAACCTGTCCATCTGCGCCTCCGGCAGACGCTGGGTCCCGGAAGCGCCTACGGGATTCTGCGTGGCCAGCACGACGAAGGGTTTCGGCACCTGTCGGGTCACCCCGTCCACGGTCACGCTCCCCTCTTCCATCACCTCCAGAAGCGCGGACTGTGTCTTTGGGGACGTTCTGTTGATCTCATCGGCCAGCAGCAGATTGCACATGACCACACCGGGATAATAGACAAACTTGCCGGTCTCCTTCCGGTACATGGAAAACCCTGTGATATCCGCAGGCATCACATCCGGCGTAAACTGTATCCTGTTGGACTGCAGGCCGAAAGCCCGTGAAAAAGCGATGGCCATCTCTGTCTTGCCCACTCCGGGCACATCCTCCAGAAGCACATTTCCCCCTGCCAGGACAGCAGCCATCACCTTTTCGATACAATCGTCCTTCCCAACAATTACCTTCCTGACCTCATCCATCACAAGACGGGCCATTCTGCTCTTTTCTTCCACTGTCAAAAACCTTTCTCCCCATCCGCGCCCTGCCGCCCCACGGCAGACGCAGACTGTCTCTGAAGTTTGTCCTACGCCAGAAAAGGATTGTATTCCTTCTCATGGCCGATGTCCGTCCTCTCGCCGTGACCCGGATAGACCTTTGTCTCATCCGGCAGGACAAACAGTTTGTCCTTTATGGATCTCACCAGCGTTCCCATGCTTCCCGTGGGAAAATCCGTTCTTCCCACGGACTCCGCAAACAGCGTATCCCCTGCCAGCAGGATACCTGCCTCCTGAACATAATAGCAGCAGCCTCCCGCCGTGTGCCCCGGCGTGGCAATCACCTGAAAATCCATGCCGGCCAGACAAAGCTTCTGCCCGTCCTTCACATACTCATCGGCAAAGGTGGAACAGGGTCTTCCCGCCTGCTCAGACACATTTTTGTGCACATCCCGCAGAAGCTCCCGCTCTGCCTCATGGGCATACGCCTTCACCTGCTCCGTTCCGTCAGCCTCCGCCGCCCCGTTCACCGCGTTCCGCAGGGCGTCCAGCCCCCAGATATGGTCAAAATGCCCGTGGGTCAGTAGAATCCCCGCCACACGAAAACCGTTTTTCTGCAGGGCATCATAGATCCTTGTCCCCTGATCCGCCGGATCCACCACAACACATTCCTGCGCCCCGTCCCGATACAAAAAATAACAGTTGGTCTGGCATACTCCCATGACCATACGCCCGATCTTAATCTCTCCCATTGCTTTCCTTTCTGCCGCCCGAAAATCAATGCGCGAATCAGCGCTTCCCTCAGCCTGTGGTCCTCTCGATATCCAGCACGCTCTCAATTCCCCGTATCTTGTCGATAACACGGTTCAGCTCTTCCCGGCTGCCCACCTCAAAGGTCGTCTGCAGCGTCGCCTGTCCCTGTTTGTTGGTTCTGCTGTTCATGGAAAGGATGTTGATATTTTTCTCCGTCATGGCCCTGGAGATATCGGCCAGCAGGCCGTTGCGGTTATTGGCAAAGATCTGAATCTCCGCCATATACTTTTCCGCCTCCGCATTCTCGGGTGGCTGCCACTCCGCATCGATTATTCTGGCCCGCTCGATCTCCGGCAGGTTCATGATATTGATGCAATCCGTCCTGTGTACGGAAATTCCCCGCCCTCTGGTGACAAATCCCACGATTTCATCTCCCGGAACCGGAGAACAGCACTTGGAAAAACGCACCGACAAATCAGCGATGCCCTTTACCACAATGCCGCTGCGAGCCTTCATCCGGGTCTGCTTCGCGGCCGCAGACACATTTGCCTGGGCGATGTCAGCCAGAATTTCCTCGTTTGACAGCTCCTTTTTGTGGTCTCTGTCGTACAGCTCCTGCATTCTGCCGGCAATCTGTCCTTCCTTCAGCGCCCCGTGACCAATGGCCGCCAGCACCGCATCCCAGTCCCGGAAGCCATACTTGCGCTGGATTGCTTCCATATATTCCTGTTTCAACAGCTCGGAAAGATTGATGTTCCTGGACTTACAGTAGGCTGCCAGGAGCTCCTTGCCCTTGACGATATTGTCTTCCTTCAGCTCCGCCTTAAACCACTGGTTGATCTTGTTCTTCGCCTGGGTACTCTTCACCACATTCAGCCAGTCCCGGCTGGGGCCCTTGGAATTCTGGGAGGTGATGATCTCAATCCGGTCTCCGTTCTTGATCTCGTAATCAATTGTCACCAGCTTGCCGTTGACTCTGGCGCCCACCATCCGGTTCCCCACCGCGGAGTGAATACAGTATGCAAAATCGATGGGCGTGGAGCCTGCGGGAAGATTTTTTACCTCCCCGGTGGGCGTAAAGCAGTAAACATTATCCGAAAACAGATCCAGATCGTTTTTCAGCAGCTTCATAAACTCCCTGTTGTCGGACATATCCCGCTGCCACTCCAGGATCTGACGCAGCCACACCAGTTTTTCCTCCTCACGGCCTTCCACCTTTTTGCCGTCCGAGGCCTCCTTATACTTCCAATGCGCCGCAATACCATACTCCGCCGCCTTGTGCATCTCAAAGGTGCGGATCTGTATCTCAAAGGGCTGTCCCGTGCTGCCGATCAGCGTGGTATGAAGAGACTGATACATGTTCGCCTTGGGCATGGCGATATAATCCTTAAACCTCCCGGGAATCGGCGTGTACATCTCGTGGATGACTCCCAGCGCCGCGTAACAGTCCTTCAGGGAGTCCACAATAATCCGCACCGCGAACAGATCATAGATCTGATCCAGGGTCTTGCTCTGATTCTTCATCTTCTTATAGATGCTGAAAAAGTGTTTGACACGGCCGTCCACCTTGGCCTTTATTCCGGCGTTTGCAATGTGCTCGCTGACCTCGTCCACAATCCCTTGAATATACTTTTCCCGGGCGCTTTTGCGCATTGCAATCTGATCCACCAGGTCATAGTAGACCTCCGGCTCCAGATATTTCAGGGAGAGATCGTCCAGTTCGGTCTTTATCCTGCTGATGCCCAGTCTCTGGGCAATGGGGCAGTAAATCTCCAGCGTCTCCCTTGCAATCCTCTGCTGGCTCTCGGGCGCCTTATACCTGAGCGTGCGCATATTATGCAGTCTGTCAGCCAGCTTAATCATGATGACCCGGATGTCCTTGGCCATGGCAAGAAACATCTTGCGCAGGTTTTCCGCCTGCATCTCCAGCTTTTCATCGGGCTGATCCGTCCCGGCGGACAGTGGGATCCTTTCCAGCTTGGTCACGCCGTCCACCAGCAGCGCCACGTCCTCCCCAAACTCCCTCTTCAGATCCTCCTCCGTCATGATGGTATCCTCCACCACGTCATGGAGAAGCCCCGCCACAATGGTCTCCTTATCCAGCTCCAGATCCGCCAGCACAATGGCCACATTCAGGGGATGAATGATATAGGGCTCCCCCGACTTGCGGAACTGGTTTTTATGTGCCTCATAAGCCACCCGGTACGCCTTTTCGATCATGGAAATATCGTCGCTGGGATGATATTTGCGCACATGGTCGATCAGCTCCCCGTACAGATCATCCGGATTTCTGAATTCCTGCGATTGATTAATTTTTCCGTCATCAAAGATGACCTCATTTTTTTCTTCTGCCATAGCTGTCACCATAAGTCCCTCCAAAGCGCCGGTGCCTTCCCGGACGCTCTGCCTGCCGCACCGCTTCGGTCTATTTCCCGGGATAGCAGATCGCGGCATCCAGCCGGTAGTCCTTCAGCTTCTCTCTTCCCTTCAAGCCTGCCAGCTCGATCAGCACCACGATTCCGACCACCACGCCGCCAAGGCTTTCGATCAGTTTGACCATGGCCTCCGTGGTTCCTCCGGTGGCGATCAGGTCATCCACAATCAGAACCCTCTGGCCGGGTTTGATACTGTCCCTGTGCATTTCAATGGTTGCCTGGCCGTACTCCAGGTCATAGGAAACGGATACGGTCTCCCTGGGAAGCTTTCCCGCCTTGCGGATCAGCACAAAGGGCTTTTTGTTGTTATAGGCGATGGGAGTTCCGAAAATGAAGCCTCTGGATTCCGGCCCTACCACCACGTCATAGTCCAGATCCCGAACCTTTTCCTGCATGGTATTCACCGCCAGCTGAAGTCCGTCCGCATCCTGCAGGACACTTGTCACATCGCGGAAAATAATGCCCTCCTCCGGGAAATCAGGTATACTAACTACATATTCTTCCAGTTTTTTCATGATTTCATCCCTCACTTATTCTTTTTATGCCTGCATGGCCAACCCTTATTTTCTTTTGCAGCCATTACAGTATATCGTTTTTTGTATGGAATGTCAAAACGGTATGGTTCAAGGCCAGACGGACGCAAAATATTTTATGATATCGCTCCTGGTTATAATGCCGATAAAAACACTTCTGTCGTCGATGACCGGCACAAAATTCTGGCTTTTGGCCTGATCCAGAAGGGCCTCCATATCCGTGCTGATGCAGACCGGCTGCACCTTCCCGTGCCGCAGCATATCCCGCACGGACAGCTGCTCCAGGCTCTTTAAGGTAATTTCGTCCAGCTCCTGGTTGTGAGCGAGGATATTCCAGAGAAAATCCCCCTCGCTGATGACTCCCACATATCTGTCCTCGGAGTCGATCACGGGTATGGCCGTATAGCCGCTTCTGCGAAGCTTCTCAAGCCCCTGCCTGAGTGTCATGTCATCCCTCAAATATGCCACATCCGCTTTGGGCAGTAAAAATGCTGCTATATTCACTGTTCTGTCCCTTCGCCTTCCTGCACGTCCTCCGCCGCTTCCCTGGTTTTTCCGCTGCCTGTCTCCAGTACCTCCACAAAGGTGCTGTCAACCGTCTGCAGCCCTTCCAGATACTTTCTGATCTTGGCCGCAAAATAGATCGTGATGGCACAGTCCCCCGCTCCGCTCACAATCAGGCCCACACCCAGCAGCCGGAACAAAAGCACCGCCGTCTGAAAAGGATTGCACATCAGCACAATTCCAAGCACCACATTAACCACTGCAAAAGCCAGCATGGCCACCCAGTTCCCATACTCCAGACGCTTCATGTCAATCACGTCCTGAAGCTTGCTGCAGCCGCTGACCAGAATAAGCGCTCCCATCAGAAAGGGAATCACTGAAATAATAAACTCCACCTTGTTCAGCACAAGAATTCCCGCGGCTATTCCGATCAGACCGTGCAGAAAATCATTGTGGTAATAGTTCTGATGCGCATCCCTGAGCAGGTAACTGATCATGGATACCGCACCGCCCACAATCAAAACCACGCCGATCAGATACCCCAGGGACTTCTCCATGGTCTCGGGAATGACCAGCGCCACGATGCCCAGCAGGATATAAAGCCCGCCCATCATCATCGCATCCAGCTTCAGTTCTTTCAATGTCTTCATAATGTTTATGTACCTCCTTATCCCCGTATTCATTCGGGCTGCTCTCAGGCGTCCGCCTCCCCGTGTCCGCCGCCCCCCGGTATGCCATGTTCCGTTTGCGCAAAACAGGACCCTTTTTTCCAAAAGAGTCCCTGAAGGCAATACATGTTTACTTTCTGCCGCAGCATTTCTTGTACTTTTTGCCGCTTCCGCAAGGACAGGGATCGTTGGGATATATCTTTGCTTCCTTTATAATAGTCGTCGAAGACTTCTGCTCCTTATAAAGAATCTTTCTGGTATCCTCGTCAAAGATGTCCGCCCACTCTTCCAGATTGTACAGCCAGTCAGCCTCAGCCGCCACCATATTCTTATAGAGCAGCGTCTTGTCAAATCCAAGATTTACCTCTGTGTCCTCGTTCATCTCCTCTATCGGATTTTTTTCCACAAGGCTGTCGTTGATGCCGTCCAGAAAACCTGTCATGGTCAGCAGCGGAACCTCATATTTATCCGCCAGCTCCCTTACCGTCCCTCTGACCACCTCGTCCGGATTCTTCAGCAGCTTTGCATAAATCTCCTTCTCTGCCTGAAAATATGCACCCCAGATCTGCTGGAGCTTAGCCTGTCCCACAGACTCGTCATACGCCAACTTTTTCCATTCATCCAATAATGCCATAGAAACCTACCACCTTTTTGTTATTTCAGAACGCAGTACATTACGTTCTTAAGTATATAACAGTTTGTCCCTGATGACAATAAAAATTTTTTCCGCAAAAAATGAAATTCCTCTGTATAAAATTCTTTTTTCGGGTCAGACTATTGATTGTCAGGGAACCCCTCCTTTGATATTTACAAAGGATAAAGATAATACTTAAGGTTCTGTGATCCAGAACCTTATCCTCCCCTTTTTAAGAATTCCGGGCTTCGCGTTGGTGCAGGTCCGGAATTTTTGTGTTGTTCCTCCCGTAAATCCGCACCGTAAGTCCTCCGGGACAGAACTCCAGCGCTGCGGCAAAGGCACTCTCATTCATCCATTCCAGCGCCCGGCTGTCCGTTGTGATCACGGGCGTCCACTCCCCGTCCCCCCACTGATTCACAATATGTATCCGGCAGAAAGCACCCTCCGCGTCCATGCCGGCCAGGGTGTATTCCGCCCGCAGTCTCCTGCTGCCGTCGGGACAGTGTTCCTGCCGGTCACAGCCCTCTCCTTCCACAACTCCCCGGAAAAGAGGCCCGTCGCAGTACCCGGTAAAATACACCCGGGTAACAGGAATTCCTTCCTCCGCCGTCTCCTCGCTGCGTGTGACAATGACCCTGACCGCAAGAACCTCCTCATTTTCAGACAGGAACTGCCTTATGGACACCATTGCCCCCGCAAACTGGCTCTCGTTCAACCCATGGTTCATGGCCCGGATCAGCTGCAGGGTACACTGCCCCTCCGCATACTCATGTCTGGCCCTGAGGGCATAGGAATAATCCACCACATCGTCCTCTGTGCCCTGCAAAATCAGCACGGGGCCCTTGTATCCCACAAGCTCCAGAAAGGGATCCATCTCCACCACAGTGTCATGAAAAACCCGGCCCAGCAAAATCCTGCCGCAATCAATGACTTCCGGCACATTTTCCGGATCATACACCGCGCCGCCAAGCCTTCCGCGCCGGGCGTGATCCGGTATACAGAGTGCCGGGTGAATCATGATCAGCTTAGATACCTCATCACCGTACCGCGCCGCCGCCATTCCCGACACGAACCCGCCCTGACTGATTCCCAGCAGCACGATGCGTTTCTCATCGACGTACTCCAACTGCCGTGCACAGACCATCACGGTGTGTAAATCCTCCACCTGCGTAAACAAGGTGGCCTCAACGGTACTCCCGTCACTTTTCAATTCCTCCGCATCCGCCTCCGCGCTTCCCCCGCAGAAGCTGAAGCAAAACGTCACCCAGCCTGCGCCCGCAAGGCTGGCGCCGAACTGTTCACAGCTCCTGTAGTTGCCGGTAAAGCCGTGGCTGACAATTACAGCCGGATAGGTATTCCGACTGTCAAATCCTTCCGGCAGATACTGTACTCCCCTGATCCGCAGTCCGTCCCTGTAGCAAAAAAACTCTTTTCGCTGTATTTCCATCTCCATATCACCCTTTCCCTTCTTCTGTTTTTCCCGGCTGTCAGCAGGAGGGCACAAAGCTGTCAAAGATGAAAAGATCAAAATGCTTTCTGGCCTGCTCCAGCTGCTCCTGGCTCTTGATGGTCCAGGCCGCCGCCATGTTGTGATAAAGCTTCCTGCAGAGCCTCCTGGAAAGCATATCGTAATGCCTGTGGTTGTATGCAATGAAATCCGGCTTTGTCAGCCAGTTAAACACCAGGTTCTGCAGGACGAAATAGAGTATTCCGGAAAATTTCTTATCCCGCAGAAACGCCTCCGCCAGCTGCCCCCTGACCACCCCTCTCCTGTGCATGCGATACCAGAAAAGCCCCAGGGGATTGAAGGACTCGATACAGTACAGCCCCTTGTATTCTGCCAGCAGCCCGTCCGCCGCCGGACAGACGGAAAGATCCGCAGCCTCGATCTTCAGCTCCACAATCAAAGGAACCTTTCCGTCCACACAGCTCAGAACATCCTTAAATTTCGGGATCCTCTGATCCGAACCGCAGAGCGGAAACTGCCGCAGCTCCTCATAGGTATAGTCGCATACTTTCCCCTCCCGACCGCAGATCCGTTTCAGGGTAAAGTCATGAAATACCACCGGAATATGATCCTTTGTCATCTGCACATCCATCTCAATACCGAAGCCCGCCTCCACAGCCCTCCGGAATGCCCGCAGGGAATTTTCCGGCGCCATGTCCTCCCCACGCTGCGCAGGCTCGTTGCTGTGCAGCCCTCTATGCGCATACAGCCACTTTTGAAAGGGAGCCGTATCCGGCTTTCCCGCCATCCTCGGCATAATCATCAGCAGATAAAGCACCGCCAGCGCAGGCAGGCCAATCAGCGGTATCATCAGTAAATTCATGACAGTTAATCCTCCACATCAAAATTCTCCAGAATGCTCTTCTTTTTCACGGGTTTTACATCCCCATGCCGCACCTGTGTCATGGTACAGAAAGAAGCAAGCGCAAAAATCAACGCATAGGGAAACAGCGTTTTGTAGGACACATTTTCCAACAGGAAGCCGGAAAAGATCGGTGTAAAGATCTGCGCCGCCATGGAAAACGTGTAATAGGTTCCCGTAAATTTTCCGATATCGCTGCCCTGGCTCATGGCTACGATCATGGGGTAGGAATTCACGTTGATGGCCGCCCAGCCCACGCCGATCAGAGCAAAGGCAATATTGATCACAGGATGATAGGCCACCGCAAAGATCGCCGCCAGATAACACCCTGCCATAACCAGAACCCCTCCCATAATGGTTTTCTTTCTTCCGATTTTTGCGGAAATATTACCGATGGGAATGTAGCTGATAATCGCCGCCACCGTAGCCACCATCAGACAATTCGTGAAGCTGCCTCCCTCCATCTTCCACACCACCCTGGTATATCGGGAAAAGGCGGTGGTCACGGCATTGTAGGCAGTAAACCAGAAAAAGATGGACGCCAGCAAAAAGACCATGCTGCGCTTTACCTCCCCGGGCAGAGCTGTCCTGCAGGCCGCTGCCGCCTGCCCGGAAGCTTCCTCAGGCGCAGACGGCTCCTGGCATCCCTCCGCCAGCGTCCGGCTCTCCGTCTCCTCCGTTTCCTTCCGCAGCTTATTTTCCCGGATCGTTATCAGCAGTACCCCCACCGCCACCGCCATCAGCGCGGCCACGCTGGCAAACAACGGCATATAGTCCGGCCTGTCCCCGGCCCCCAGCAGAAGCTTAATCATAAGCAGCGCATAAACGCCTCCCACGGCCCCCATCAGGTTGATTACCGCATTTGCCCTGCTGCGCAGGTGGTTCGGCGTCAGATCCGGCATCAGCGCAACCGCAGGCGAACGGTACATTCCCATGGAAAGCAGGGTTGCAAACAGCGCCCCCACAAAAAGGAACAGGCTCTGCCTTCTGTCCGCAAAAGGCAGAAGCATCATAAAAACAATCGCCAGAATCGTGCCCGTCAATATAAAGGGCGTCCGTTTTCCCAGCTTTGTATCCACCTTGTCCGAAAGAGATCCGAACACCGGCAAAAGCACCAGGGCCAGAATATTATCCATGGCCATCAGCACCCCTGTCACCGTCTCGCCCAGACCGAAGGTGTTCTGGAGCATCAGCGGAATAATATTGTCGTACATCTGCCAGAAGGCGCAGATACTCAGGAATGCCAGACCGATAAAAAACGTCCTCCTGTAATTGAGTTTCGGTTGCATGTGATACCCTCCTGTCCTTTTTTAATTCCATTCTATCAGACTTTGTCCCCGACCGCAACGAAACTGCGCAAAAGACCTTGAAAAATCGGTTTTCTCGTGTATAATGGAAGAAGCGCAAAAAAACAGGCCGAAGGACACGGCCCGGATCACAGAAAACAGAATGAGGTTTATAAAATGATAAGTGCAAACAACGTAACTCTGCGAATCGGAAAAAAGGCTTTATTTGAGGATGTCAACATTAAGTTCACCGAGGGCAACTGCTACGGTCTGATCGGAGCAAACGGAGCCGGAAAATCCACCTTTTTGAAAATTCTTTCCGGCAAGCTGGAGACCACAAAGGGCGACATTGTCATCACCCCCGGCCAGCGTCTCTCCGTGCTGGAACAGGATCACTTTAAATACGACGATTATGTGGTAATGGATACCGTTATCATGGGCAACGAACGCCTGTACCAGATCATGAAGGAAAAAGACGCCATCTACGCCAAGGAGGATTTCACCGACGAGGACGGTATCCGTGCCAGCGAGCTGGAGGCCGAATTTGCCGAGATGGACGGCTGGGAGGCGGAATCCAATGCCGCCATGCTGTTGAACGGCATTGGCGTCGGAACCGAATACCACTATTCCACCATGAAGGATCTGGACGGCAGCTTAAAAGTTAAGGTACTGCTGGCAAAGGCCCTGTTCGGCAATCCTGACATTCTGCTGCTGGACGAGCCCACCAACCACCTTGACCTGGACGCCATCGCCTGGCTGGAGGATTTCCTCATCGACTTTGAAAACACGGTTATCGTGGTCTCCCACGACCGTTACTTCCTGAATAAGGTCTGCACCCATACCGCAGACATCGACTACGGCAAAATCCAGCTCTACGCCGGCAACTATGATTTCTGGTTTGAATCCAGTCAGCTTCTGGTAAAGCAGATGAAGGAAGCCAACAAAAAGAAGGAAGAAAAGATCAAGGAGCTGCAGGAGTTCATCTCCCGCTTCTCCGCAAACGCTTCCAAGTCCAAGCAGGCTACCTCCAGAAAGCGTGCCCTGGAAAAGATTGAGCTGGATGAGATCAAGCCTTCCAGCAGAAAATATCCGTACATCGACTTCCGCCCCGACAGGGAGATCGGAAACGAAGTACTCACGGTGGAACACCTCTCCAAGACCATAAACGGGGAGAAGGTACTGGACGATGTGTCCTTCGTCATGGGACATGAGGACAAGATTGCCTTTGTGGGAAGCCAGGAGCTGGCAAAGACCACCCTGTTCCAGATTCTCATGGGAGAGCTGGAGCCCGACGAGGGGAGCTACAAATGGGGCGTCACCACCTCCCAGGCTTATTTCCCCAAGGACAGCACTGCGGAATTTGACAATGAACTGACCATCACCGACTGGCTCACCGGCTACTCTCCCGTGAAGGATGTGACCTATGTAAGAGGCTTCCTGGGACGTATGCTCTTTGCCGGCGAGGACGGCATCAAAAAGGTAAAGGTACTCTCCGGAGGTGAGAAGGTACGCTGCCTTCTCTCCAAAATGATGATCAGCGGCGCAAACTGCCTGATCCTGGACGAGCCCACCAACCATCTTGACATGGAGTCCATCACCGCCCTGAACAACGGCCTGATCAAATTCCCCGGCGTGGCGCTCTTCTCCTGCCATGACCACCAGTTTGTACAGACCACCGCCAACCGTATCATCGAGATCCTGCCCGGCGGTCAGATCGTAGACAAGATCACCACCTACGACGAATATCTTGCAAGCGACGAAATGGCCAGAAAGAGAACCGTCTTCACCGCCCAGAAGGAAGAGGAAGAAGACTGAGCATAAGCTGCAGAAAGGCGTTTTGCATATGCTGCCGATAGACTTGCATGTACACTCCACCCGCTCCGACGGGACATACACCCCCACACAGCTGGTGGATTATGCCATAAAAAAGGGACTGGCAGCCTTCGCCCTGACCGACCACGACACCGTGGACGGTTTGGAGGAGGCTGTTTCTTATGCGGAAAAGCTGTGTCAAAAGTCTGCCGCACCCGGCACTGTAACCGGAGAACAGCCTGTGCCAAAATGTGAGAACCAACAGCCGCTCCCGGTTCCCGAGGTCATTCCGGGCATCGAATTTTCCACGGAATACCAGGGGCAGGACGTGCACATTCTGGGCTATTACATCGACTATCACCGGGAAACCTTCCTCGAAAAGCTTCAGGAATTTGTGGACTCCCGCACGCTGCGAAACCAAAAAATGTGCCGTCTACTGCAGGAGGCGGGCATAGCTGTTACCTATGAGGCCCTGCTGTCGGAATTTCCCGACTCCGTAATCACCCGGGCACATTACGCAAAGTATTTGCTGAGGCACGGCTACATTCAAAGCATGAAGGAGGCCTTTGACCGATATGTGGGTGATCACTGCCCCTGCTTTGTTCCCCGGGAAAAGGTCACGCCCGTTCAGGCTGTACAGCTGATTCTGGAAGCCGGAGGCATTCCCGTCCTCGCCCATCCCATCCTGTATCACATGAGCGACACACGTCTGGAAACCCTGACCGGAGAGCTGAAAACCGCAGGCCTTGCAGGCGTCGAAGCAATCTACAGCACCTATCGTCCCTGCGACGAAAGGCAGATCCGCAGGCTGGCTGAAAAGTTTGATCTTCTGATTACCGGCGGCAGCGATTTTCACGGCGACAATAAACCGGGCCTGGATCTGGGTACAGGCTACGGAAAACTGTTTGTTCCCTGCGAAATACTGGAAAATTTAAAAGGCAGCCGGATTTAAATCCGACTGCCTGAGTTTCCATATAATAGAACAGACCAACGAATCAGTTTTCAGAAACGCACCAAAAGCCCTGCTCTTTTTACGCCTCCACAATCAAATATCTGCCGTCCCCGATATCGAAAACCTCATCCGCCTCCAGAATCTCGTCATCCATGGCGCCCTCCATGTCGATTCCTTCCTCCTCAAAGTACTCAATCACCTCGTCAACGGAATTCACCACTACCGCCATGCATTCCTCCAGAAATCCTTCCGCTTCATCCAATGTTTCCGCTACCTTTTCGGGAAAAAGCTGAAGCTGATTATCCAGGAAACACTCCAGAACATCATCATCAAATTCACGCATACTTCTACCCTCCTTTGCTCACCGGAATATCCGCCGTTTCACCCGGCACAGTTCTTTATGCCCACATACTACAATGTTATTCCGGCTATGTCAATACCGTGTATGGAAAAAATATGCGCAAAATGCAGGACGACGCCCCGTGGTATGCACGAACAGGCATCACTGACTCAAAACCTCAATCGTCATCAGTTCTGTCTCCTTGTCCGTCCGAACCTCAAGATACACCTGTCCGTCTTCACACTCCCGAAACTGCATTCCGCTCCCCGCCAGTCTCTGCCGCCAAACCCTTCCGGAGGAAAGCTCACATACATAAAGCGTATCACCGTCCGAATCACTACAGTTTAAATACAGATAATCCGACAGCCAATGGGAAAAAACATTCCTGCCTTTCTCTTCACAGACACTGTATAAGGCTCCGTTTTCCATGTCATAAAAATAATATCTGTCACCTCTCACAGCACCGCAATCCGTCTTCCATCCAAGATATCTGTCCGTGGAAAAGCAGTTCAACGGCTTTTCGAAATCCTTGGCTTTTCCCAACAGCAGGACATTTGTCTTTTTGGTATCCAAAACGTATCTGTTTACCGAAATATTCCCCTCTTCATCCTCGCTGAAATAGGTAATCCCGCCATCCACAATATCCAGCCTTGCAAAGGCCGAAAACTTTTTCACTCCCGGCAGCGTGTAAAGCTCCTGCTTTTCGATATCATAAACAGCAATCTCCGTCCGGCCGTCCTCGTAATCATCATACCAGGTCACATATCGCTCCGACGCAGCAAGGCAGATTTCAAAGACCTCTTCATCGCTTCTTTCCGCAATACAGCTTACTTCCCCTGTGGCAAGCTCATACTGCATCACCCGATACAGCGTACCGTACCGAATCTGTTCCGAATCCGTCCAGACATACTCCACCCAATACAGGAAGTTATTGTTCACCTCAAACTCATTCAGCCAATACGCTTCTCTGGTCTCATAGAGCATTTCTCTGTGTTCCGTCTCCGGATCAACACGGTAAATCTGGTTGAGGAAAGTAAACTGCGCCATATCCTCCCCATAGCTCACCGAATAGAATCCGCTTTCTTCATTGCGTCTGCAGACATCCACCCCATAGAAGGTGCTTCCGTCACGTCCTTCCTTCTTTTCAGAAAAGCTTTTCCGTAAAAGTTCGTTCCAGTCTCCCTCTTCCTGAAAAACCGTAAGCTCCGTTGCCCCGGCACAGTCAATGGGGTCGTCATTCAACCGCCGCACGGCTTCGCCGGAGGCCTCCTGTGCCCCACAGCCCGTCAGCACAAATGGCAGCAAGCCCATTACCACGAAAAATATTACAGAAACAACTCTCTTTTTTCTTTTCATTCTCCCCTTTCACCTCATTTTCTATAGAAATACCTTCCCGCACACATAAAACTAATATTCTAAACAGATCAAATATCGAGAGTTCTCCTCATTTATTGTTTTAAACGCTTCTTCAATCGAAACTACATGTTGCCCAAAAAATTTATTATTCTTGTTGCAATCTTGAAGTCTTATTTTGCCAGTGGTTTTATCAATCTCACGCACAGCAATATAGTGACCTGATCTATGCCCACTATAATATTCAAGATATTCTGTCCTTGCATGAAGTATCGGGGCAGTATCATAAAAAAGACTAGTTTCTACTTTTTTCTGAAACTCATCCATTGTCATACCACTCCCCAAAACATATTCATAATTAACTCTTGTAGTATACTTATTTAGTGTATTTGTTAATCTATAAACCATAGTTCCGCTACTATCTGTACCACTATCTTCTTCTAAACTAGATATTTTATCCGCATCCGTCTGACCATATACCTGATTTTGACATCCCATCCCGTATAATACCTGCAAAGCCGCAGTAGGTCCACAATTATATGACTCTGTCTGCTGAATCAAAGGTACATTCGTATACAGACACTGCCCATTATTTCCAACACCAAACGGCACTATGGCAGGAATACCCAACCTTTTCCTTGTTAAGTATGTAGATATTGCTTTTTCCCTCAATAATTCATCGAAACTCAATCCCTTATCTTCTGCTTCTCTGTAAAATTCTGGATCCATAACAAATATCGTTCTTTTCTCATTCATAATATCCAAAATAGTCGTTTCGAATTGATCTAATTCCTCCGCACTAACAACAAAACAATTGCATAAAAACACCATTAACGTAAATACTGGCACAATAAAATGAAACAGTTTCTTTTTCAACATAAGATACCCTCCTTTTTGTTGTTTGTTATTAATTGGCACAATAATATAATACTATATAGCATTCACAAAGTCAATTTATATATTATATTTGTTTGGAGTTTTGTCAAATCATAATAATTTATATTACATTTCTGATTTCACTCTCATAAACAACACATTTATTCCAAAATAGATCATACTTTATAGTATGAGAAATCCTCTTTTTGTTCCCCAATCCGTCAAAAAGACAGCACGATTCGTCAAGAAAAAAGAAAGTTCCTGTTGTATTCTGTAATTGTCTTTCAGAGAGGAGGTGTTTTACATGACTTTCAAAATATGAGAAAATAGAGTTCTGAAGACAGCACTTCACAATATCCAAGGGACTGTATAACGGCTCTCTTTCAGCGTATCAGGGAGGATTCAGATGGAGCAAGACAGGAACAACAAAAACCCGGTATTTCGTTCCCTCGCGGTAATCGAGGAAAACATTCAAAGGAAGCTGACCGTGGAAAGCCTCGCGAAAAGCATCCACCTGTCCAAATACCACTATCAACGCATGTTTCGGGAAATTATGGGGGACAGTGTCATGCGCTATGTGAGCAGACGCAGGATCGCTCTTGCCGCCGCAGATCTGACAGAAACCGACGAAAGCATTCTCGCCATTGCCCTGAAATACGGCTACGACTCCCACGAAGGCTTCACCCGCAGTTTCCGGGCACAGATGGGGGTATCCCCAAAGGACTATCGGAAATATCATTTATCCGTTCCCACCGTAAAAAAGCAAAAGGAGAAAACTACCATGACTGATTCAAAGACCATCAACGAAATCATCCGCAGCCTGAACAATCTGATCGTCCAGATCAGGGAAGTGACGGCATATACACGGAAAAACAAAACGGCGGCGCCGGACACGGCAGTGTTTTATTCCGAATTCTGGGACACCGTTGCCACCGGCGCAGACGCCATGGCAGACGAACTTGGCGCAATGTCGGAGCGCATCACCCACCTTTCCCGGCGTTCCGACGAAATATCCGCAGGTTTTTTCATCCTGAGAACCATGGAGACCATTGCATTAAAATCCGATATCCTGGCTTTTCAGGTCCGGCTGACGTTGGCCAGGGCAAAACCGGAGCACCGTACCGCCTTTGAACCCCTATCCCACCAGTACGTCAGGCTGGCTGAAAACGCCCGCATAAAAATCAATCAAGTTGTGGCGTTTTTCCGGGAACTGATCACTCTTATTTTCCAGGACATGCGGGAAAATGCTATGAAAAAACGGAAAGATGCCGTGGCGGCAGGATGCCTTGCGGCCGAAAAACTGTCAAAAGACGCCTCTCTTCCCTATGGCTATCTGGCGGATGAAATCAGCCGGATTGCAGAGGAGCTTTCTTCTCCGACCCTTGAGGATATCAGTGTATCCTCTCTGGAGGATGCTCTGTTCAGACTGGAAATCATCGCTTCGGCTGCAGATCTGGATCTGCTGCGCATGCCCTCCAACAGACAGCTGTTTGACGGCATCCCTGTCTTCAGAGAACGGCTGGAAGAAGCACTGCTGTTTTTCCGAGAGCTTTCGGAATCTATTGTTCCTGACATCGCCGCACGCCAGGAGTCTCCGGAACAGGAAGAAAACAAAAAACACAGCGAACTGGCATTTCAAAGCAGTATTCTCCTCTTCCACCTCAGGGGAGAAGTCCAAAAGCTGGGGCAAAAACTGTACCCGGAGCAAAAATCTGCATTTGACAAAATCTGTACCCGAATAAACGCTGTCAGTCAACCGTCCTTCCATAAAACAATGGCCTATTCACCCGAAAAAAGCGCCGAAATTCTCCGCCAGGCTTATGAAGAACTTTCAGAAATGGCGGAGACACTTGGCGCCTGTGGAACCCCCATCCGGTTCATCGCGGAAGAGATTCTGCATCTGGCAAAAGATGCCATGTCCGACAGCAAAACATGATATAACCGTTCTATTTGTCCTCCGGAGACAATTGTGGAGATGGGAATTTTGTTTCCCCCACATATTGCAGAAGCTCCAGCGGATGCGCGATGATGGCGTCCGCATGGGCTTCCTCCAGCTCACCTCTGTCCCGGAAGCCCCACAGCGCTCCCACGGTAAAGGCTCCCGCGCTCTTTCCCGTCTTCATATCCGTGGCCGTGTCTCCCAGATACAGAAGCTCCGCCGCAGTCAGCCCAAATTCCTCCAGAATGGAGAAAACTCCAGCCGGATCCGGCTTTATGGGCACTCCGTCCATCTGTCCCCGGATTGCGTCGAAGAAGTTCTTCCCAAACAATGTATAAATTACCTCCAACGTCTGGGCGTGGGGCTTGTTTGACAGCACCGCCGTCTTCAGTCCCCTTTCCTTAAGTGCCGTCAGAAGCTCCGGTATCCCGTCGTACGGCTTCACCTGATACATGCAGTCTGCGGCAAAATACTCCTGATAAAGAGCGAATGCCTCCTCAAAATGAACCAGCTCATGATCCCCCGACTTTAACAGCGCTCTCCTGATCAGATTGGCCGCGCCGTCCCCCACAAAATATTTGTAGTCCGACTCCGGATAGGGACCATATCCAAAGGGCGCCAGCGCCCTGTCCCCGCAGTACTTCAGACTGGCGATGGAATCTGACAGCGTCCCATCCAGATCAAAAATCACAGCTCTTTTCATTCGCCCAGCCACTCCTTTGCCTCCTGGTAAAGCCTTCCCACGGGAAGGCCCACCACGTTGTTGTAATCTCCCTGTATTCCCTTGATATACCTGGCACAGAAGCCCTGAATCCCATATGCCCCCGCCTTATCCATGCAGTCGCCGGTTGAGAGATAGCGTCTGATTTCTTCCTCACTCATAGGGTAAAAACTCACCTCCGTCATCTCATGAAAGGTTTTACAGATGGTCTTTCCTTCCTTCGGCCTGTAAAGAAGCGTCACGCCTGTATAGACACGGTGGGTTCTTCCCGCCAGCCATCCCAGCATTTCAAAGGCGTGCTTCTCTCCGGAGGGCTTTCCCAGAATACTGCCATCTACCGCCACCACGGTGTCCGCTCCTATGATGAGATATTCCTCCCGCACCGCAGTCCCGGACTCAGCCCTGACACTGCGCTCATGTTCCGAAACTTCGCCCTCAGCCCCGGGACTTTCCTCCTGCTCCAGAGCCTCCAACACTGCCCGGGCCTTCTGTGCGGACAGCTCCTCCACCACTCTTTCCGGCTCGGAGACAGTGACATGCTCCGCTACATTGCTGATCTTCACCTCAAACTTCAGTCCGATCTGTTCCAGAAGCTCTCTCCTTCTGGGAGAAGCAGACGCCAAATAAATCTTCACTGGTGTACCTCCGGTATAAATGTCCTGGTCACATGAACCTCCTCCGGGACAGCTGCCCGGGCTTTTTTCAGTGCCTCCTGACAAAATGTTTCCTGGGACTGGAACAGGGATTTTCCCCGTTTATCCACCTTCGTATAGGTTCCGTCCTCCTGCAGCACAGACGCCTTTACGTTATCCTTCAGCTGGCTCTGCAGAATATGCAGCAGCTCTTCCTTCAGCTTGGGCCGGTCTACAGGGAACAGTATCTCCACACGCCGCTCCAGATTTCTGGGCATCCAGTCCGCGCTGCCGCAGTAGATCTCATAATTTTCATCATTCTCAAAATAGAAGATTCTGCTGTGCTCCAGGAAATTCCCCACAATGGAACGCACCGTAATATTTTCGCTGACTCCCTTGATTCCCGTCCGAAGACAGCAGATTCCCCGGACAATCAGGTCGATTTTCACTCCCGCCGCGCTGGCTTCATACAGTGCCGCTATGATGTCCCGGTCGCAGAGAGAGTTCATCTTCGCCACAATCCTCGCGGGATGCCCCCCAAGGGCATTCTTTTTCTCTCTGTCGATCAGATAGAGAAATTTATCCTTCAGCCACAGCGGCGCAACGCTGAGCTTGTTCCATACCAGCGGCTCCGAGTAGCCGGAGAGCATGTTGAACACAGCCGTTGCATCCTGGCCCACCGCCTCCCCGCAGGTAAAGAGCCCGATATCCGTATACAGCTTGGCCGTGGCGTCATTATAGTTTCCGGTGCCCAGATGGACGTATCGCCTGATCCCGTCCTCCTCCCTTCTCACCACCAGCGTGATCTTGCTGTGGGTCTTTAAGCCCACCAGACCATAGATCACATGACACCCCGCCTTCTCCAGCATCTTCGCCCAGACGATATTGTGCTCCTCGTCAAAGCGCGCCTTCAGCTCCACCAGCACCGTCACCTGTTTTCCGTTTTCCGCCGCCTGAGCCAGCGCGGAAATAATGGGGGAATTGCCGCTGACCCGGTACAGCGTCTGCTTGATGGCCAGCACCTCCGGATCCCTGGCTGCCTGCCGGATAAAATCCACCACCGGCTCAAAGGTCTGATAGGGGTGATGAAGCAGAATATCTCCCTTTCTGATCTCGTCAAAGATGCTGCAGCCCTGGGGAAGCTCCGGCACCTGCTGGGGAACATGCTTCGGCGTTTTCAAATGCTCGAAGCCCTCCAGGCCGTACAGTTTCATCAGCACCGTCAGATCCAGAGGCCCGGGGATCCGGTAAAGGTTCTGCTTTTCCAGATGCAGCTCCTTCTCCAGAATCTTCAGGAGCTTTTTATCCATGCCCTCTTCCACCTCCAGGCGGATGGCCTCCCCCCACTGCCGTTTTTTCAGCTGTTTTTCGATTTCCTTGAGCAGATCCGCCGCCTCATCCTCCTCGATGCTCAGATCTGCGTTCCTCATAATGCGGAAGGGATAGGCGCAGACAATATCATAGTTTAAAAACAGCTTATGCATGTTTCGCTCGATGATCTCCTCCAGGAAAATCACCTTTTTGGCCTTGCCTTCGGTGGGCAGCTGCACGATCCGGTCCAGCACGGAGGGCACCTGCACCGTGGCAAACTCCAGCTCCTCCTGATTCTTCTTGTGCACCAGAGCCGCGATATTCAGCGTCTTATTCCGCACCAGCGGAAAGGGCCTGGAAGAATCCACCGCCATGGGGGTCAGAACGGGGTACACATTTTCCTCGAAATATTTGTCGAGAAAAGCCCCCTCTTCCTCCGTCAGCTCCTCATGCCTGTCGATGACGTGAAGTCCGTTCTTTTTCAGCTGAGGAATCAGCGAGCGGTTCCAGGTGGAGTACTGCAGATCCACCAGCTCATGAATCGCCGCATCTATGGCGGCAAGCTGTTCCGAGGGCGTCATGCCGGCAATGTCCTTCTTTTCATAGCCCGCATTCACCATATCCTTTAAGGATGCCACACGGATCATAAAAAACTCATCCAGGTTGGAGGCTGAGATACTTAAGAATTTCAGTCTCTCAAACAGCGGGATATTTTTGTCCCTGGCCTCGCACAGCACCCTGTGGTCAAAGAGAATCCAGGACAGCTCCCTGTTGGTATAATACTTCGGATTGCAAAAATCAATTTCTCCCATAACTTACAGCCATACCTTTCCTATCATGTCTTTTTCAGCTTCAGCACCGGTTCCACACTGAATACTTCCTGGAAAAACTCGCCCTTTTCCTCAAAAAATCCCTTTTCCAGCGTGATATCCACGGCCGTATCCACCGTCAGAACCAGCTGATTGTCCTTCAGCGCCGCCCGCAGTCCTTTCATCTTCTGTTTGTGACTTCTGTCAAGTCCGCCTGCCAGCCGCAGAATGGCCGTCAGCTTGGCAACCGTCATGTAGGACTCCCGGTCCAGACCCCTGACTCCGTCCTCACGCCCGTAGTAGGTAAATCTGCTGTGGTTGAAGCGCACCACATTGGCCACAATCGCCCGCTCCAGATGGGACAGGCCGATGATCTCGGTGGCCGTGATGATATTGTAGGAGGTTTCCCCGATGTTCACCATGCTGATATACTTTCCGCAGTCGTGCAGAATCGCCGCCAGCCTCAGATACAGAAGCTCCCGCTTCCCCAGGCCATGTACCTTCTTCATACTGTCAAAAATGGTGGTGCTGATGTTCTCCAGGGTCTCGGAACGCTTCGTGCTTCCCATAAAACGCTTGCTGGTATTCATGGCGCAGGCCAGGATATCCTTCTCAAAGTCGTGCTCTCCCTTGAACATCTTGTTCTTTTCCGCGTATTCATAAGCGATGCCGTCGCACAGCGTCACCCCGGGCACCCAGATCTGGCCTGCACCCATCAGCTCCGCCACGCGGTTCGTCAGTATGGCACTGATGAACATCAGCGGCACCTTCTCCTCCGGAATCCCCATGGAACCTGCAAGCTGCACCGGATTCCCCTCCCGCATCTGTCTCAGGATATTCCCAAAGGTCTCCCGATCCAGAAAGGCCTTGTCCGGGTTTCCGCCCGTTCGCTTTACAGCCCAGGGGGAAATATATTCGTCTATGACAATCAGATTGCGGATCTCCCTGTCCTTCAGGTACAGCTTTTTGTAGTTGCCAAGCTGTGCCATGACCATCTCGTCGATAAAGTTCTCCATCTTAAAATGACTTACGTCAAACCGGTTCAGATAGTCCTGAATCCGCAGGACGCCCAGCCGCAGATTCTGGGTGGATACCAGCGTGTCGTTGTCGAACAGAGAGAGCTGGATGCTGCCGCCCCCGATGTCAAGGATTGCCGTCTTCTCCTCGATGATCCTGCGGAAGCTCTCCCCTCTGGAAGCCACCGACTTGTAATCCAGGAATCGCTGCTCCATATTGCTCAGAACCTCCAGGGAAATCCCGGTCCGCTGTGCGATCTGATCCTGAATGATCGTAAAATTTTCCGTTTCCCGGACGGCGCTGGTGCCGCATGCCCTGAAGGCATCCACCCGGTAAGCGTTCATAATCTTGCGGAACTCCTTCAGGGTACGGCAGAGCTCGTCTGTCTTTTCATTGCCGATCTTGCCGTGGGAATAGGTTTCTGTTCCCAGGTCGAGCCGTCTGCTGATACAGTCGATCTCCCGCATACTGTTTTTCCCCGAAAACTCAAACAGTTTCATCACGGTCTCATAGCTTCCCACATCTATTGCCGCAAAGGTTTTCACACTCATTTACGCTCCCCCCAATAAGTAATCGATAAACTGCTGGGCGCTTCTGCCGGACAGGCCGCCGTGGGAAAGCTCCCACTTGTTCGCCTCCGCCAGCAGCTCCTCCTCCGGCATTGCCACCCCGCCCCGTTCGGCCAGTATTCTGACGATCTCCCGAAACTGTTTTTTGTCCGGCGCGCCAAAATAAATGGTCACTCCAAAGCGGTACACCAGCGACAGCTTCTCCTGAACCGTGTCCCCGGTGTGCATATCCTGACGGATCTCCTCCTTGTCGGCGTAATTTTCCCGAATGAGATGCCTGCGGTTGGAGGTGGCGTAGATCAGCACATTTTCGGGCTTTTTTTCCAGCCCTCCCTCGATGACCGCCTTCAGGTATTTGTACTCGGTCTCAAACTCCTCAAAGCTTAAATCGTCCATGTAGATAATAAAACGATAATTTCGGTTCTTAATCTGGCTGATGACCTCGTTCAGATCACGGAACTGGTGTTTGTACACCTCTATAATGCGCAGCCCTTTTTCATAGTATTCGTTTGCAATGGCCTTGATGCTGGAGGATTTCCCCGTCCCGGCATCCCCGAAAAGCAGACAGTTGTTTGCCTTCCGCCCTGCCACAAAGGCATCCGTGTTGTCCGTCAGCTTTTTCTTTGCAATCTCATAGCCCACCAGATCGTTCAGCGCCACATGGGCGATCTTGGGAATCGGTTCGATCCGTACCCCGTTATCGCCGTGCTCCACCCGGAAAGATTTATGCAGTCCGAACTTGCCCACGCCATACTCGCCGTAAAACCGGGTGAGGGTATCCTTCATCTCCTCCGGGGTATGATCCTGGCAGAACTTCTCCGCCAGCTGGCAGATGCGGGCGCAGATTCTGGCATTGTACATCTTGCTCTCCCGGCTGCCTGCCCTGTAATTTTCGATCAGGGAAAACTCCGGCGCCTGCAGCTTTTCCATCACCGGCCCAAAATCAAAGTCATAGAATTCCTTGAAAATAACGATATCATGCAGCGCGGCTTCATTGACGGTGCCGTCGATCTCTCCCCGCAGCTCACAGCCGCAGCTGTAGCTGTTTTCGTTGTTTACCAGAAGATTTGCCAGATAACAGTGCCACAGGTTCCCGTGAAACCCGTAATTTCCGGCCAGTTCGATCAGACGGTGGATGCAGTCGTAAAAAAGAGCCGCCATACCCTTCCTGCTCCGGGGCCGTCCGGGACAGCGCTCCTCTTCCTCTTCAGCCGCACTCCCGTATCGGCTCATGATCCAGGCCATATCCTCCAGCAGAGCCCCGTCCTCAAAATTGCGATATACGATCAGTTCCTGTTCCCGCATAGGTTCCTCCAACTTAATAATTTCCCAGGATCTTCATATTCCTGGCTTCGTCCCTCAGGCCCCGGAGCGCGTTCTTCACCGCGCCGTCCGCCAGGTTTCCCTCAAAGTCAATGAAAAATCGGTATTCCCAGGCCCTGTCCTCGATGGGACGGCTCTCGATCTTTGTCATGCTCAGATTATTGTAAATAAAGTGGGACAGCATGTGATAGAGGGAACCGCTCTCATGAGGCACCTCAAAGCAGATGCTGATCTTTCCCGCATCCTTCCGGAAAATCTTCTGGTTGGTGACAATGATGAACCGGGTGGAATTGATACCGGAATCATTGATTCCCCTCTGCAGCACCTCCAGCCCGTACGCCTTGGCCGCATGTTCCCCGGCAATGGCTGCCTGGGACATATCGCCCTCCTGCGCCACCTTTCTGGCCGCAAAGGCGTTATTCTGCATACTGATCTGCTGCCAGTCCCGGTCTGCCAGATATCTGGCACTCTGCATCAGGGACTGAGGATGGGAATATACGGTTCTGATCTCTTCAAGCTGCGCACCCGGCACCCCCAGCAGACAATGCTCGATTTTGATAATCTGCTCTCCCACAATATAGTTTTCATATTCCTGCAGCAGATCGTATATTTCACTCACAATCCCCGCCGTAGAGTTTTCAATGGGGAGTACCGCAAAATCCGCGCTTCCCTCGTCGATGGCGCTCATGGCATCCCGGAAACTGTCCACATGGAAGCCCTGTATCTCATCCCCGAAATACTGCTGCATGGCCGCCTGGGAGTATGCGCCCTCCGCACCCTGAAAAACCACCCGGGCCCTCCTGGTCTCCAGGTCGTCAACCCCGATGAAGGGAAGCTTTCCCATGCTTCCGCTCTCGGACAACAGACGGTACTGCAGCTTCCTGCTCATGGACATGATCTGTTCGAACAGCTCCTGGATGCCGCAGGCGTTGAACTCGTTGTGGGTCATAGCCTTCACCTTCGCAAGCTTCTCCGCCTCCCGCTGCCTGTCAAAAACCTTTTTACCCGTGCCGATCTTATACTCCGCCACCTGTCGGCAGATCTCCATGCGTTTTTCATACAGCTCCACGATCTGCCCGTCGATCTCATCTATCTGCCGGCGCAATTCCAGTAAATCCAACTCCGTACCTCCCCTGCCGGTCTGTATTGTCACTGCTCGCTCCGCGACCGGTAATTCTATGTTTTCATACAGTCTATCTTATAACAAAACAAACTTGATAGCAAGCAAAAAGGGGTGTATAGTTAAGGTATCCGCAATTTTAAGCAAGGGAGAATCTGATATGAGTAAAACATTAAAAACCGTATTGACCGTCACGGTCTGTATTGCCATGCTTGCCCTGCTGGGCGTTACGATGTTCTTTAAAGGCCGCGTCCAAATGAACCCTGCAGGCACGATAGGCAATACCGGCGGAAATCTGAATAACGACGGCCTTTTCTGTGAATATGACGGCACCGTATATTTTTCCAACATTGCCGCAGGCGGCGTTCTCTGCGCCATGAATCCTGACGAGACAAATGTGCGTCGGCTGAATGATCTGAAGGTACGAAATATTCTCGCCGGAGGGAAATACCTCTATTTCTTCCAGACCGGCGCCGCAGAGGATTCCGGCCTGGTTCAGCTGCGCGGCATGATCACCTTCAACCGCTGCAAACTGGACGGAAAAAGCATCACCGCGCTGACAAACGACGTGGTTGTGACCGGGCAGCTGGTAGACAATTATCTGTATCTGCTCACCTCCGCAAACTCGGGACCCTCCTTCTACAAACTGAAAATTGACAAATCCGATCTGGTTCCCCTGGCTGATTATAATATCAATCCGGCCTGTGCCGTAAACGGCACCATCTACTATAACGGCACCCAGCAGGATCATTATCTCTACGCCCTGAATACCGCCAACGATGTGGTGTCCGAGGTATGGCACGGAAATATCTGGTATCCCGTGGTGGACGGAAATTACGTTTATTACCTGGATGTGGAGAACAATTACCGCCTCTGCCGTTATTCCCTGTCTCAAAACGAGATCCAGGTTCTGACACAGGACAGAGTGGACTGCTTTAACCTGGGCGGCGGCTATCTCTATTATCAGAAAAACGGCAGCCAGCCTCAGCTACGGTTCATGCGCACGGACGGCTCCGACGACACCATGCTGGCGGAAGGAAATTTCACCCATATCAATATAACTTCCCGCTATGTATATTTCCAGCCCTTCGGGGAAGAAGACACCATCTACCACTCCGCCATCGGAAGCACTCTGTACAATCTGTTTACACCCTGACAACGTTCTCCGCCAGGCCCACGACGAAAACCCCGCCGGACATACCATCCGGCGGGATTTATTCTTCAATATGATCAAGTCCCTGGCTCAGGATCGTCACAATGTGAGCATCCGCCAGAGAATAAAAAACTGTCTTTCCGTCCCGCCGGTTCTTCACCAGATCCATCTGCTTCAGCACCCTGAGCTGATGAGAGATGGCGGACTGTGACATCCCCAGCACGGCGGAAATATCATACACACACATTTCCGAGCTGAGCAGCACATACAATATCTTCAGCCTTGTAGCATCTCCGAACACCTTGAAAAACTCCGCCAGATCCTGCAGCTCCTCCTCCGGCGGCATCTTCTCGTCGATTGTCCGCAATATCGCTTCATCCGCATACATATAACCATTTTCTTCCATCCGCTCTGCTCCCCGCATGATACTTACGCTTTCCCGGCTCGCTCTCCGTTTTCTTTCTTCCTTTCATTTTACACCAAACCCATCCGCCCCGCAAGTACGGGTTTGAGCGGTCAGTCCCGGAAATACGCCTCCATCCCCGGACTCATCTGTATGCTGCCGTCCGTCCCCACAAAAAGTACCTCCACACCATACCTTTCCGCCAGCTCCATCCCCTTCTCAGGCCCCAGGATAAAACAGGCGGTAGAAAGTGCATCACTGTCAAATCCGCTCTTAGACAGCACAGTGACTCCTGCCGTCCCGCTGTCCGCAGGCCGTCCCGTAGCAGGATCCAGTATATGATGATATCTGACGCCGTCCACCTCCACAAACCGCTCATAGTCACCTGAGGTGGAAACACACCACTGTCCTTCCAGGGTCAGCACACCCATGTTGGCCGAAGAATCCCGGGGATCCCGGATCCCCACCTTCCATGGACTGCCGTCCGGCTTATCTCCGTAAGTCAGGACACTGCCTCCCACAGATATGACAGCACCTGTTATCTTTTCACTTTCCGCCAGATAGCCCAGGAGACAGTCCAAAGCAGCCCCCTTCCCCACGGCTCCCAGGTCGAGCTTCATTCCCTCCGGCAGAAAAAGCCTGCCCTCCGCAAGCTCCAGCCTGCCGCTTCCGCAGCGTCCAAGAGCATCTTGCAGCGTTTCCTCATCCGGCGGCGTAAACACGCCCTCCCGTTCTCCCAAAGCCCATCCGTCCATATCCCACAGGGCGATCACCTCCCCCAGTGTCACGTCAAAGGCTCCCTCCGACTGCTTCCAGAGAGAAAGGCAATCCTCCAGGAGTGCCTCAAGATCTGCGGAAACCGGACACCCTTCCTCCGACCCTGCGGCCGCATTCACATTCCAGACCTCCGACCCCTCCAGCCTTCTGGAGAGCTGCTGTTCCTCCAGGCCGCGCAGAAGCTTCAAAATCTCCTCCGCCTCCTTCTCTCCGCCGGATCGAACATACAGATTTTGCTGTACAACGGTTCCCATGGCCGTGTCCGTGTTCTGAACCCGTTCCGGCTCCGCGCCCCTGCAGCCGCCGCAGACCAGTCCTGTCAGACCGAGCAGCCCCATGAGGCATACCCCCGCTTTAAAAAAATTCTTCATTTTCTCTGTCCTTTTTGCTATACTGAAGAAGCCGCCACACGATTCCACAAAGGTAATACCCCCGGCGGCCCACACTGTCTGTCCGAAAGGAGAACTTCCGACGCATGAAGAAAAAATCAACCCGGGGCGCTGTCCTCATCGGCATTTTTCTGCTGATGGTCTCCGCCGTCAGCCTGTGGTATATCCTTGTTCCCCGCGAAAGGGCATCCGGCTATATTGCCGATCTGTACCAGGAGGGAAAACTGATCTTAAGCATTCCTCTTTCCGCTGTCCCGGAGGCCTATACCTTTACCGTCACAGGTTCAGACGGCTGCAAAAACCAGGTGGAAGTCCGCCCCGGAAGCATCGGCATTGTCTCTGCGGACTGTCCCGACAAGCTCTGCGTCCGTCAGGGCTTTCTCAGCGATTCCGTTCTTCCCGTCACCTGCCTGCCCAATCGGCTGGTAATCCGGCTGCGCCCCGCCGCTCTGCCCTCTGAGAACGATCAGGAGGCCGTTGACATAATAACCTATTGAGTTTAAAAACAGTCGTAATTTATTCCGACTTGAAGCGTGTACCACAACGCGGAAGGGACACACATATGCCTGTAAGAAAGCTTACCGCACTGGCCCTGTACACTACGCTTTCCCTGACCGTCTACGCCGTGGAGAGCATGATTCCTCCCCTGATCCCCATCCCGGGGATCAAACTTGGGCTGGCAAATATCATAACGCTTGTTGTTTTACGTCGCTATTCCCCAGGGGATGCCTGCCTTGTCCTCACCGCCCGGATCCTGCTGTCCTCCCTGCTGTTCGGACAGGCAGTCAGCCTACTCTACAGCCTGGCGGGAGGGGCATTCAGCCTGTTGGCCATGTATCTTACCGGACGCCTGCTGGGAAGGAAAATGTCCTTCCTCACCGGCGCCATGGGCGGACTGACCCACAATCTGGGACAGCTTCTGACCGCCCTGGTTCTCACTGCCACCCCCGGCGTACTGGCCTATCTTCCCTTTCTGGCCCTGAGCGGTATCCTCACCGGCCTCTTCACCGGACTTGCCGCCGCCTTTTCGGAACGTCTTCTCCCGTCTCACATGCGGCACTGAAGCGGCGGCTTAGGAAGAATCTACCGATGCTGCTGCGCCCCTTCTCTGGCTTCCAGCTCCTGCAGCAGGTGTTTTACGGACTTTTCCAGAACCGGATGCCTGTAGCCGGGCGCCAGAGTGCTTAACGGTCTCAATACAAAGGTACGGTTTTCCAGATCGGGATGGGGAATCACCAGCCTGTCGCTCTCATACACCAGCCTGTCATAAAACAGAATATCCAGATCCAGCGTTCTGGGTCCCCAGCGCAGCGTGCGCTTTCTGCCCGCCTCATTCTCAATTTCATGGAGCGCGTCCAGCAGTTCCTCCGGCGACAGTAATGTCTCGATCTCCAGCGCTCCGTTTAAAAAGTCGTCCTGCTCCACTCCCCCGTAAGGTGCGGTCTCCAACAGCTCCGAAACCCTGGTCAGACGGATTCTATCATGTGTCCGCAGTGCCTGCATCGCTCCATTGACATAGCTTTCTCTGTCCCCCAGATTGGATCCGATTCCGAGATAAGCCCTGTGCCAGCCTCTGCGCACCCGCACGGAGACACAGCCAAAGGGAAGGGGAATGGGTGCGTTGGGTTTCCTGATTTCCAGATCCAGGGCTGAAATCAAATCATATTTCAACAATATGGCTTCCGAAAGCTTCTCTGCCACCGCCTCCAGCAGCTTACAGGGATTCTCCTTCATCCATTTGTCTATATACAGGCAAACCTGGCCATAATCCACGGACAGCGCAAGCTCATCCTCCAGTCCTGCCCTGCGGGTGTCCCCATACAACACCGCATTTACCTGAAAGCGCTGGCCCTTCTCCCGCTCCTCCGGATAGACTCCGTGATATGCGTACACCTCCAGCCCTTCAATCCTGATCTCATCTCCCGCAGATTCACTGTACATCAGACTCTTCCTCCCCTCAAAATCGCTTCCGCCATCCGAACGGCCCGAAGATTTTCCCTCACGTCATGAACCCGGACAAACATGCATCCTTTCATCACCCCAAAGACCGTTGTGGTCAGCGTTCCCTCCACCCTCTGATCCGCGGGCAGATCAAGGGTCAGCCCCACCACCGACTTGCGGCTGCATCCCAATAGAAGCGGCTGGCCCAATACCTTCAGCTCCTCCAGGGAATTGATAACCTCCAGATTCTGTTCATAGGACTTTGCAAATCCAACACCGGGATCCAGAACAATCTTTTCCCGTGCAATTCCCGCCTTTTCCGCCAGATACAGACTCTCCGCCAGATCTGCCGCCACATCCTGCATAAAATTCCCGTAATCCGTATTCTTACGGTTGTGCATCAGACAGCAGGGCAATCCGCTCTCGGCAATAACACCTGCCATTTTATCATCATATTTCAATCCCCAGATATCATTGATCAGATCCGCACCTGCCCGGATTCCCTCAGAAGCCACCCCAGCCTTGCAGGTATCCAGGGATATAGGCACATCAAACCTGGCCTTCACAGCCTCCAGAACCGGAATCACACGATGAAGCTCCTCCTCTTCGGAGAGCGGTGTATAACCCGGCCGGGCGGACTCTCCCCCGATATCAATGAGATCAGCCCCCTGGGCCAGCATGTCCTCCACATGTCCCAGGGCCTTATCCAGCCTGTTCCACCTTCCGCCGTCGGAAAAAGAATCAGGTGTTACATTCAGTATCCCCATCACATAAGTATGTCCTTCTGACTCAAATTCTCTGCCTCCGATTAACATTCCATACCCTCCTCTTTTCCGTTCTTTTTATCCCCGGGCTTCCGCCGCGGGATATTCCTCAGTATCGTATCTCCCTGTTCTTTTTGCTTCCTTTCCAGTCACACTGTTCGCTCCTGTCACAGGCAAAGCAGGGACGGCTGGCCTTATCCGCCCGGTAAAGCAGTCCTCTCAGATTCCGCTCCCAGGCCACGTCACCGTTTCTGTGCTGTAAGATGGCTTCTGTAATAACACTTGTTTCTTTATCATCAAAGCCACAGTCCGCCAAAATTTCCAAGGCCGCCGCTGCGCTGGCCTGTTCATGCGGGATTCCCTCCCCATACTGCCTGTGCTTTCCGATATCATGCAGCAGAGCTGCCGCATAGATCATCTCTTTGGGCACCTCCAATTCTTCCTCCAGATTGATGATTACCCCTATCCTGGCTACGTCCAGGAAGTGTGCCATATCATGATGGCAGAAGCATCTGTCTGCTTCTGCCGCCGCATTCCGTCTCAGTCCGTCCAAAAATAATACATGTTTTCTTATTTTTTCGATTCTCTCCACAGGGCTGCCCTCCGTTCGTTTTTAATTCTGCCGACTCTGCATCCGGAAAAAGCTTCACCGAAAGTTCCTTTATTCCCCCAGCGTCAGCATGTGGAAAAACTGCTCCTGCAGAGCCGCGTTATCCTGGAAAACGCCCCTTGCGGCAACGCTCACCGTCCTGCTGCCGGGCTTTCTGATCCCCCGCATGGTCATACACATATGCTCCGCCTCCAGCACTACCATAACTCCCTTTGGCTGCAGATGTTCCATCAGCGCATCGGCAATCTGTCCCGTCATGCGCTCCTGTATCTGCAGTCGTTTCGCATAGATCTCCACGGTTCTCGCCAGCTTGCTCAGCCCGGCCACCCTGCCGTCCGGCAGATAGGCCACATGAGCTCTGCCGTAAAATGGCAGCATGTGATGCTCACACATGGAATGGAAGACAATGTCCTTCTCCAGCACCATTCCGCTGTCCTCCGCCGCAAAGGTTCTGGATAAGGGCTCCGCCGCATCCTCCCCCATCCCCCCAAAGATTTCTTCATACATCCTGGCGATCCTGTCCGGAGTGTCCTTCAGTCCCTCTCTCCCCACATCCTCGCCAATGCCTTCCAGAAGGAGCCTGACTCCCTCCCGTATCTTATTCTGATCCGTCATCCTACTCACGACACCTTTCCATATCCCGCAATCTTCATCAGCCGCCCCAGAAAGGAAAGCGAACCGAAGGCCACAATCACATCTTCTTTTCCTGCCAGCAGACGGCTCATCTCCACCGCCTCCTCCAGGCTGTCAGCCGCAGTCACATCGCAGTGCACCTCCGCCACTGCCCTGGCCAGTTCATAAGCGGGCAGCGCCCTGGAATTCCCGGGCGGTGTCACCGTGATGATCTGATCCGCCAAAGCATGGGTGCTGGCGATTATTTTTTCGTACTCCTTGTCCTTCAACACTCCCATTATATAGATAACACGCTTATTTGTAAAATAAAATTCCAGCGATTCCGCAAGCCTGACGGCCGCATCCTCATTGTGCGCTCCATCCACAATAAAATACGGTTTCTTTCCGATCAGGGTAAAACGCCCCGGCCACTGGGTTCGTGAAAGCCCCAGCCGGAGAGCCTCCTCAGACACGGAAAGCCCCTGCTCCCCCAGTGCCTCCACTGTCTCCACTGCAAGGGCGGCATTCTCGATCTGATACTTGCCGGCCAGCGAGAGCTCCAGCTTTTTCAATCCGCCGTAATCAAAGCTTTGCTTCTCCAATCCGTATCGCACATGTGAGAGCATCTCCGGTTTCACAGCCTGCAGCGGACAGCCCATCGCTTCCGCTCCGGCTCTGATCACTTCCATAACCTCTTTTCTCTGAACCGCGCTGACCACCCTGCATCCCCTCTTGATAATCCCCGCCTTCTGAAAGGCAATTTTCTCCGGCGTATCCCCCAGAAACTGCATATGATCCATACTCACACTGGTCAGCACGGCCGCCAGCGTGTTTTCCACAATGTTTGTGGCATCCAGAAGACCGCCCATTCCCGTCTCCAGTACCACCACATCGCAGGCCTTCTCCCGAAAATACAGAAATCCCAGCGCTGTCTCAATCTCAAACGGCGTGGGATGGGACAGTCCCCGTGCGACCATTCCGTCACAGATTCCCTTGATTCTCTCCACTCCCCGGCCAAGCGCCGCCTTCGTGATGCAGCTGCCGTTTACCTGAATCCTCTCCCGGTACTGAAACAGCGTCGGAGACAGATACCTTCCCACCCGATAACCCGCACACTTCAGTATTTCGGCCAAAAAAGCCGATACGGAACCTTTCCCGTTGGTGCCGGCAATGTGAACAAACCGCAGCTCCTTCTGGGGATCCCCCAGTTCCCTGCACAGCTCACGGATGCTGTCAAGCCCGGGTACGATCCCGTAAGCGCTCACCTGCTCCATATATTCCATCACCTGTCGCTCATTCATGGTTATAGTCCACCTTCTTTCGCGCCAAAAGAGTGCGGCTTACACCCTTCCGCTCATAACAGTCAATATTTGCAAACCGTCTTCCTTCCGGCCGACGCCCACCCTCGCATTATACACCAAAAATCAAAAATGTGAACGGATATTTTCTGTTTCTCCGGTTATACTGAATGCCATAGAAAGAAAAAATGTCCGCCGGAGCGGACAAAGGAGTACCCTTCCATTATGAAAAAAAGAGCTGTCGTCTTTTGTAAAAACTTTCTGAAATGCGGCCTCACCGGCTGGTGCATGGAGATCCTTTTTACCTCCGCAGACTCCCTGCGCAGACGGGATATGACCTTGAAGGGAGTGACTTCCATCTGGATGTTTCCCATCTACGGCAGTGCCGCCCTTCTCGCCCCGGTCAGCAGACTGCTGAAAAGAAAACCTGCCTGGCTCCGGGGACTGACCTACATGAGTATGATCTTTTCCACAGAGTATATCACGGGCAGGCTGCTGACCAGACACAAGCTGTGCCCCTGGGACTATCGCAAGAGCAGATGGAACATAAACCGTGTCATCCGTCTTGACTTTGCTCCCTGCTGGTTTGGCGCAGGCCTTCTGTTTGAACGCCTGCTGTCCTCCCCGGAGGATTCCTCCTCCGCTTAAATTCTTTTCCGAAAATACAACGGCTAAATAAAAGCCTCCCTATTCGGAATCATCCAGATCGTCCATGTTTGCGGAACCGATATCCAGCATATTTACCGTGCGTCTCTTCAACCGGGCCTGCTCGGATTCCTCCAGAATAAAGTCCTTTACCGCCTTGGAATTTTTGATGTGCTCCAGCACAAGCTGCGGGTGGGTCGTATCGCCGGTAAAGCAGGTCACAGTCCCAAGGCCGAACAGCTTCTCCGCCAGACTGGCGCTGTGCTGCACGTCCTGCACCTTGTACATATAACAGTCGTTTTCCACCGTCTTCAGAAATCCGGCGTCAATGGTTATCATATCCTCCTTAATGGTATACTTGGTAAAGGTAAAGGGCAGCCCAAAAAATAACCAACGTTTTCTCTCCACAAATTCCATGCTGATACCTCCCTGCCCGTCTCCCGGGGTCTTTCTTCAGAATTATAAATAACCGCTTTACTGTCAAGTATAAAGGGATTTTCTCCGATTTGCAACCGGATTTTTATTTCTTTCCCATTGCAACCATTCCCCCAAAGTGGTATCATTAGGAAAATACCTGTGGAGGTTAAGAGTATGACAGCTAACGAGTGTATCACCGGACGCAGAAGCATCCGCAAATTTACCGAACAGCCCGTTGCTCATGAACTGATTGAAAAGATCGTAGCCGCGGCGGCATATGCCCCCAGCTGGAAAAACACGCAGATTACCCGTTACATTGCCGTAGAGGGCGAAAAGAAGGCCGCCCTAGCCAAATGCACCAATCTCTATGCCGGAAACGGTGTCATCATGGAACAGGCTCCCATGGTTATCGCCGTTACCATGATCACCGGACGCAGCGGCTATGAACGTGACGGCTCCTTCTCCACCCCCAAGGGAACCGGCTGGCAGATGTATGACGCCGGCGCAGCCAGCGAGGCGTTTTGTCTGGCAGCATACGAAGAGGGACTTGGCACCGTTATCATGGGACTGTTTGACGAGGCGGACGCCGCAAAGGTTCTTGAACTTCCCGAGGACAGAGAGCTGGTTGCCCTGATTCCCATCGGATACCCCGCAGAATCCCCCGCTGCTCCCAGACGCAAGACAGTGGAGGATCTGTTAACATTTCAGTCATAACCATCATACGTCGAAGAGATTTCTCTTCGACGTATTTTTAGGAGGAAAATTTTATGAGACATCTGATGAGTCCCCTGGACTTCACCACAGAAGAGCTGGATCGGCTCTTCGACCTTGCAAACGATATCGAGCGCACCCCCGGAAAATACGCCCACTCCTGCGACGGCAGAATCCTGGCCACCTGCTTCTACGAACCCAGCACGCGGACAAGACTCAGCTTTGAGTCCGCCATGACCAGGCTGGGCGGCCAGGTCATCGGGTTCTCCGACGCCGCTTCCTCTTCCGCATCAAAGGGAGAGAGCGTCTCCGACACCATCCGTATCATCTCCTGCTATGCGGACATCTGCGCCATGCGCCACCCCAAGGAGGGCGCTCCCATGGTAGCCGCCGAAAAATCGGAAATCCCGGTGATCAACGCCGGTGACGGCGGACACCAGCACCCCACTCAGACCCTGACCGACCTTCTGACCATCCGCAGCCTGAAGGGACGCCTGGATCATTTCACCATCGGGCTCTGCGGCGACCTGAAGTTCGGCCGCACGGTTCACTCCCTGATCAACGCCCTGGTGCGCTATGAAGGAATTCGCTTTGTCTTTATCTCCCCGGAGGAGCTGCGGGTTCCGGACTACATCACCGACATGCTGAAGGAAAAACAGATTCCCTATGAGGAAGTGATTCGTCTGGAAAACGTAATGCCCGATCTGGACTTCCTTTACATGACCCGGGTACAGAAGGAACGTTTTTTCAACGAGGAGGATTATATCCGATTAAAGGATTTTTACATCCTGGATACCGCCAAAATGGCTCTGGCCAGAAAGGACATGCTGGTGCTGCATCCTCTTCCCAGGGTCAACGAGATCTCTGTGGAGGTGGACGACGATCCCCGGGCCGCATACTTCAGACAGGCCAGATACGGCGTCTATGTCCGCATGGCCCTGATTCTGACTCTGCTGAACATCATATAAAAGGGAGGACCGCTCTATGTTAAACGTTGGAAAAATCGAAGAAGGCTTTGTGCTGGATCACATCAAGGCAGGTAAAAGCCTGGATATCTACGAGCACCTGCAGCTGGATAAGCTGGACTGCACGGTGGCTATCATCAAAAATGCCCGCAGCGACAAGATGGGGAAAAAGGACATTCTCAAGGTAGAATGCGACATCGACATGCTGGATTTGGACGTTCTGGCCTACATTGACCACAACATTACCGTCAATGTCATCAAAAACGGCGAAATTGTAGAAAAAAAGGAACTGATCCTGCCCAGACAGATCAAAAATGTCATCAAATGCCGCAATCCCCGCTGCATCACCTCCATTGAGCAGGAACTGCCCCACATTTTCTGTCTGGCAGATGCGGAGCGGGAAGTTTACCGCTGCAAATACTGTGAAGAAAAATACACGGAATCCGCAAAGCACAGATAATCGACTGTACCGGATATTTCCCGGACGCCCATAACGTCAAACTCATTTTGGGAGGAAAGACAATCATGATCCTGTTCATAGCAGGCGCATCTCATACGGGCAAAACTGCCCTTGCACAAAAGTTACTGGAAACATACAAATTTCCCTATCTGTCAATAGACCATCTGAAGATGGGGCTGATCCGCAGCGGAAACACCTCCCTGACTCCCTTAAGCGACGACAGGGCGCTGACCGATTATTTATGGCCCATCGTCCGGGAAATGGCAAAGACGGCCATTGAAAATGAACAGAATCTGATTGTAGAAGGCTGCTATATTCCCTTTGACTGGCAAAAGGATTTCGGGCAGGAATATCGGAATCACATCAAATATATCTGTCTTGTCATGAGTGAAAACTATATCAGAAACCATTTTGACAATATCAGAAAGTATGCCGGCGTCATAGAGGACCGGGGAGACGACGAAGACTGCACCATGGAATCCGTGCTGGCAGATAACGCCGAAACCTTAAGACAGTGCCGCGCTCACAATGCCGACTACCTTCTGATTGACGAAACTTATGAGGTAAATTATGTGCTCTCACCTGCCTGAGTGACTGCGTGAAGGCTATTCTGCCAACGGATCCTACAGTTCCTTCGTAAAGCAGATGATACGGTTGGCCTCGGCAAAGCCCGCCGCCAGGTGAAAAGCAAGACTCTCCTCATTCCCCAGCTCGCAGTCGCTGGCAAACTCCCTGCAGCCCTGTTCTGCCGCCCACCCCTCACATTCCTGGAGCAGTTCCCTGGCATATCCCTTATGGCGATATGCTTCTTTCACAAAAATACCCTCCAGATACCCCACCGGGCTGGAATCTGTCCCTTCTACATAGTCATGCCGCAGCTGGCACTGAGCAAAGCCCACCGGCTCGGCTCCCTCATATTTCAGGAAAAACTGCGTTCCCTTCCCGGACGCCTCCTCAAATTCCTGTGCCATCCCGGAAACCGTATGCTCGTCCCACATCAGCACGGCCAGTTCTGCAGCCTTTATCAATTCCTTCCCTTCCGCTTTCTTTACCATTTCCTTTTCCTCCTGATTCCTGCCGCATACACAACAGCGGCTCATATAAATTTGCACCTGAAATTACTGCTGTAAAAACAGGTAAGCCTCCTCAAAGCCCGGCAGATAGCTGCACCAGCGCAGCACGCACCAGGGCATATCGGAATCCCCCTCATACAGAAAAATCCAGGCGTCTCCGCCATGGGTAATATAAAAGCTGTTATAGACCATCCTGCCCTTATCATCATATAAAATGCGGCCGGTAGAATCTGAGGTGCCATGGGAATAACTTGAACGCAAATACTCTATGCTGTTTATGTTTCCCTCCCCGTCATAAAAAATCTCCATCTGCCCCGAATAGTCGATGCCTTCGTCCCACCAGCCCCACTTCTCTCTGTCGCACTGCTGAAGTTCCTCCCGGATCAGTTTCAGTCTTCCCGTCTCATCATGCACCGTCCAACAGGGATAACACAGATATTCTCCTTTTCCGTTTTCCTCCCCGCTTCCTTTGTAGGAAAGAAATCTTCCTGCCTCATCAAACGCTGAAAATTCTTTATAAAACCAAGTTTTCTGATTCCTGAGCAACAGCGACGGATGAAAGTTGGAATCCAGGTTTCTGGATTTCAGAACAAAGGGAAAGGGCGTTCCCGGCATGTACTCATAAACCGCCTCTGCCATTCTCTTCCCATATTTGTCGTATAATCGTTCTTCACCCCTGTTCTCTTCCTCATCCCACTCCCGAATGAGGCTCCCCCACCTCCCTTCTTCCTCCAGCGTATAGGTGGTACAGTATACCTCATCCTGATACACGCTCACATTGTTTTCTTGATCCACCCAATAATCGTTCCAGAAATGAACGATAAAGCAGTATTGTCCCTTCTCTTTATCTACATAATATTCCGTAAAAAGATCACCCTCTGGCCAATAGGTGACTCCGTCCGGCTCCTCCTTTTCAATCCCCTGAGCCTGCAGATATTCGCGTATAAACTCCCCCTCTCTGCCCGCATCATAGTCCTCGTCACAGGGCTCATATATGCCATATGTTCCTTCGGATTCAGAGCCGAAGGCACTCCAGCCGTAGATCGCCTCCACACAGCCTTTCGTCTCCAGACGCTCTCTCCCGAAATCGGTCTCCTCTTCCCGCAGTTCCCTGGCATCTGCCGCCGCACCTTCCACAAAATAGCTGAGACTGCTTATCTTCCCGTCCCGGATTCTTGCCTGCAAAATCCCTTCCCTGAAATTCCAGACAGCGCAGCTCACGTTCCAACCGCCTTCTTTTTCCTCCTCCAGGATATCTGCATTGCCCAAAATATCCGTCAATGTTTCCAGCGTGTCCTCCTTTACCCTGATACCCAGAAAATCACCGTCCGCAAACTGTGCCAGCCCGCTGAAGCCGTTCCCTTTTCCGTTAAAGCTATATTCTATACTGCCGTATTCCTCTCCCTTTTCCCGATAATACCGCTGCCCCTCAGAAGAAACGCCGCTGATCTCATAGTTGTCATAGTCCAGCACATCGCCGGGAGAAAGCCCCACCAGAGATTTTGTATCTCCGTTTTTCAGACAGAACAGCTTATCCGCCGCATCCCCGGGCTCCTGGGAAATCTCCAGGTTTTCACCCACAGGATCAGCTTCGATTAGGGAGGCTTCCATATCTTCCACAATATTCGTATCCGCCTGCAATCCGCTGCAGGCAATGAGCGAAACGGCCAGGAAAAACATGCCCGTCGTAATCAAGCCACTATGCTTTTTTCTGCTTTTCATCCTCATATCTGAAAGCTCCCCTGTGTCTGGCACCTGCCCTGTTCCAAGCCAATTCCATTGAAAATTCTCATAACCTGTTCCGCATCGGCACGCTGCTTTTCCGCTCCCACAAGATCCAGAACCACACTTCCCTCCTGCATCATCACAAGCCTGCTTCCATACTTTACAGCATGTCGGAGATTGTGCGTCACCATAATGGCCGTCATCTGTTTTTCTTTCACCAGCTTTTCCGTAAGCTCCATAATGGTTTCCGCAGTTTTGGGATCCAGCGCCGCGGTGTGTTCATCCAGTATCAGAAAATCCACAGGCGCCATGACGGCCATCAGCAGCGTCAGCGCCTGACGCTGCCCGCCGGAGAGTGCCCCCACCTGTACCTCCAGTTTATCCTCCAGACCAAGCTTCAAAGAACGAAGCATGTTCCGATAAACCTCCGTTTTCCCTTTGTTTACACATCCGGTCAGATTATAATGCTTTCCTTTATTATCGGCTATAGACAGATTTTCCAATATTGTCATCCCCGGACAAGTACCCCTTGCCGGATCCTGATATACCCTTCCAATCCGCCTTTGACGGATAAAATCCTTCTCGCCGGAGATATCCCTCCCGTTTATCAGAATCTGTCCGGCATCAACGGAAACAGTTCCGCAGATCATATTCAACAGGGTGGACTTACCGGAACCGTTGCTGCCCACCACCGACACAAACTCGCTGTCCTGAACCGTGAAATCAAAGTCCCTGAACAGACATAGTTCATTGACGGAACCGGAATTGAACGTTTTGCTGATTCCCTTCAACTGCAGCATCGTTTCACCTTCTTCCTATCCATACTTGCCACCAGAATGATCAGGAAAAGAACAGCCGTGACCAGTTTGATTGCATTCGCGCCAATTCCGGCAAACATAGCCAGAGCCACACAGGCCTTGTACAGGACGGCGCCAAGGATTACGCCTGATGTGATCCGCAGAAACGCCGCCCGTCGAAACAGATTTGTGCCGATAATAACACTTGCCAGACCGATGACCACCGCTCCCGTCCCTATGGAAATTTCAAAGCTCCTCTGCTGCTGGGCGTAGATACACCCGCTCAGAGCCACCAGTCCATTTGCAATAGAAAGTCCCACCGTTTTCACCAGTCCCTGATCTGCCCCCAGGCTGGTGACAATGGTAAGATCGGAAGAGCGTCGTGTAGGGAAAGAGTGTAGATCTCGGTGGT
>CAJUJU010000008.1:0-80755 GCA_910586835.1 uncultured Acetatifactor sp.
CGTAGGTATAGGCTCGGTCTGTGGTGAGCAGGCGGTAGGACAAAGTGCTGTCCTTTCCGTGGCTGCAGCCCGGGTTTGTCTGTTCCGGCGCGTAAAGGTCGTGGGGTTGCCTGCCGTAAGGGTCACGCTCCCTGGCCTCCTGGGTATGCTCTGCGGTCAAACGGCCCGCGGCGTCATATTCATAGCTATAATGCCCCAGCACCCAGCCGCAGGCATCGCAGCGGTTGGTCAGCGTAAGAACCTGGTCTTCAGCGCTGTAGCTTTTGTAAGTGCTGATGCCGTCAGGGCGATGCTCCGCCACAGGGCGGTTTAAGGCGTCATATTCATAGACGGTCTCTTCCCCTCTGCGGCCCACGACCTTGATCAGGTTGTCATTTAAATCATACTCATAGGACACACGAGTACCGTCCGGATAAGTGACAGCGGCAAGCCGGTCGGCTCCGTCGTAAAGATAACCCACAGTATCGCATTGATCCGGCTCCCTGGAAAAGACAGCGTCTGCACTTTTCCCGGGTCTGCGGCACAGGGTGACGGCAGTGAGCCTGCCCAGAGCATCGTAGGTATAGAGCGTGTCCCCGGTGCTGTCCTCCATGGCCGTCCGTCTGCCCAGGGCGTCATAGGTGTAGTCCACCTGGGCAGCGCTCTCTTTTCCGGCGGCGTCAGCGTATGCCTTTTCCGCCAGACTGTCCAGCTTATCATAGTCATAGGTCACAGTATTGCCGCCGTTTGTGGTATAAGCGGCAAGCCGGGAGGCCATGTCATAAGAAAGCGTTTCCTTCCGGCCCATGGGACCGGTGACAGAGGTCAGATTGTCCTCCAAGTCATAGGTATAGGCGGTGGTTCTGCCAAGATAATCCGTCACAGACGTCAGGTTATCCATCACGTCCCAGCCGTAAAGTGCGGTATTTCCCATGGGATCCGTGAGGCTGACAGGGCGGCCCTTCCGGTCATAGGCATAGGTCACTGTCAGGCCCTCTCCCCAGGTATGGGACAACAGACTGCCCTGGGCGTCATAGAGATAGCTTTCCCTCCTGCCCAGCTTGTCCTGGCTGGCAACAAGGCGTCCTGCCCGATCATAGGTATAGCCAACAGTCTGACCCAGGGGATCCAGGATCCCGGTAAGCCGGTCGTCCCGGTCATAGGTATAAGCATATTCATAACCCTTTGGATCCATGACCCTCTTTACGTTATAGTTGCCGTCGTAGCCGTAACGGGTAGTACGTCCTCCGGGCATGGTAATGCTCTCAATGTTTCCCTCTCTGTCATAGACCACAGAGGCTGTCTTCTGCTCTGGGTCGGTGACGGCGGTGAGCCTGTCTGCCCTGTCGTAGGCATAGGCAAAGGTATCGCCCAGGGCATTGGTCACAGCCGTCCGGTTGCTCCTGATGTCATAGGTATAGGACGTAACGCCTCCTTCAGGGTCGGTGGCGGACACCAGGTTATGGAGCACATCATAGGCATAGAATGTGGTTCTGCCCAGACTGTCCTCCTCTTTTATGATATCGTTCCCCTCGCTGTAGGTAAAGACGGTCTCGTAGCCCAGGGGAGTGGTGAGGCCGATCAGTCGGTGGGCAGGGTCGTAGGCATAGCGGTAGCTGCCGCCGTTTGGCAGCGTCTTTTCTTCCACCTGGCGGTTGGCGTTCACGGTATAGAGAGTCACGGCCCCCAGGGGATCCGTGACGCTGGTGATTTGGTCGTGCCTGTCATAGGTGTAGGTCTCTTCCGCCCCCAGGGGAGAAATCTGTCTGACCAGACGATACAGGTTGTCGTAGGTACAGTGCCAGGTCTCCCCTTCCCCGTTTGTCAGCGACAGGAGATTTCCCACGGCGTCATAGCCGTACAGTTCTGTAATACCCTCCGGCGTGGTGACGGAGATCCGGTTGCCGCGATTGTCATAAGTATAGGCAGTGACGCCGCCGTTTCCGTCCGTGTAAGCCGTAAGACGGCCCAGCGCATCGTAAGCATATCCGGTCTGCACCCCGTTTCCGTCGGTGCGTGATGTCAGACTGCCATCCCTGTCATAGGCAAAAGTCGTGACCGCTCCCTCCGGGTCGGTCTTCCGGCTCAGCCGATTCAGCGCGTCATAGGTATAGGTGGAGGCAGCTTCCCCGGGCAGAGTCTTTCCCACCAGGTTTCCCACCCCGTCATAGACATAGGAGGTTACGTTTCCGGCAGGATCCGTTACCGCCCTCACCCGGTCCAGTGCATCGTATGCATATTCTGTCCTGGCGCCGTCCACATCGGTGAAAGCCGTCAGCCGTCCGAAGGCATCATATTCATAGACGGCAGTACGGCCCAGCACATCGGTCTGTTTCACCAGATTTCCGGCTGCATCATAGACATTAGCCATCCGGTTCCCAGCCGTGTCGGAGGCTTCCGTTATCCGGCCCAAAGCATCATAGACAAAAGTTGTGGTCACGCCGTAGCGATCCGTAAAAGAAGATACCTTTCCTGTCTCCAGATAGGTACAGGTATCCTGTTCCCCGTTGGGGTAAGTATCCGAAAGCAGATTTCCCTCTCCGTCCACCAGGTAGACATGGGTATTTCCCAGGGCATCTGTCTCCTGCAGAAGTACTCCGTTTTTATCATAAGCATAGGCCGACAGGCTCCCCGCCTCATCTGCGACGCCAATAATCCGGCTCATCCTGTCATAGGTATAGAAGATCCGGTTCCCCAAGCCGTTCTGCATTTCCTTCAGCTGACCGATGGCGTCATAAGTCCAGGTGGTCTTTCTGCCCTCCGGTGTCACTTCAGACAGCACTCTGCCCTCCCTGTCATAAGTATATGCCATGGTTCCGCCCAGGGCGTCCGTCAGAGCCGTCAGCCGGCCTGCGGCGTCGTAGTTGTAACCGGTGGTATTTCCCAGCTCATCCGTCACTGAAATCAGATTTCCTGCCCTGTCATAGGCATACCGGACCGTTCCTCCCAGGGGATCCCGGGACTGCACCAGACGGTTTAACGCATCATAGGTATAAGTATAGTCTCTGCCCTCACCCTCCCGGATTCGGATCAGGTTGCCGTTTGCATCATAAGTAAGCCGGGTAATCACGCCCAGCTGATTTGTCACCGCCGTAATTCTGCCCAACAGATCGTAAGAGCAGGTCACCCTGCTGCCGTCGGTATAGGTGATTCCCGTGACCCTGCCCAGCACATCCGTCTCATAAGCCGTCACATTGCCCCGGGCATCCGTCTCTGAAAGCAGACCGCCTGTCACAGCGTCATAGATACAGCTCCTGGTATGCCCCAGCCGATCCGTCACCGCTGTCACCCGGTCTGCGCCGTCATAAGTATAGGAAATCACACCGCCTTCCGGATCGGTTATCTGTGTCAGCCGGTTCATGGCATCGTAAGCATAAGCAGTCACTCCGCCCTCTGCGTCCGTTTCCGTCAGGCGGCTGCCGTTTCCGTCATAGGTATAGGCAAGGGTGTTACCCAGAGGATCCTTCCCGGAGAGCATCTGGTTTTTCTTATCATAGATAAAGGTGCTGGTCTGTCCCTCCCTGTCGGTAATAGCCGTCACAGCGCCTGCCCCGTCAAAAACGGTCAGGGTACTGTTTCCCGCCCCGTCCGTCTCCCCGATGCACCGGCCCTTTGCATCGTAGGTCTTCATGGTCACTCTGCCCAGGGGATCCGTGGCGCTGATCAGCCGGTTCATGGCGTCGTATTCAAAGCGCCAGACACCGCCTTCTCCGTCAGTCATGGCAGTGGCACAGGCCCCTTCATAGGTAAAGCAGGTGGATGTGCCCCTGGCATCCGTCACACGAACCAGCCGGTTCTGTTCATCGTAGTCATAGCGCATCACACCGCCCTCCGCGTCCGTCACGGAGGTCAGGCGGTTCTTTTCATCATAAGCACAGACGGTTCTGCCGCCGTCATATTCAGTCAAAACGGCAGGCTGTCCGGACTCCGTGTAGGTATGGCTTCTCACGGCGCCGTCCTGCCTCGTCTCATGCAGCACATTTCCCTTTTCGTCATAAGTATAGGAAATCGTCGTCCCCTGTCTGTCCGTGACGAAAGCCAGACAGCCCGACTCATTGTAGACTCGTATCTCTTCGGTGCCGTCCGGATATTTGACGGAGGTGGTGCGGCCCTGTGTGTCATAGGTGTAGAGAGTCTCATTTCCGTTGGCGTCCACAGCTCTGGTATTTCCGGCATGTCCGCCCTCCGGGCCGTCCTGATAGGAAAGCCTGACCACTCCTCCTTCCGCATCCTTCTGTTCTGTCACCCGGCCCAGGCCGTCATAGCTGTTTTCCACCACCTGATGCCCGTTTTCATCGTACCAGGCAGTCATGAGATGCCCCTGGTCATAGACAAAGCGGCAGGCATCACCCGCGGGATCCGTCACCTTCACCAGGTCGCCTGTCTCGTCATAAGTATAGCGGACAGAATGGCCGTCCGGCAGCCCCAGGGCAGTGATTCTGTTTTTCTCGTCCAGGGTGACAGAGCAGGTCTTTCCAGAAGGTGAGGTGACCGCACTGAGACGCAGATCCATGTCGTAGGACAGGGTGGTGCGGTTTCCCTGCAAATCCTCCAGCGCGACCAGCATGCCGTAGGCATTGAACAGGTGCTTTATCAGGCTTTCCTGTTCCGTCAGCACATACCCGTCCCCTTCCGCCGCCAGGGTATGGCCGCATCCCGCCGGCGCCTGATACCCCTCCGCCGTCTTCGCAAATGCCACCATACCTCCCGTGCCGGAGAGCCACAGAATCGTACCGTCCGCAAGTTCTCCCAGCCGTTCGTCGAAGGGCGTACTCCACCCGCAGCCCAGACTCCCCCGATAACCCGCGCCTCTCGAATTGTAGCTGCGGGTAAACGCAAAATCTCCTCCGATATCTGCAATAGAAACATCGGTTTGTTCCATATAAAAGTTACCTGTGTTCAGGTTTACCGGCTCATAGCCGAACACACAGTGCCGGGCACGTCCCAAAAGCAGGCCGTCCACCGTTGCTTTATAGTAGTCGGAAAGTTCCCCGCGCTCATAGGGCGCCGTATTTTGAGGGCTTCGGATAAAGAGCAGGTTTCCTTCCTTTGTCAGGGTATCCTGCATCCGCATGTCCCCCAGGATGGTATCCGTCTCCACTCCGTAGTGCTGAGCAATCCTGGGGATCAGGTCAAAGGCTCCCTCCCGGTAAATCAGGAAAGTATCGCTTCTGACGGTGGCTCCCTTTACCGGAACACCAAAACCCTCTGAAGGATCTGCCCCAACCGGTTCGGAAGGGTCTGTCCCGGGCTCCCGGGGAATGCCCTCCGCATAAGCTTCGATATAGTAGACCTGGCCGGGCACAAGGCCCGTAAAGACCTGACTCTGCCAGTTGGACAGTCTTCTTTGATATTCCAGCGCACCGGGAAACTGCCCCTGGTACAGGGCAGAATCCGGGTAGATCAGCTCCGTTTCTGCTTCCGTCTGCCCGGTGGTTCCGTTTATCAGGCTGTAGTGTACCGTGCTGCCCGCCTGCGCCAGGCCGTGGGCCACCACGCCCAGAGTAGTGGTGGACTTGTCCCCGTTTCTCGCCGCAACGGGATAGATGTCGATGGTGGTATCATCCAGGCCAAGAGCATCCGGCCCCACCGCCTCTCCCGTCCAGGACAGAACCAGCCTGGGGGCATATCTGGCGGAAGCGTTATTGTAGAACACTTCGCACTGCATCTTTACGCCGGCGGCAGCTGCCTCCGCATTGGGGGCCTCCACCTGGGCCTTCATCACCAGGCCGTGGTTCGGAGCAGTCCCGTTAATCCAGGCACTGACCTCCTGAGTTACATCAAAGGATAAGGGTTCTCCCCGTTCCGTACTGGCTTTTTGTGCATCCAGAAAATAATGAGTATAACCAAGCTGGTTGTTCCAGGTCAGCCGTCTGACCTCCCAGGGTTCTTCCACGCCGTAGAGGCCGAATTCACTCTTACCCTTACTCCATCTGGTCTTCTGCGTCACCTGGAAGGTTGCGCTGACAATCTCCGCCTCCTCCGAAAGCCCGGGAAAATCGTAGTCAATCGCAAAATAAGTACGGCAATTTTTATGTCGTGTGCCAAATCCCGACAAATTTCCGGAAGTGATGCCGTCGTCATACCCCACATAGGGATAGGCGTTGTCTCCGATCACCGTGTTGGGGCTTCCCTCCTCCGCGCAGGCCATGTGAATGGCGCTTCCGGTCACCTGCACCGCAGTGGGGTCGATGTGCACAGGGTAGACTCTCTCAGCATCCTCCAGCCAGCTTTTATCAGCTGTCACGGTCACGGAAAATAATCCCTCCCGCTCCTCCATTGTCATGGCAACGCCGAAGCTCACCTCCCCGGCGCTGTCTGTCATTTCCGGGGCTTCCAGCACAAAGGCCGCCTCTGACTCCGGGTCTGCTCCGGGCTCATACAGGTACAGCGCATTGTTACGGATCTCCCCGGACAATCCGCAGGGATCAATATGGTAAGTAAAGCTGTTTTTCTCTCCCCGCTCCAGCAGGATGATATCTTCCTTCACGCTGTTTCCGAGAACAGTGTACTGATAATCGATTCCGGGAAATACATTGCTGTAGCGGATGGCATTATCCTTTACCTGACCATCCCGGAAGCTGCCCTCCCCGGGGTAGAGGATCACAGCCGCTTCCCGGTTTGCGATGGTAATTCCTTTTCCTTCTTCCAGGGCAAGATCCTTTGGCAGGAGCACATTGTAATCGTTTGCCCTGTTGGTATAACCTGTGTCCTCCATGTGATTCAGTCCAAAGAGGGAGGCGTCTTCTCTGACCAGCGTATTGTCAACAGGCCGCAGGGAGCCGTCTTCGTCCACAAAGGTGGCTCCGTCGTTTCCCACCACGGTGACATAACGGTTTCCCTCCACATGATAGGTGCGGCTGTATTCGTCATAGGAAACCAGAGTTCCGTAGGTCTCCGGTCTTTCTTCCTCATAAAAGCGTTCCGGCAGACGCACCAGGCCTGCCGCATCTCCTCCGGACACCGTAAGGGCCGGATCATTACCGGACACTGCGGGAACCGTGTCCGAACCGGCGGAGTCAAAGTCAGCGGGATCGTTTCCCGGCGTCTCGGTGACCGCGTCCGAACCGGCGGAGTCAAAGTCAGCGAGACCGTTTCCCGGCGTCTCGATGACCGCGTCCGAATTGGCGGAGTCAGAGACACCCGGATTGTTTCCGGACAGGGTTCCCCCCAGGTCAGAAGCCTTCCCCGGAATATTTTCCTGCGAAGCCGCAGCTGTCAGGGCGCTTCCGTCCCCCAGTAACAGCAGGGCGGATAGAAACAGGCTGATCCATCTTCTGGCAATACGCTTTTTCCTCATTTGAATACCTCCGTTTTGTTATCCTGCACGAAATAGCAATTACAACTCCTTTCTGTACCTTATTAATGCGTTTCAAATATGCGGTAATAGTATATTAATTGTACGCCTCCAAACACCGTCGGTCAATGTGAAATCATCCCGAAAAAACCTCTTCCAATTCAGGCAATTTGACGGTTTTCTGCCCCACAAAAAAGGAGGACACAATGTCCTCCCTGAGTTATCATGCTTTATTCCGTAATTTTGTTGTACATTTCCGGTCTCCTGTCCCGAAACAGTCCCCAGCTGAACCGCATTTCCTCAATGGCCTCCAGGTCAAAGGTGTGCAGAATTATTTTTTCCTCCGTCCTGCCTGCGTCCTCCAGTACCTCCCCCGTCTCATCCGTGAGAAAAGAGGAGCCATAGAATAAAAGCGCGGAGGACTGATTGTTATTTTCCCTTGAGGGGACTACCTTCTCCTCCCCAATGCGGTTTGCCGCGATGACAGGGGTTACATTGGAAGCGGCATGCCCCTGCATACACCGCCGCCAGTGAGGCATGCTGTCACACTCGATGATGGGTTCCGAGCCGATGGCCGTGGGATACAGCAGAAGCTCCGCCCCCTTCAGGCACATGCATCTGGCTGCTTCCGGAAACCACTGATCCCAACAGATGCCGACCCCGATTCTGCCATAGGCGGTATCCCACACCTGAAAGCCCGTATTGCCCGGGGTAAAATAAAATTTTTCCTGATAAAAATGATCATCCGGTATATGTGTCTTGCGATATGTGCCCAGAATTCTGCCGTCCGCGTCGATCACCGCCACGGAATTATAGGTGACATGGCCATCCCTCTCAAAAAAGCTGACCGGAAGCACCACCTTCCGCTCTGCAGCTGTCTTTTGCAGCTGTTTCACCGCCGGATCCTCCTCCAATGGCATGGCCAGCTTATAAAAATCATAATTTCTTTCCTGGCAGAAGTAAGGCGTCTGAAAAAGCTCCGGCAAGAGAATGATCTGCGCTCCCATGGACGCCGCCTCTCTCACTGCCTTCTCCGCAGCCGCAATATTTTCTTCCCTGGAACGATTGCAGTACATCTGCACCGCCGCTGCAGTCACATTTTTTCTGTTATAGCTCATGTTCCGCTCCTGTCTCTGCGCTTCCCGCGCGGTCTGATATTCGTCTTCCTGTCCCTGTGCTGTCCCTGACCCCCGGCGCTTACGCCAAAGAGCCAATATCATTCAGTTAGCGCCAAAACTCAGCCGTGAGGAAAATAAAATGCTCAATGAGCCCCTTAAAAAGCGTCGGCACTTAACGAGGTTCCTCACGAGTTTAGTGTCCGCTACGCTTTTTGCGGAGCGATAGCGCGGCGACGGAGTATTTTATTTTCCTCACAGCGTCCGGTGCTGTTAACGAAATGATATTGGCTGATGGGCCTTCTGTTTTCTCACCCACACTCAGGCTCTCCCGGAATCTGCTGTGTGATACAGTGAATGTTTCCTCCGCCGATCAGAATATCCCGGGCGTAAATCTGCACTACCTTTCTGTCGGGAAAAAGGCCCTGCAAAATTTCCTTCGCCCGTTCATCTGCCGGATCACCGAAACCCGGCATCACGATGCTTTTATTGGAAATATAAAAGTTCACATAGGATGCCGCCAACCGCTCTCCCGGTCTGCGCGTAGGCTCATCCCAGCAGATATCCAGCCCACCGCATTCCCAGTCGGTCATGGTCACCGGCCCGGGCAGCGGCAGTTTATGAACCTTAATCCGTCTGCCCCTGGCGTCCCGGGCCTGTTCCAGATATTCCAGGCAGGCCTTTGACATGGAGTACTGTACATCGGATTCATCCTCCGTCCAGGCCAGTACCACCTCCCCCGGCGCCGTGAAGGCACAGATGTTATCCACATGCTCGTTGGTCTCGTCGCCGTATATTCCACAGGGCAGCCAGAGAACGGTGGACACGTTCAGATATGCCCTGATGGTTTCCTCAATTTGTTCTCTGGTCAACTCCGAATTGCGCCCCTTGCTCAGCAGACAGCTCTCCGTCACCATGCAGGTTCCCTCCCCGTCCACATGGATAGAACCGCCCTCCAGGATAAAATCCCTTTTGTCATACACACTTTTGCACAGCAGGTCGCACAGCTTTCTGGCCATCCTGTTGTCCTTGTCCCAGGGAAAATACAGTCCGTCATGCAGCCCGCCCCAGGCGTTGAATCCCCAGTCGATTCCGCGCACCTCTCCGGTTTCGTTTTTCACAAAGGTAGGGGCATAATCCCTTGCCCAGGCGTCGTTGCTGCTCATCTCCACCACCCGGATATGCTCCGGCAGCAAGGCTCTGGCGTTTTCATACTGCGCATCCCCCGCGCAGACCGTCACCTGCTCCGACTCCGCAATGGCCGCGGCAACCTCCGCAAAAGCCTTTCTGGCGGCATATCCTCCATAGTGCCAGGAATCGGAACGCTCCGGAAAAATCATAATACAGCCTTCGTGGGGCTCAAACTCCGCCGGCATGCGAAAGCCGTCTGCCGCCGGGGTAGTATCCTTTATAATCTTCATTTCCATACTCCTTATAAATTAAAAATCAGGTTATACAATATTAAGAATTTTTAGAATTTCTTTCGGATAAAGTCAAACTTCTGACACATTTTACCTGTATGATGAATACATAAACAGAAAGGAGCTGTTGAGTTTTAACATTGTAGTTAGGGTTCTGTCAGCTTCGACAAAAAACAATCCTGCCTTGCAGGTTTTCATATATTTCCTCTTTTTTTATATTTTACATACACACGAAAGTTCCCGGTTCACGCCGGGAATTTTCGTTTTTTGTCCCTGAAGCCCCCAGGCCGGCCAGGCAGACCGCCATGGTCCTCCTTTTCAAAGCCTTCCCAGCCTGCCCTTAAAGTCCTCATAGCCAAACCGCTTGACCACCCGGTATTCTCCATCCCGGTTCCGCAGCACCAGCGCGGGCAGCGGCATGCCGTTGAAGGTGTTATTTTTCACCATGGAATAGATGGCCATGTCCTCAAACACCAGCCTGTCCCCCTCCGCCAGCGGTTCCTCAAAGGAATATGTGCCGATCACATCTCCTGCCAGACAGGTGGGACCGCCAAGACGATAGGTCAGTTTTTTCTCCCCCGGCTGTCCGCTTCCCTGCAGCGGCGGCCTGTAGGGCATCTCCAGCACATCCGGCATATGGCAGGCCGCAGAGGTATCCACAATGACATTGCACACGTTTCCCTCCTCCGATTCCGGCCAGACAGACTCCTGAACCTCAAGAACCTCCGTCACCAGGAAACCCGCGTTCAGCGCCACCGCCTCCCCGGGCTCCAGATACACGGTAAGCCCATACTTTTCCTGCATCCTGCGGATACAGCGCTCCAGCCTCGGAATGTCGTACCCCTCTCTGGTGATATGATGCCCCCCTCCAAAGTTGATCCACTTCATGCCCGGCAGATACTCTCCGAACCTTTCCTCCACCGCATCCAGGGTTTTCTCCAGGGCATCGGAATCCTGCTCGCAAAGAGTATGAAAATGAAGCCCGTCCAGAAGGGACCACAGCCCGTCTTCTCTTTCCTCCCCCAGATTGCCTCTGGTCACGCCCAGCCGGGAGCCCGGCGCGCAGGGATCGTAAATTGCATGCCCCTCCTGGGTGGAGCACTCGGGATTAATGCGCAGTCCCACGCTCTTCCCCGCCGCCTTGGCCCTTCCGCCAAACTTTTCCGCCTGCGCCCGGGAATTAAAGACGATGTGATCGCAGTACTTCAGTATTTCCCCAAAGTCCTCCTCCCGGTAAGCCGGAGAGAAAACGTGATTTTCACAGCTCCGTCCTCCGGCAGCCGACACAGCCGCCATCTCCTCCGCGCAGAGTCTGGCTTCATACAGACCGCTGGCCGTTGCACCGCAGAGGTATTCCCCGATCAGAGGATACAGCTCATACATGGAAAATGCCTTCTGGGCCAGCAGAATTCTCGCCCCTGTGCGTTCCATGACGCCCTGCAGCACTTTCAGATTTTTTTCGATCAAAGCCTCGTCCACCACATAACAGGGCGACGGTAAATCCGGCCATTTCATTTATGCACCTCCATGCCTGTCTTGACGCCCTTTCCTCCATGCCCTGGATGAAACCGGCGCCCTTCCATTTAACATACCATGAAACCGAACTTTTTTCAATTGCCGCAATTCCAACGTTACATTTCGCACCCTGAAAAAGGTGTTCAGAGGAGTTGCATTCCTGTATAATAGCCTTATTCCAGGCAGCAAACAGCTCAATGCCCATCCGGATATCTGTTGTAATAGTCATACGAAGCCTTTATAATCAAATAAATAGCAACCGCTTTCCGGGAGGGCATATGGAAAAAATTCTTGTGATGGATGAACATAATTATGATGATAATCTGGAGGAAATACTCAGAATATCCGTGAGAGGCATTATATTTGTCAACGGTAAGTTAATGATGGTTGAAAATTCCTTTGGGGAGGTAAAATTGCCGGGCGGCGGCATGGAGCCCGGGGAGGAGGATTATCAGGTTTTACTTCGGGAGGTAAAAGAGGAAACCGGATATAATGTAATTCCTGAATCCATAAAATCGTTCGGGGAAATTGAGGAAAAGAGGTTATCCGTTCATGAACCCATGATTTGGCATCAAATCAACCGTTTGTATGTTTGTGATGTATATCCGGAGCAGGGGCAGTGCGCATATACCGACATCGAAAAGAAACACGGTTTTCGCCTGGTGTTTTATACCATAGAGGAAGCGCTGGAAAAAAACAGGAGAATGTTGGAAAAAGAAGGACGGCAGGCCTGGAATCAACGGGAGTACAATACATTACTGCTTATAAAAGACGCAGGAGGGCACAGGGATGACCACCGGTGAAAAAATCGCCATGCTCCGCAAGGGAAACAACATCACACAGGAACATCTGGCAGAGCTGTTGGGGGTGACACGGCAGTCCGTCTCCCGCTGGGAAATGGATCTGGCCTTTCCGGAGACGGAGAAGCTAATCCGGCTCAGCAGGCTGTTTTCCTGCAGCATCGACTATCTTCTCAACGAAGTGATCAGCAAAGACCTGCAGGACAATGTAACGGTTTCTGCGGATACCTGTGTGGCATTTATCCGGGAGTGCGGCTTTTTCTTTCTCGCCACATCGGCGGAGGGGCAGCCAAGGCTCAGGCCCCTGGGCATGATCTGCACCGACGGCCGGAAGCTGTTCCTTGCGACGGATTCCAGAAAAAGCGTCTGTATGGATCTGGATAACAACAGGAAAGTCGAATTGGCCAGCTTTCACCCCGTCTCCAGGAAATGGATCCGCATCAGCGGAACGGCAGAAAGAGACTCACAGCCCGTCAGCCGGGAACTGGTCTTGTCCGCATATCCCACCCTGCTGCAAAAATATCCGGAAGGACAGGAAATGTTTCTGGCAATTTATGGCATCCATATCAGGAAAGCTGAGATTCTGTAGCCACACAACGATACCCCCTGACATCGGCTCGGAATTCGGCAACAACAATTTAAGTGCCTGTAAAGGGCAGAAGGGAGCAGCATGGAAAAACTGACTGATGAAACGAAAGCGCTTATGGAGGAGAGATTTGGGCACGATACCATTCTCGCGCTGGCTACTGTGGAGGACGGAGTTCCTCATGTCCGCAGTGTTGACGCCTATTATGAGGACGGAGCATTTTATATCATCACCTACGGCCTGTCAAACAAGATGCGTCACATCAGCAAAAATCCCGTCACAGCCGTTTCCGGAGAGTGGTTCACCGCTCACGGCAGAGGCGAAAATCTGGGCTATTTTGGAAAGCCGGAGAACGCCGGGATTGCCGAAACGCTGAAGAAGGCCTTTGCCGCCTGGATTGACAACGGACACAACAATTTTGAGGACGAAAACACCTGCATTCTCTGCATCCGGCTCACGGACGGAGTGTTGTTTTCCCACGGCACAAGATTTGAGATTGATTTTACAAAAAAGGAATAGCTTTCCCGCAAATGCGGGCATTCTATTCCCATGAAAAAACATATTGAACTGACGATACCAAGAAAACCGGATTTTTATGTGCTTCTGTTCTTCCTGCTTGCATTTGCGGGATGGCTGTGGGAAGCAGGAATCTACCTGGCCACAACACATTCCTTTGTCAACAGAGGCGTATATTACGGGCCATATCTTCCGATCTATGGGGTCGGTGGGATACTGCTGTGGTTTCTCCTGCACAGATTTTATCAAAAACCCATCCTGACCTTTTTTCTGTCCGCAGTGGTCTGCTCCGTGCTGGAGTATGCCGCCAGCGCTTTCCTGGAATGGAAATGGGGACTGCGCTGGTGGGACTACAGCGGTTATTTTTTGAATCTCAACGGCCGCATCTGCCTGCTGAGCACCGTCTGTTTCGGGCTGGGCGGCATGCTGCTCAATTGTTATCTTCTGCCATTCTACATGCGGCTGTACCACCGGATTCCGCGGATATGGCGGCTGATTCTCTGCGGCATCCTCCTGACCGTCTTCATTCTGGATATCACCTATTGCGCAGCCAAACCCCATATGGGGCAGGATATCGCCTGGTAAAAAAGTGCCGCGTTGCGGCACTTCGAAGAATGCTTCGCATTCTTCCCCGGTTTTAGAGCACTTCGCAAACTCGTGAAGCTGGACACCTCGCGGCACTTCGAAGAATGCTTCGCATTCTTCCCCGGTTTTAGAGCACTTTCCTTATCCTTAATCCACAGGCACCGGGTTCTCCTCTACCACCCAGGGCAGGCCGTACTCGTTCAGGGCCTCCATAAAAGGATCCGGATCAAATTCCTCCACATTGAACACGCCGGGCTTTTTCCAGACGCCCTTCAGCACCAGCATTGCGCCGATCATGGCGGGCACTCCCGTGGTGTAGGAAATGGCCTGAGAGCCCAATTCCCGATAGCACTCCTGATGATCGCACACATTATAAATATAGATGGTTCTCTCCCTGCCGTCCTTTATACCCCGGAAAATACAGCCGATGTTGGTCTTGCCCACAGTGCGGGGGCCAAGGGATGCAGGATCCGGAAGCAGTGTCTTCAGGAACTGAATGGGAACGATTTCCTTTCCCTCAAACAGAACAGGATCCGTGCGCAGCATTCCCACATTCTCCAGACATTTCATATGGGTCAGATAGCTCTGCCCGAAGGTCATGAAAAAGCGTATCCGCTTAACGCCCGGAATGTTCTGTGCCAGGGACTCGATCTCCTCATGATGGAGCAGATACATATCCTTTCTGCCAACCTGGGCAAAGTCATACTCCCGCTTGATCTCCATGGGCTTTGTCTCCACCCAGTGTCCGTCCTCCCAATAGGAGCCGTTGGCAGAAACCTCCCGCAGATTGATCTCCGGATTGAAGTTGGTTGCAAAGGGATAACCGTGGTCGCCGCCGTTGCAGTCCATAATGTCAATATAGTGGATCTCGTCAAAATAATGCTTCAGGGCATAGGCGGAAAAAACTCCCGTGACACCGGGGTCAAAGCCGGTTCCCAGAAGAGCCGTGATTCCCGCTTTCTCAAAGCGCTCCCGGTATGCCCACTGCCAGGAATAATCAAAATAAGCGGTAAATCCCTTTTCCGCACAGCGCTTTTCATAAGCCTCACGCCACGCCGGATCCTGGGTGTCCTCCGCCTCATAGTTTGCGGTATCAATGTAATCCACACCGCAGGCCAGACAGGCATCCATAATCGTCAGATCCTGGTAGGGCAGGGCCAGGTTCAGCACCGCCCCGGGCTGCTCCCGCTCAATCAGAGCAATCAGGTTCTCCACATCGTCCGCGTCAACCTGCGCCGTTGTGATTCTGGCCTCCGTAACGCCTGCCAGCTTTTCCTTCAGCGCGTCGCACTTGCTCACCGTGCGGCTGGCGATGCAGATCTCCGAAAACACATCCGCCTTCTTCGCACACTTCTGAATTGCCACGGAGGCCACGCCCCCGCAGCCGATAATTAAAATCTTAGCCATTTTTCTCCTCCCTGCTGCTCTTTAAACTTTCTTTGTTATCAATGTCCCTCTTCCACACGCTCCAACAGCTTCTCCACATACGCCGGCAGGCAGAAGGCTCCCTCGTGAAGCCTGGGTGTGTAATATTTTGTATTCAGTCCCCGCTTCAGCCAGCGCTGCGCATCCAGATCATGCAGCGGATGGTATTTCCTGGAGGCGAATCCAAACAGCCAGTGGCCGGATGGATAGGTGGGGATGTGGGCCTGGTAGACGCGGCTGACGGGGAAGCTCTCCACAATCCGCTTGTGGGCTCTCATACACGCCGTGGCATCCTCCTCATAGAACGGGCTCTCATGCTGATTCACCATGATGCCGTCCTCCTTCAGCGCTTTATAGCAATTGCCGTAAAACTCCTTTGTAAACAGGCCTTCTCCCGGCCCAAAGGGATCCGTGGAGTCCACAATGATGAGATCGTACTCATCCTCTCTTGAGCGGACAAACTTCAGCCCGTCCTCATAATGGATATGCACCCTTTCGTCATCCAGCCTGCAGGCAGTCCGGGGCAGAAACTCCCTGCACACCCGGATCACCTCTTCGTCGATCTCCACCAGGTCGATATGCCGGATCTCCGGGTACGCTGTCAGCTCTCTGACCGCTCCGCCGTCCCCCGCTCCGATGACAAGCACTTTTTTGACATTGGGATGCACCGCCATAGGCACATGCACGATCATCTCATGGTAAATAAACTCGTCCTTTTCCGTCAGCATGATAAACCCGTCCAACACCAGGAATCTGCCCAGCTCCGGGGATTGAAACACGTCAATTCTCTGAAATTCGCTCTGTCCGCTGTAAAGCTGTTTATCCACCCGGACGGACAGCTTCACGTCCGGGGTATGAGGCTCCGAAAACCATAACTCCATAATCGTCCTCCACGCCGGATCTGCAAATTCGGCGTCACTCTATATCCACTCTTCCTTCAACACATTTAACCGCCGGATCCCCGCGTCCTCCGGGCCCGTCATGGAGCAGCCCTTCTCCCTCGCATAGACGATGTACTCCAAAATATCCGCGGTGATCTCCTCTCCCGGCGCCAGGATGGGAATCCCCGGGGGATAACACATGACGAACTCGCTGCAGATACGCCCTTCGGTTTCCTCCAAAGGCAGGGACTCCTTATCCGCGTAAAACGCGTTCTGAGGGGAAACGGCAACCTTGGGTTCAATATATTCCTGGGTGTACATTCCGGCGTTGTCCCTGCCATATTTCCTTCTGACCTCCACAAGAGCCCCGATCAGCCGTTCCATATCCCGCTCTCTGTCTCCGATGGAGATGTAAGCCAGCACATTGGCAATGTCGCCCAGCTCCATCTGAATATCGTACTCATCCCGCAGAATGTCATATACCTCGATTCCGGCCAGCCCGATTCCCAACGTGTTTACCGTCAGCTTGGTTCTGTCAAAATCATAAATGCTGTCGCCGTTGATCAGCTCCGCCGTATACGCGTAATACCCTCCGATGCGGTTGATCTCCCGGCGGGCATATTCCGCCAGATCTGTCACCTTGCGAAACTCCTCCCGCCCCCTCAGCGCAAGGTTGCGCCGGGAAATATCAAGGCTGGCCAGCAGCAGATAGGATGCGCTGGTAGTCTGGGTCAGGTTGATAATCTGCCTGACATAGCCCGGATTCACAGACGGCCCCACCAGCAGAAAGGAACTCTGGGTAAGGCTTCCTCCCGACTTATGCATACTGACGGAAGCCATATCCGCCCCTGCCGCCATAGCCGACATGGGCATGTTTTCCCCAAAATAAAAATGCGTACCGTGAGCCTCGTCCGCCAGCACCTTCATGCCGTTGGCGTGGGCAAGCCTTACAATACGTTTTAAGTCGGAACAGATACCGTAATAGGTGGGGTTGTTCACCAGAACGGCCACTGCATCCGGATTTTCCCGGATTGTCTTCTCCACCTGGGAGACCTTCATGCCCAGTGCGATTCCAAGCTCCCGGTCCATGTCCGGATTTACATAAATGGGAATGGCTCCGTTCAGCACCAGGGCATTTATCACGCTCCTGTGTACATTTCTCGGCAGGATGATCTTGTCCCCTTTTTTGCAGGAGCTTAAGATCATACTCTGCACGGAGGACGTGGTTCCCCCCACCATCAAGAAGGCCCAGGCTGCCCCGAACGCCTCCGCAGCCATCTCCTCCGCCTCCCTTATGACCGACACCGGATGGCAAAGGTTGTCAAGGGGCTTCATGGAATTTACGTCGATACCAACACACCGTTGTCCCAGCAGCTCCACCAACTCGGGATTGCCTCTCCCTCTCTTGTGGCCCGGCACGTCAAAGGGCACAATTCTGTTTTTCCGAAACTCCTCCAACGCCTCATAAATGGGCGCTCTCTCCTGATTAAATCTTCCCAACAATGACTCCTTTTCCGGCCTGCGGCAGGTGTATGACAGACTGTCTTTTCAGTCTGTCAGGCGTGTCAATATACATTGCGTCCGCTGAAGATCTCGATCATCTCTCTTCGCAGGTTATCCATGATTTCCAGCCTGGTCTTCGGCGGCAGCTCATAGACGTCGCTGTTGAAAAGATAGTTCTGCAGATCGATCTCCTTGATCAGCATTTTGGTGTGGAAAATATTGGCGTCATACACATTTATGTCAACCGCGTCATAGCGGCGCAGGGTGGCCATGTCAATATAATCCTGAATGGACGTGATCTTATGGTCAATAAACAGCTTATGTCCCCCCACATCCCTGGTAAATCCCCTGATCCGGTAGTCCATTGTAATAATATCCGAATCGAAGGAGCCGATCAGATAATCCAGCGTGGAAAGAGGCGTAATCTCCCCGCAGGTGGCCACGTCGATATCCACCCGGAAGGTTGCCAGACAGGTCTCCGGATGGTACTCCGGGTAGGTGTGCACTGTGATATGGCTTTTATCCAGATGAGCCAGCGTCGTATCCCCCACGGGCACCATGCTGTTCTCCGCGATCAGAATGGTCACGGAGCTTCCCTGGGGCTCGTAATCCTGGCTGGAGATATTCAAAACGGTAGCGCCTATCATATCCGTCACATTCGTCAGAATTTTGGTGAGACGCTCGGAATTGTACTGCTTGTCAATATAAGCAATATAGTCCTTCTGCTCCCTCTGCGACTTTGCATAGCACACATCATAAATATTGAAGCTCAGAGACTTCGTCAGGTTGTTAAAGCCATACAGAGAAATTTTATCGCTCATGTTTCCTCTTTCCGCCGCTTGTGCGGCAAACCAGCTTCGCTTTTCTCGTTCGCGTTGCTCGTCAAATGCCTGTGCAGCCACGGCACTTTCCTCTCTGCCCGCGCAAAAAGGCAGGTGATGCCGTCATCACCTGCCTTGAAAATCTGTTATCCTCTCTGCTTTGCCTTCCCGCATTGGCCCTGCGGGTTTCCCGGGAAGACAATTCCTCCCGGCAGCATTTCTCCCGGGAATAAACAGCTATGTATGAACAGATATGTGGTTTTTAGAGTCTATATAGCAAATATTTTACTTTTACTACTCTTATTGACCGTTTCACAAGTTAGATGTGCATCAGCACCGGTTTATAGTAACCAACTTATAAAATTTGAGCTTTTAACTCAATCAATAAGGCAACAAGGTTGCCAAAAATATTTGCATGGAAGACTCATCACATATGTTTTCCATACAGCCGTACTATATCATATCCAAAGCATATAAGTCAATTCAAACTTGAAAATTGGTTTTAATTATTAAACTCCAGCTCTTCCTGAAGATAGATTTCCTCCTCGATCAGGCCGATCCCCGTAAATACCGCCCAGACGTAAGGCGCTCCGTACACGTTCAGCGTCTTCGGGCCCACGATCTCCCGCGGCGCGTTCTCGCCGCACTGATCCTTTTCCAGTTTCAGGAATGCCTTCTCAAAGGTACTTCTTGTAATGGAACGCTCTCTTCTGTCCGTAAAAAGCTCTCCGCCCTTGATACTGTAAGTGAAAGGAAGACCTTTTTTTGTGGAGAACGGCTCTCCTGCGTGATCGATAATTACGCCCCACAGGTTTTCAATGGTTATCTTGGAGGTGTCGAGTTTCATAAAAGTCCTTCCCCGCACTGCCGGCCTGAGATCCCTGATGTGCGACTCCGCTCGCGGATATAACCATTTTATAACAAGACCTGCCAATATTCAACCGATTTCGCCGGAAAGCGGCGGATTTATCGGTTTCTTTAAAAGTGACTTGTGAAGCGTCAGCGCCGACCTGCAGTTTTCCGTCTCCGCCGCCAGCAAAATACAGGGCTTCTTTGCGGGAATCCCGCGAAACAGAAACTCACAGCAGCCGGATTGAAACTCATGCAGTATCCCGTCGCTGTAAAGCGCAACCCGGGTGGAATTGCTGTATACCGCGGCAGAAAAGCTTCCGTTCTCCTGCATTCTGACGCTTCCCGGCGCAATATAAACAAAGGGCTCCGCGCTCCATTTTGCCTTGTACCGGTAAAATGCTTCCGAGGGCACGCCTTTCCCGTCCACAAGACTGTCTTCCGCTCCCAGGTATGTGGGAAGCCCGTCCCCTCCATTCCCAGGGCGTACCAGGAATCCCAGCCTTTCACACAGGACGGAAAGGACTCCGTATCCTTCCCGTCCCTCTTCCTCTTCCACATGGAGACAGTTGGCTCCCATCTCGCAAAGGCGCTGCAGATCCTCGTTTACCATTCTCTGCAGCTGTGCCGGGGACGCCGCTTCCGGAAGGCTGTACCTCACGGCCCGCTCATCAAAGCGCACCCCGTTGAGAAACAGATCCCCCTGCCAGGTCAGGCTGTACAACGCCAGCTGCCTGGTAAGCCTGTCCCGGCACACCCCTTTTTCATCCAGCAGAAAAGCTTCCAGGGTATACAGATAAGGATCAGACATACCGTTCCACAGATGAGGCTGCAAAAGAACGCTTTTCATGGGTTCTTCCTCTCCGGCATTTCCCATACACTGCAGGACAGGGGCTCCCTGCCTGTCTGAAAGATACAGGGAGAAAATCCCTCTTTTCCCCGACTCTTCCGTTTCCGTAAAAAGAATTTCCCAGTCCAGATATGCCCTGCCGCTTTCACACCGGCAGCTTACATTCACTCCCTGCCCCGGCGCTCTTCTGTCAAATTTCATGCTCTTCCTCCGTGCCGTTCTCCTGCTCTCTCTTTTTTTGAAGAATAGTGGTATTTTTTTCCACCTCGCTCCGGGTCAGCGGATACCGGAACTGCATAATCAGAAAAACCACCAGATAACAGACGCCCGGAATCAGCGTGGCAGCGGTGTAGATCCTCTCCGACACTGCCTCGGCCTGTGAGGCAGCCTCGGATACATACCCAATCGCGGTCAACACGAATCCCCCCAGTCCTCCGGCCAACGCCTGGCCTACCTTTCTGGCAAAGGAATACACCGCGTACACGGTTCCGTCCTCCCGCTTTCCCGTCTCAACCTCCTGATAATCTATAATATCCGTGATAAACGCCCAGATAATCAGATTAAACAGCGCAACCCCTACGGTTCCCACGAAGATCAACGCCATAAACACCGGAATACTCTTTATCCGCAGGAAAAACAGAAGCATATAGACCACTCCCGCCAGCAGCATTCCCAGCGCGCCTGCTTCCTTCTTGCCGAATTCTGCCGCAATCCTGGAAATAAAGGGCGCAAGCAGGAAGGTTCCCGCAATGCTGACGAAGTTTACCGCAGACATGGCCTTTGCATTTTTAAAATAATCCAGAAAAAGGTAATTGTTCATTGTCTGACTCAGCAGGCTGGCCAGCAGCAGCACAAGAGCGGCGCATACCAGCGCAAGCAGGGGCTTGTTCCTGCCAAGTCCCTTCAGCATTTCCCCCGCAGTCTCCCGGGAAGACTCTTTCTTTTCAAAGAAAACCCGTTCCCGGCACAGAAAATAACAAAGCGCATAGCAGACCACTGCCAGAACACCGAACACCACCGCAGTCCAGGTAAAACGCTCCGGCAGCACAATCTGGTTGCCCTCCGCATCCGTCCTGTAGACCACAAGGGGAACCAGCACTCCGATCACAAGGCCCGCCAGGCTGGCTCCGATACTTCGGAAGGTGGAGAGCGAAGCCCTGTGTTTCACATCCGGGCTGATCACCGACGCCATGGAGCCATAGGGAATGTTGATTCCCGTATAACAAAAGCTGCTCCACAGAAGATAGGTGAAAATAACGTAGGCCAGCTTTGCCCAGTAGACCCAGTCCCGGACGAAATACAGGTACATGACCGTGCTGCTCACCGCCACCGGTATACTCATCCTTCGGATCCAGGGGCGAAAGCGTCCGTCTCTGGCCGGGCGCATATGATCCACAATGCGCCCCATGGTCACATCGGTAAAGGCATCCACAAGCCTTGCCCCCATGAAGAGCAGACCCACCACAAAGCCGCTCAGCCCCAGTACCTTTGTATAGAACACCATAAGATAGTTGCTGGCCAGCAGAAAGCTGAAATCATTTCCGAAATCACCGAACAGATATCCCAGCTTATCCCTGATGCCAAAGGGACGCACATTTTCGTTTTCGTCTGTTGTCTTTTCCATAAAATCCTCGTTTCCCGTCACACCGTTTTTTCTCAGCATTCCACGGAAAACAGTTTTTATTCAGACAAAAGATGCCAAAAATCATCCTTGACCTTTTCCTGCAAAAACGGCAAAATAATAACAAGCTGTTTAAAAATTGCTTTCCGACAGCTGTGAGTCACAGCTTGTGGGTGTTTTCAAACACGCTCCGGAGGAGGAGATACCATGATTATCCGAAAAATACGTCCCGAGGAACTGAAAAGGACATGCGAGCTTTTCGCCGTCGCCTTTGAATTCAGCACAGATATTCAAAAATCACCCATGGAGTACCATGAGCAGGTATCCGCCCGTCCCCAGTCCCGGGACGACGCCTTCTGGAAAGAACGCTGGGCCGCCTTCGAGGATGACGACCGCACCATGATGAGTCATTTTTTTGCCCAGCCCTTCCCCGTCCAATTTGACGGAAATACCTTTACCATGACCGGCATCGGCGGCGTATCCACCCTGCCGCAGTACCGCAGAAGAGGCGGAATCCGCGGATGCTTTGAGGCTGCACTGCCCGCCATGTATGCGGACGGACATACCTTTTCCTACCTGTATCCCTTCTCTACCGCCTACTATCGAAAATTCGGCTACGAGATGGGCTGTGAAAAAGTGAACTATCATGTTTATCTGAAGTCCCTTCCCTATTATAATGTAAGGGGAAACTGTTCCCTGTCCGAACCCGGAAATCTGATGGAGGAGGAAATCCGATCTATCTACCGCGTCTGGCAGAATCGTTACAACATGATGGTGGCGGCAGAGGATTACGAATTTGCCTGGATTGGCAAGGCAAACCCGGTGAAGGATCAGCTGTTCACCTATGTATACCGTTCTGACGACGGGACTCCCAGGGGCTACATGACCCTGCAGCAGGCCATGGAGCCGGACGGCAGGAACATTTCCTGCAGCCGTTTTCTGGCTGTGGATGCGGAAGGTGTCAAGGGACTTCTGAACCTCTTGATCAGTCTGGGAAGCGACCACAGCTACGCCTCCTTTGATCTGCCTGCGGATATGGATCTGTCATTGATCCTGCCGGAGTGGGCCGGTCACGCCCGAAAATCCTCTTATTTTGCAGGCATGGTACGGGCAGTCAATGTACAGCGGATTCTGGAAAATGCCAGGTATCAGGGAAACGGCCGGGTATCCCTGGCCATAACGGATCCCCATATTCCGGAAAATACGGGCGCCTATACCGTAACATATGCGGGTGGCAGGGCGGAGTCGGTATCCAGACTGCCCCTGTCCGGTCAGACCAGCGATGCCGAGATGGATATCAATGCCTTTTCCCGCCTGATCCTGGGTGCCTGCGACGTTTCTTCCCTTCCCTACATGGATCATGTAAAGGTCTGCGGAAATCTTCCCGGACTTGCAGACGTATTTTACCGGAAGCCAAACTATATTACGGAACATTTCTGACCCCGTCAGGAAAGGCGGTTTATCATGAAGCTCACATACCTGTACCACAGCGCCTTCCTGGCAGAGACGGCGGAAAGTTATTATCTGTTCGATTATGTAAAGGGGACCTTGCCGGAACTGAATCCGGCAAAGCCCATTCTTGTCCTTGTAAGCCACAGTCATCAGGATCACTATCATCCGGCCGCACTGAATCTGCTTTCAGATATGGGAATGCAGCGGATCGGCGCTGTCTTTCCCACGGATATCAAAAAGACAAAATATCCCCGGGGCTGGAGTCTGCTTAACGATACCGCGGACAGAAATTCTCAGGGCTGCCAAGATATGGATGTGCTGAACGGACATATCCTCAGAGTTTATCACAGCCGGGAATATGATCTGCCCTGGGGCGCCCGGCTGAAAACTCTGCTCTCCACCGACTCCGGCGTGGCTTATCTGCTTTTCACCTCCGATGGAATTCTGTTTCATGCGGGAGATCTGAACGATTGGGTCACAGACGATATGCCGGAGTCGGAGCGTCGGCAGATGACCGGCAGTTACCGGGCGGCACTCCGCGCTCTGGACGGAATTTCCGTGGATCACGCCTGCCTGCCGCTGGATCCTCACCTTGGCGCTCATTACGCTGACGGCTTTTTGTATTTTCTGAAAAAAGTGCGCACAAAAAGAGCCTGGCCCATGCATTACTGGGACAGACCCGATATCATTGATCTGTTTCTCCGGGAACACCCTGAATATGCCGCTGTCGTTCAGCGGCCCTGAGACATGGCGCAGGGTCAGCTCTGATGCTGTTCCTGCGCCAACTGTTCAAACTTCTCTCTCGCCCGGCTGAAGCACTCCAGCAGTTTCGGAGAAAACACGCCACATTCGCCTGCCTGAATCATCCGGAACGCTTCCTCCAGAGAATAAGCCTTCTTATATACCCGTTCGCTGACAAGCGCATCATATACATCCGCCAGGCTTACCAGCTGCGCGGAAACGGGAATATTTTCACCCTCAAGCCCGTCGGGATACCCTCTTCCGTCATATCTCTCGTGGTGGCTACGGCAGATCTCATAGCTGATTCTGCCGTAGGTCTCATCCCAGACATCCTCAATGTGCTCCAGCACTTCGCACCCCTTGATGGTATGGGTCTTCATGATGTCAAACTCTTCCTTCGTCAGCCGGCCCGGCTTTAAAAGAATACCGTCCGATATGGCAATCTTGCCCACATCATGAAGCGCGCTGGCCGAGAAAATCATATCAATAAGCTCCGGCGTCAGGCCGTACTCCGGATAATCCTTCATGGCCTGTTCCGCAAGGATTCTGGTAAAGCCCTTCACCCGTTTGACATGTTCCCCGCTCTCCAGATTACGGCACTCTACCACCGTACCCAGAATGTCAATGATTTTAACATTGCTCTCCTTCAGCTTTGTGGCCTGGGCAGCCAGAAGTCTGTACTGTTTCTTCAGGGTCTCGGTCTGTTTTTCTACCTTTTCCTCAAGCTCATTTTTATAGGTGAACAAGTCTACCGTATTTTTTACCCGATTGCGGACAATCGCATTGTCAAAGGGCTTATGAATGAAGTCGGAAACCCCCAGCTCAAAACACTTACGTTCCGCGGCCACCTTGGATTCCGCGCTGATCACCAGCACTGGAATTTTATCCATCCAGAGCCGACGTCTCATCTCCTCCAGCACCTCGTATCCGTCCATGTCCGGCATGATCAGATCCAGAAGTACCACCGCCACCTCATCCTGCAGCTCTTCCAGTATCTCAATGGCTTTTTTCCCGCTTTCCGCCTCCACTACGGGATATTCGTCTTCCAGTATAGCCGTGAGCATCTCCCGGTTTAATTCCATATCGTCAACAATCAGTATCTTACTGCGCATGAAAACGGCTGTCCTTTCTGTAATTGCTTTCCTCTCATTTCGGTCATACCGTATTCTGCAGCTCCTGCAGTAATTCTACCGTGCGCCGGTACTCATCCTTCACCTGCTCCAGAAGAGTATCGTCCGCAGGCTTCTTCCCGTCCCGCAGCGCCTCCGTCAACACATCGCTGGCCTCATACAGCCTTGTATAACCAAGATTTGCACAGACCCCCTTTAAAGTGTGGGACGCACGGAAGGCATCCGTGTAATTTTCCTCTTCCATGGCCTTTTCCAACGTGGGATAGCTCTCGTCTGCAAGAAACTTCAACGCAAATTTCTGCACCAGCTTTTCACTGCAAAGCCGCCCCAGTGTCCCCTCAAAATCTGCTCCCAATGCCGCATAACATTCCTTTAATGTCATATCTGCTCCCCTCTGCGCGCCGCGACGCACAATTCCATCCGAAAGTCGAATTATTATTTCGGGCTTCCCCTCCCCTATTATAGTACATTCTGCTTGCATATGGCAAGGGAATTATACCCTACAAACCCGGACAAAGAATCATTCCCTCCAATGCAGGCGATGCAGTTCCCCTTCCTTCTCCATTCCTGAAAACCCGTTCTGCCGAAGGGCTTCGTACAAGATGACGGCAGCCGAGTTGGAGAGGTTCAGGGAACGGATGGCGGAAAGCATGGGAATGCGGATACAGCTCTCCTCATTCTCCACCAGAATTTCCTCCGGAATCCCGGCGCTTTCCCTGCCGAACATAATATAGTCCTCCGGCCCGTACGTTACCTCCGTATAACTCTTCCTGGCCTTTGTAGTTGCCATCCATATTCTGGCCCCGGGATTTTTTTCCAGAAAATCCGCATAATTCATGTACCTGCGGACGTCCAGATCCTTCCAGTAATCCATGCCTGCCCGCCGGATGGATTTTTCGTCCAGACGGAACCCCAGCGGCTCGATCAGGTGCAGGGGCGTGCCTGTGGCAACGCAGGTACGCCCGATATTTCCCGTATTTCCCGGTATTTCCGGTTGATGTAATACAATATGCACGGAAGTCTCCTTTACTGCTGTGTACCCTTTTCCGCTCTCAGCCTGTTCACAAAGTGTTCCAGCCTTCCGATGGCAATCTTCAGCTTCTCCAGGGAATAGGCATAGGATATCCTCATATACCCTTCCCCGCAATCCCCGAATGCGGTTCCCGGCACCACGGCCACCTTCTCCTCCTCCAGAAATCTGGTGGCAAACTCGTCGCTGGTCATGCCGAATTCCCTGATACAGGGAAATACATAAAACGCGCCGAAGGGCTCAAAGCAGTCCAGACCCATCTCACGGAAGGCGTTCATCAGATACCTTCTCCTCTGATTGTAGGCCACGCGCATCTGTGCGATATCCTCATCTCCGTTTTTCAGCGCCTCAATGGCCGCATACTGACTTGTGGTAGGCGCACACATAATGGCAAACTGATGCAGCTTTGTCATCTGCTCAATTATCCGGGCAGGCCCGCAGGCATATCCCAGCCTCCATCCCGTCATGGCATAGGCCTTTGAAAAGCCGTTGATCAATATCGTTCTCTCCCGCATGCCGGGGAGCTCCACAATAGACACATGCTTCTCCGTATAGGTCAGTTCCCCGTAGATTTCGTCGGACATTACAAATATATCATGTCTGACAATCACCTCGGCAATGGCCTCCAGATCCTTCCGCTCCATAATTGCGCCGGTGGGATTGTTGGGAAAGGGCAGAATCAGAAGCTTGGTTCTGTCCGTGATCGCCGCCTCCAGCTCCTCCGCGGTCAGACGGAATTCATTTTCCGCCTTCAGATCAATGATAACGGGCGTTCCCCCCGCCATAATGGTACAGGGCTCGTAGGAGACATAGCTGGGCTGGGGAATCAGCACTTCCTCCCCCGGATTCAGCATGGCCCGCATTCCGATGTCGATAGCCTCGGAACCTCCCACGGTGATCAACACCTCCTGTATGGGGTCATAGTTCACTCCGTGCTTCCTGTTCATATAATGGCTGACCTCCTGGCGCAGCTCTTTCAGCCCTGCATTGGAGGTGTAAAAGGTTCTTCCCTTTTCCAGAGAATAGATTCCCTCGTCCCGGATATGCCAGGGCGTATCAAAATCAGGCTCGCCCACGCCCAGGGAAATTGCGTCCTTCATCTCGCTGACAATGTCAAAAAATTTCCGTATTCCGGATGGTTTAATTCCCACAATTTTATCTGCTAACGGATTTCTCATGGCGTAATCATCTCCCTTTCATCTTCTTTCCGGCGGGAGAGCATGGTGCCGTGATCCTTATACTTTTTCAGTATAAAGTGGGTCGCCGTGCTGAGCACCTGCTCCATGGTGGCCAGCTTGTCGGACACAAAGGAAGAAACCTCCCGGAGTGTCTTTCCTTCCAGGATCACCATGAGATCGTATCCGCCGGACATCAGATACACGCTCTGTACCTCGGGATACTTTTCAATCCGCTGTGCCACGCTGTCAAAGCCCTGGCCTCTCTGGAGCGTCACACGCACCTCGATCAGTGCGGACACTTTGTCAATGTCTGTATTCTCCCAGTTGATCATCGCGTGGTAGCCGCAGATAACCCCCTCACTCTCCAGCGCAGCCAGCTCACTGACCACATCCGTCTCCTGAACCCCCAGAAGCACAGCCAGTTCCTTTAAGTCAATTCGTCCGTTTTTTTCGATAATCGCAAGTAATTCGTCTCTCATGTTATATCCTCCATCCTCTTTTACCTGTCTATACACTTACACTAATGCAATGTTTCCGACAGCCAACGATAAATTTCATCCTGCCCCGGCCGGTCCATATATCGGATCTCACCGTCATTTCGAATGATTCGGTCGTTGCTCTCCGTAAGCTTTCCCACCACAACCGCCGGAATGCCCTCCGCCTCCAGCGCGGCCGCCAGGCTTTGTCCGTCCCACGCGGTCATCACCAGACTTCCGCCGGACAAAAGCCCATAGGGATTTACATTACAGCATTCGCACACCTCCACCGTCTCCTGTCTCAGGGGCAGCTTTTTCAGATCTATTGTCAGTCCGGCACCTGCCCGCTGCGCAAGCTCCCACAGAGCTCCAAGGATGCCTCCCTCCGAAGCATCATGCATGGCGCAGACACCGGACTTCACCGCGGTGGCGGCCTCCGGAATCACGGAAAGCCACCTGTCAAAGCCTGCTGCCTCCTCCACAAAATACGCCGGATAACGGGACAGCAGACGCTCCCGGTTCCTTCTCGCCAGAATCGCCGTGCCCTCCAGACCAATCCACTTGCTCACCACAATATCCTGCCCGGGAGCAGGCGTCCCGGAATGCCGTCTGCCTTCCGGCTCTGAGTCTGCCGATCCGGCTTCCCCTGCCTCAAAGGGCAGCCCGTGCCCCGTGACCACCGCAACCGCCGACTTTACCGCGCCGCTTATACGGGTCTGGCCCCCCGCAATGCGCACATCCAGCTCCTGACATTTTACCTCGGCCTCCTGCATCAGGTTCCTGATATCGGCCTCCTCCGCCGTCTCCGGCAAAACCAGCGCCATCCTGATTTCCTTCATTCCGGCCCCGCCTGCGGCAAGATTGTTGGCACACCTCTGGATCAGCTGCCCTATGCCAGCCACGGCATCCGCGGATGTCTCCCTCCCTGCCGCATTCATCAAAACTGCAGCCTCCTGTACACAAACCGCCACGGAACCGGACTCCGGAAACGGGAAAACGGCGCAGTCTTCCCCCAGCCCTGCGCCATCCGCTCTTTTTCCTGTTTTGTTTATCTGTCTCAAAACAGAGCGTTTCAAAACATTCTCCGGCAATTTACCGATTCTCATGCTCTATTTGTCCTTCGTCTTCTATTGTGCCGCCTCGGTGTTCTCGGGAGCAGGCGGAGCCGTCAGCGCTGCTATCACGCTCTTTACCTGATCCACGCTTCCCGTACCGATAGCCGCCATAATCTGTTCATAGGCTCCGGGATCCTCCGTTGCAGTACCCACCGTAGCGCTTCTGGGCACCATCTTATATCTGCTGTTGTTCACCTCCGTGCGGCTTACTTCCTCGCCGTTCACCGTGACTATCTTCCAGAGCTTTGCCCTGTAACCGATGTGCGCGCCCTCTGTCACAAGATAGCCGATGGGTTTGGAGGCGTCTGCATAAATATCGTCGGAGGAGGGCTTCATAACCTCAAGGATCTCACTCTCATAGCGAACCTCCCGCCCCGCTTCCCTGGTCTCTTTCCCATAGATGGTAAAGGTAATCTTCTTGTCCTGGGTCACTCCCTCAATATACACCGGATAGTCCAGGTTGTTCACGAATTTGAAATCCTTGCCTGAGCTCTCCGCAATGGCGGCATCCGCGGAAGGATCCACATAGGACACTATCATGGAGTGATTATAGCGCTTCGTAACCTCAAGCTCTGCCCTCAGCACCGTGTTGTACAGTGTGGTAGATACCTGGCAGATGCCGCCCCCCAGACTGTCTACCACCTTGCCGCTGACATAGGAGCCCGCCATATAGTAGCCGTTTTTTTCCGTAAAGGGTGACACCGTGTCATAGGTGGAAAACTCTTCTCCCGGATATAGCGTGGTTCCGTTGATGAGCTTGCAGCCATTTTCCACATTTGCGCATCGGGAAGAATTGGAGGAGGAGTAGGATGTGGTAAAGGTGCCCAGCACATCCGTTATCTGCGCCAGCTCCTCCGCGTTTCCCCTGGGTTCTTCCACCCGCACATTCAGCGGAATGGTGCACGGCTGACAGTCCCAGTCTTCCGTGAGCAGGTCGTTGATCACATCAATGGAGGTCTCCACGTCCAGACGGTAGCCTGTTTTTCCCTCCGTCACCTGAAACTGTCCGTCAATCCTCTGCAGTGAGGCGTCCACTGCCTCCGTGTCGTAAACTGCGCACTTTTCCAGCAAAAGGTCGCTGACCGCCTGCAGATCCAGGGACAGCTCTATGGGAAAGACCTTGTTTTCATATTCCAGATCCTTCAGCACACGATAGCGCTCGATCACGTTTCCCCGGGTGCCGATCTGTGCCGCCTCCGTCACAAGCTCCGGATTTGCCCAGGCGATCCCCAGATCTCCCGCTGTGACCCCCACCTCTGTGTCTGCCGCTGCCAGCAGGGTGATTTCCACATCCTGCAGTCCGGCTACATACGCTTCCACCGCGGCTAAGGCCTCCGCCTGGGTCTTTCCGGACAGGTCTATGCTGCCGGCAAAAATACCGGCTTTTATGGTGCCCTCTTCCGCCGCCTGCACGGCTGCGCCCGACCCCAAAAGGCAGATCAGCAGAAGAAGCATTCCTCCTGCTCTCTTGGCAAATCTTTTCATAATAATCCTCGCATTGAAATACTAGAGAAAATATGCTACAGTGGGTATGACCATTGCCATGATCAAAATCACAATGATGACCACCGAAAAACGCTGTCTGGTTTTTTTATTGTTCATGTTAAACATAGCCGTCTCCTGACTTCCCCAAAGGGGCGTGTGTACTTAAACTCTGAAAGGATATTATATATGAATATATTCATTTTTGCAAGCTTTATCACGGTTCTGATCCTCACCACAGTCAGTCTGAAAAAGCAGGCCAAACTGGCAAAAAACAGGGATAAGGAGTTCTGGGGCCGGGAAGCCCGGGCCAACGCCGTCCGCAAAAAGCCGCTGGATAAGCTGAACTATATCAACATCCCTCTGGAAGCATTTCCCACGCATCTGCTGAACGAGAATCAGAATGTAATGGAATGTATCAATATACTGGAATCCCTTACCTCACAGAAGATCGTTAACCTCACCGGCTGGAGCAATACCGATCTGAAGCTGGAATACGGCACTGCCAACATCAATGTGCTGACGGAATACGACCAGAATTACACCCTGCTTGTGCGCACCCTGCAGAAATGGGCGGATATTCTGGTTGAAAACGGTTATGCCAAGGAGGCTTCTCTCCTGATGGAGTTCGCCATCACCACGGATACGGATATCAGCCGCACCTACTATCTGCTGGCGGATTACTATGCCTCCACAAAGCAGTACCGTGAAATCGACAGACTTTGTGAGATCGCCGGTGGGCTGCGCTCCGGCAATCGCAGCATTATCGTAAAACACCTGCGGGAAAAATATCCCGATGTTTTCTGAAGCTGCCTTGTCAGACATCTCTGCCGTACTGTTCCAGAAGCTTATCGGTGAGACGGCTTGCCTCACTTCTGGTCAGATGATCTATTTCCACATCCAGAATTATTTTATGCCGCTCTGCCAGCCAATATAACCTCTCCTTCTGAGATTTTGACGCCGGCTGATCCCTTTTCACCTGAAAGAAGAGCTCCCCGGGGCGAAACAGTCCCTCCGACTCCGAGTAAAATTCCTCCGTCAGTCTGCGGTACAGAAGATCTGTAGCCTCCGCATCTGCCAGGGCCCGGTGGGCCCGGTGGGGAATCCGGTAATAAAGACAGAGCGCGTCAAGGCTCCGGCTCTCCAGCCGGGACAGGTACTTTCTGGCTATCTTCAGCGTATCTATGGCTTTTTTCTCAAAGCATTGCTTCCGATCCACCGCCGCCTTCTTCAGAAACGAAAAGTCAAACAATATACTGTGTCCCAGAAGAGGAAGCTCCCCCAGGAAGGAAAACAGCTCCGGAAGCACCTCCTCCAGATACGGCGCGTCCTTCAGGTCCTCGTCGGTGATGCCGGTGAGCTCCGTGATCCGCTGTTCCAGCCTTCTTCCGGGATTGACAAGGGTGGAAAAAGTGTCTGTAATGTTCCCCTGCACCACCTTTACCGCCCCGATCTCAATGATTCTGTCCCTCTTGGGGTTCAGCCCGGTGGTCTCCAGGTCAATGCTGACATAGGCCTCCATCCCGCCGGCGTCCTGCCTTAGCAGTGCCTGACATTGCTCCGGCGCCGCTTCCTCCGCCGCTCCCGGGAATACTATCTCACCTTTCCGCGCCGTCTGCCTGCACTCATCCGCTGCCTCTCCCGTACCGTCCGGCATCCGTACCGCCAGCGTCCTTGCCTCCGCGTTCAGGGGATTTCTGTGCCGGTAGTCAAAAAGCACATAGTGCACGGCCGCTTCCTCCCCGGCTTCCCCATCCCGGTCTCCCGGAAAAATCTGCCGGAGTGTCAGCCGGGAAAAGGGCTCCAGATGCGTCAGCCGGCTCAGCTGCTTTCCGTCGCAGCCTTCATAATCCGGCAGATATTCCCGTTTCTTTTCTTCCTGTCGGTAAAAACTTCTGGTCACATCCCGATAAGGGGTTAGATCGGATGCAAATTCCGGTCTGCTCTTCAAATTTTCCCGAAGATACAGATCCAGGGTCAGCAGTTCCCTGTAGAGGGGCAGCCGCTCTTCGTCATACCGCGCCGCAAATGCAAGCAGCACATGATACCTGTACACCCGGGCAGAGCTTCCCGCCCCAACTCCCATCTGCCCGCCGAAGCCGGCATGCGGGTCAGGACTGTGAACCGTACTTTTCACACCACATCCCTCCTGCAGGTAAAACGCCGCCAGCTTGTCATACATGGCAAAGGGACTGTCAAAGGCGCTTTCCAGCACGGGAAGCGTCCGGGTAAACTGTCCGCTGTTGTAATACAGCTCCACCATTTCCTCCACGCCCTTCAGGCGCAGAATGTCCTCATAGTCAAGCCACCTGGTGCAGAGCACCTCATAGGGAGGACTGTCCAGGCAGCGGATTCCGAATTCCTCCGCCCGCTCCCACATTTCCGATCCCTTAAGCACTTTCAGAAAACCCAGCTGAAGCTGCTCCGGTCTCATGCCATATACTCTGTCAAAGGAATTGCGGAAGCACTCCATATCCTCAAAAGGCAGCCCGGCAATCAGATCAAGATGACGGTGTATATTCCCGCCCTTTCCGATCTCCGCCACAATCCGCTCCAGCCTTTCCATATCCGAAACCCGACGAACGGCCCGAAGCGTGTCAGGGTTCGTGGACTGCACCCCGATCTCCAGCTGCACAAGTCCGGGCCGCATGGTATGCAGCAGCTCCAGCTCCTGTTCGTTCAGGATATCCGCGGAGATTTCAAAGTGAAAATTAGTGACGCCATTGTCATTATCCCTCAGATACTTCCAGACTGCCATGGCGTGGGCATGATTGCAGTTAAAGGTTCTGTCTACAAACTTCACCTGTTTTACCCGGGAATCCAGGAAAAACTGCAATTCTTTTTTTACCGCACCGATGTCCCGGATGCGCACTGATTTTTCTATGGAGGAAAGACAATAGCTGCAGCTGTAGGGACAGCCCCGGCTGGACTCATAATAAATGATTCTGTTCTCAAAGGGAGCAAGATCCCCGTAGAGAAAGGGAACGCTGCTCATATCCAGGAGCTGCCTGGCAGGCGTGGGTCCTGTGTGCAGGTATAATCCCGGAATATCCTCCAACCGCTTTTTTCTGACCCCACTCCCTTTTTCCGCTCCGTCCTTGTCACCTTCCGCCGGCTTCCGGCCTCCTTCAGCCGCAGAACCCTCTGCTGCCGCTCCCGCCGTCCCATGGCGGGAATCCAGATACCAGGCGGCAAGCTCCCGGAAGGTAGCCTCCCCCTCCCCGACCATAATGCCGGTCAGTTTGGGATACTGCGCCAGAAGCCTGTCCGCATCATAAGTTACCTCCGGCCCGCCCAGCCACAGTGCCGTCCCGGGCAGAAGCTTTGGAAGCTCCGCGAGAAGCTGCCGCACAAATGTCCAGTTCCAGATGTAGCAGGAGAAGCCGATCACATCCGGCTTTCTGCGGTAAATATCCTCCAGAATGTCCTGCAGCTGCTGATTAATGGTATACTCCGCCAGCTCGATATGCCTGGCCGCCTCTACTCCGGCATATCCGCGAAGACTGTAGATTGCCGGGTTGGAATGGATATATTTTGCATTGATTGCCACCAAAAGGAGTTTCATTGTTTTTCCTTTCCTTCCCCCGCTATTCAGCATTTTTCAGATAACCGCCCCGCACCATCAGCGCATGGCTGTCAACAATGCAGTCCGACGGCCTTTCCCGGAAGCGATCTCCCACCATCTTTTCCAGTTTCACAATTGACACCTCCTTTTAAATAAAAAAGCCCTAAGCCAACCTTATGTCAGCTTAGGGCGAACGATAATCAAGTCCGCGGTACCACCTAAATTCGGAAAGACTCCGCACTCTCCGGCACAGGCGAAAACACCAATGCCCTGTCTCTGTAACGGGAGATCCCGGCGCGGCTTACTGCAATTTCGGCCTGCGGCTCAAAGACGGGTTGGGCATCCCTTGCATAAAGGCTCGCACCTGCCGCCTTCTCTCTGATAATCCGGAATACTTACTGTTTCTTCTCATAGCCTTTGTGTTCAATTTCCGAAACTATACCACATAATTTTACAGCTGTCAACACTCCCTGCGAAGACGGTCAGCCACATCCTGCAGGCACGCTCAGCCCAGCTGCCGCACAAACCGGTCAAATGCTCCCTGGCCTTCCTCGGTGCGCTTGTAGACGCCGGAATCCTCCAGCACCTCCATAAACACCAGGCCGATCTCTTTTTCCAGAATACCGTCGATATTGGAGGCGTCGATCTTTTCATACCTGGGCAGGAATTCCTCCACCCAGTCCGCATGCTTTGCCAGCTCCTCATCTCCGCGCAGATCCTTTCCGGCCAGGAAGGCCTCCTTCAGGTCAGCCATCTCCTTTTTCAGCCGGGCAGGCAGCACCGCAAGCCCCATCACCTCTATCAGGCCAATGTTCTCCTTCTTGATATGATGCAGTTTTGCATGGGGATGATACACTCCGAGAGGATGTTCCTTTGTGGTGATATTGTTGCGCAGCACCAGATCCAGCTCAAAATTTTCGCCCCGCTTCCTGGCGATGGGAGTGATGGTATTGTGAGGTTCGCCGTCCGTGCAGGCAAAGACAAACGCCTCCTCGTCCGTATAGCCCCGCCACTTTTCCAGAATTCTGTCCGCCAGCGCAACAATGCGGTCAGTATCCCTGCCGTTCAAGCGAATCACAGACATGGGCCAGTTCACAATCCCGGCCTTTACATCCTCAAAGCCTTTCACCGTAAATTCTCTGTCCACAGGAGCCTTTGCCATGGCAAACTCATAATGTCCGCCTTGGAAATGATCGTGGCTTAAGATGGATCCCCCCACAATGGGCAGATCCGCGTTGGAACCCACAAAGTAGTGCGGAAACAGTTTCACGAAATCAAACAGCTTGCAGAAGGTTGCATGTTCAATCTTCATGGGTACATGCTGAAAATTGAACACAATGCAATGCTCGTTATAATAAACATAGGGCGAATACTGAAAGCCCCAGCTGCTTTCGTTGATGGTCACCGGAATGATCCGGTGATTTTGTCTGGCGGGATGATTCACCCTGCCTGCATACCCCTCGTTCTCCCTGCACAGCAGGCACTTCGGATAACCGGACTGCTTTGCGTTTCTGGCCGCCGCGATGGCCTTGGGATCCTTTTCCGGCTTGGAGAGGTTGATGGTGATATCCAGGTCGCCATACTTTGTATTGGCAATCCATTTCATGTCCCTGCAGACACGGTATCTGCGAATATAGTCGGAGTCCTGGCTGAGCTTGTAATAGTAATCCGTAGCTGCCTCCGGGGATTCCTGTTCATACAGCTCCCGGAACCTGCGGATCACCTCGCTGGGCCGTGGCATGAGCATACTCATGATCCTGGTGTCAAACAGGTCACGGTAGGTCACGGTATTTTCCGCAAGCAAGCCCCTGCCGTATGCATAATCGCACATACTGCTCAGAACCTCTTCCAGCTCCTCCTCCGCCATCTCCGGCGTCTGTTCCGCATTCTCCAGCTCTTCCAGGCCAAAGAGCTCCAGCAGCTTATTGATCGTAAATATCCTGTCTTCCTCCGGTACAAGTCCTGTTCTGATTCCATAGGAAACCAGTTTCCTGATATCAGCTTCTATTCTCTCCATACTTACCACGATACCTTTCTGTTTTCTTATAACCTTCCGGGGCCGTCTCCGATCTCCACTACATAAAAGTCCGCACCGTAGCCTATCTTTTCTTTATAGGCGGCGCCCACTTTTTCAATAAAGCTGTCGATGGCCTCATCCTTCACAATGCTGACCGTACAGCCGCCAAATCCGGCTCCTGTCATCCTGGAACCGATGACCCCGTCGATCTTCCAGGCTTCCTCCACCAGGGTATCCAGTTCGATTCCCGTCACCTCATAGTCATCCCGCAGAGACACATGGGAGGCGTTCATCAGACGTCCGAATTCCGCCACGTCATTCGCCTTCAGCGCCTCTACCGCACGGATGGTGCGCTGGTTCTCATACACGGCATGCTTTGCGCGCTTTCTGCGCACATCACTCTTGATGATGGAGGCAAACTTTTCAAAAGCAGCCTCGTCCAGATCCCCCAGCGCCTTCACCTTCACCACCTGCTGCAGCTCGGCAAGCGACGTCTCGCATTCCGCGCGGCGCTCGTTGTATTTGGAATCCCCAAGGCCCCGCTTTTTATTGCTGCAGGCAATGACAATCTTTGCCCCCTTCAGGGCGATAGGCGCATATTCAAAGGACAAATCCGCCGTATCCAGAAAAATGGCATGATCCTTCTTTCCCATGGCAATGGCAAACTGATCCATAATACCGCAGTTTACCTTGTTAAAATGGTTTTCCGCATACTGGCCGATCAGCGCCAGATCCTGGTTGGTCACTTCAAACCCGAAAAAATCCCGCAGAATAAATCCTGTCAGCACCTCCACCGACGCCGAGGAGGAAAGCCCTGAGCCGTTGGGAATATTGCCGTTTAACAGCAGATCCATTCCGAAGGGAACCTTCATCCCCTTCTCACCGAACGCCCACATCACTCCCTTGGGATAGTTGGTCCAGTCCGCCTCCCCGGAGGGAACCAGATCCTCCAGGGAAGACTCTATCACTCCCAGCTGTTCAAAATTCATGGAATAAAACCGAAGCTTATTGTCCTCTCTCTTCCGGGCCACGCCATAGGTGCCAATGGTAAGCGCACAGGGAAACACATGTCCTCCATTGTAATCCGTGTGCTCACCGATCAGATTGACCCGCCCCGGTGCAAAATAAACCTCCGCACCCGTTCCGTCGCCAAATACCTCCGCAAATTTTTTTAAAACAAGCTCCTTCATATGCCCTCCGTTTCCGCGCCTGCCGCTGCGCCCTTTGATTCTGTGCTTATGTCTCCGCCGGCCCTCATTTGGGACAGTCCAAACAACATGCTGTCCTTCCCTTACTACCTGTTATTTTACAAAAAAGCCGCAGGTATTTCCACATATATTTGTTTTTTCAACCTGTCAATTTGTTATATAATACCGCATACCGTCCCCCTTCTCCCGCAGCTTATCCGATACACATACAATAAAAAACTGATTCAACCAAAAACCTTATGTTTCCGGCTGAATCAGCTTTTCGATCAGGCTTTCCACCTCCTGAAGCTGTTCCCTTGTATTTTCCCTGTGGCTCTGCTTTCGGTACTGGGACGGCGACATCCCCTTCATGGCATGAAACGCCTTGGTAAAAACCAGCGCGTCGCTGTAACCGCAGGAAAGCGCAATACTTTCAATGGGATAGGATGTAGAATCCAGCAGTTCGCGGGCCTTGGTGATCCGGAAGGTGGTCAGGAACTGCTGGGGTGACATACCCAAATAACTCTGGAACAGGGTATACAGATAACTTCTGTTGATGCACACATAATCGGCCACATCCGTGACCTTGATGGGATTGCAGTAATTGCTCTGGATAAAGGAAACCGCCTTTTTCACATACTGGTTTCCCTTATCCTCTCCTTCCCTTTCCACAACTCCCGCGCTGTCCGCCAGCACAGACAAAAAAACACTCATCTGCCCGTTCCGGCGCAGGTCGTTTGCCATGCCTACGGTATTGTGCTCCATCATGTCCCGCACAATGGCATAGAGTTCCTCGTCCCTGTGGCAGGCGAAAATCGGATGTCTGGCTGACAGTCCCATGGACGCAAGATACTCTCCGGCCCGGCTTCCGCCAAAGCCCACCCAGAGATAGCTCCAGGGCTCCAGGGCATCCGCCTGATAAAATGCCAGCTCATTTGGCTGGATCAAAAACCCATAACCCGCCTCCAGGCTGTATTCCTTGTCATGGAACCGAAAGATTCCCTTTCCGCTCAGCACATAGTGAATCAGATAATGCGGCTTCGACGCCGGCCCGAAGCTGTGCAGCCCCTCTGTCTGGGAACAGCCGCAGCAGTTTACATAAAGGCTGCCCAGCTTATCATTTTCAAAATCCAGCTTAAACGCTTTTTCCATTGCTCCACTCTAAAGCAAATGCTTCCTGTCCTGCCGGGAACACTTTCCCCGGGATTATGAAATCACAAATTCCTTCCTGTCAAGATCCGCCTGCACCTTCTCCAGATCCTGGCGGATGGAAAGCTTCTGAGGACAAGCCTGCTCACATTTTCCACACTTGATACAGTTCTTTGCCTGCTTGCTCTCCCCCAGCTCCTTTTCCCAGAGCCCACTGACCACCTTGTAATTCTGGTACATGTGATAAGTGTTCCATGCCCGGAAATTCCCCGGAATATCCACCCCGGCCGGACAGGGCATACAATAGCGGCAGGCGGTACAGCCGTTCTGCACACGGCTCCTGATCAAAGAGACAATGTCCTCGATGGTCTTCTTCTCCGCCTGAGAAAGGGGCGTAAAATCTCCGAATGTCTTCAGATTATCCTCCACCTGCTCCATGGACGACATACCGCTGAGAATCACCTTTACATGGGGCAGCGTTCCCACCCAGCGCAGGGCAAAGCTTGCCACGGAAGCGTCCGGATCCAGCTTCCGGAAGGTCTCTGTGATATCCTCCGCAAAGCAGGCCAGGGAACCGCCCTTCACGGGCTCCATAATCACCAGCGGAATCCCCTTTTTCTCTGCCAGCTCATAACCCCTCATTCCGGGGCCGTCCTGGGTATCCATGTAATTCAGCTGAATCTGGCAGAAATCCCATTCTCTGTAGTTGATTATCTCTTCAAACGCATCATAGCCGTCGTGGAAAGAGAAGCCCAGATTTCTGATTTTCCCTTCCGCCTTCAGCTGCTCCAGACGCTTTACGCCCCCAAGCTCAACCATGTTGTGAAAGCTTCCTCTGTTTAACGCATGCAGCAGATAAAAATCTATGTAATCCGTCTGAAGCCTGCTCAGCTGTTCCTCAAACAGTCTGTCAACATCCTCCAGGGATTTCACCGCCCAGCAGGGAAGTTTCGTGGCCAGATAAAAACTGCCTCTGTCATACTTCTTCAGCACCTTTCCTACAAAGGGCTCGCTCTCTCCATTGTGATAGGGGTACGCAGTATCAATATAATTGACTCCGGCTGCGATAGCCCTGTCGATCATCTTCTCGGCCTCCGACTCGTTTATTTTTCCATCCTTTGTGGTAGGAAAACGCATACAGCCAAAGCCCAAAAGGGAGGTTTCCGCTCCCAGCCGCTCCATTTTTCTCTTTTCCATTTTGTGTCTCTCCTTCCTTGCTCCGCAATCAATATTTGACGGCCCTCCGGCCTTCCCGCCTCAATTAAGGCTATTTTATCATACTGCCGCCCGGCGGGGAAATGGATTATCCTGCCCGGTTTACGATATTTCCGTCAATAATCTACAGCCGCCTGTCACGAAAACCGAAATCCTGCCTTAAACCCTGTATCCGCAAAAGCCTGTTCGTATTCCTTCGGCGCGAAAAGCGTAATCTCCGGAAAAAGCGCCTTCCCGGAAGCCAGCGCGTTCAGAGCAGGCACAAAGGGACCGCATCTGCTGCCCACGATACTGATCTCATTCACCGCCACCTGGCTCAAAGGCAGCGACACTTCCCCGGCATAGGTGCTTTTCAGCACAACAGTACCTTTTTTCCTCACCATTTCCAAAGCCTGTAAAATGCCGGAGGGCGAGCCCGTGGCTTCAATCACCACTTCATAGCCTTCCTTCTCCCTCTCCAGGGTAACCTCTGCAAAAGGCCGGAACAGCTCCAGCTTTTCCGGATGTTTTCCCGCAACCGTCACGGAATGTCCCTCCGCCCGCAGCGCCTGAACCACACAGTACGCCAGCCTGCCGTCCCCCAGCACCGCAATGTTTTTGTCCTGGCCAAGCGATACCTGCGTCATGATTTCAAAGGCTGCCGCCAACGGCTCCGTATAGATTGCCTTTTCTGTCGGAAGCTCCTCCGGCACAGGATGCAGCAGGCTTGTGTCTATTGTCATATATTCTGCGAAACAGCCGTCTTTGTCATGCATTCCCAGCACACGTCTGCCGGAGCAGTGTGTGGGTCTGCCGGTGCGGCAGTAGATGCATTTCCCGCAGGCTGCATTCAGCTCTCCGACCACCCGCTTTCCCGCTATGGCTGCATCGGAAGATTCCTCCGCCACACCCACAAACTCATGCCCCATAACTCCTTTAAAATCCGGCCTGTAGCCCCGCAGGATTTCCTTGTCCGTATTGCACACTGCCGCCATCAGCACACGCACCAGGCTTTCCCCTTCTCCGGGTGTGGGCTTTGGCAGATCCTCTCTGTACACTGCTTTTTTTCCGTCAAAACAGATCCCTTTCATCTGATCCTGTCCTTTCTTTCTCCAACTGCATCCGCTCCTGTTCCCGTCACCTTTTTTTCAGCATTTTCTTTTCCTGTTTACTGTAAATCATCAGCACCAGAAATGCCTCCAGAATAATCACCAGCGTACAGATCACGCTGACGACTCCGCCCAGGAGAAACCCCAGGAAAAGCGTAACCTCCACCGCCAGCCCAAAACCGATCACCAGAAAACCGCAGAAACGATTATATTTCTTTACATCCACTACTTCAATTGGCCTTCGGTTGAAGACCTGGTTCCTCTCCTGTGAACTGAAAATACTCACTGCCACATAAGCGCACAGAATCCCCACGAAGGTAATCACGATCATATCCATTATTCCTGTCCTCCTTCTCCGTACAGTTTTTCCTTCAGGTAACGTCTGTTGGCTTCAAAATCCACCTCCAGAACCGACATCTTCCGAATAGTTGCATTACGGTAAGTACCTGGCTGCGGAATACTGTCCGCAACGATATCATAGGTCAGCCCCTTGCCTGCCATCAGGCTCAGGCGAAAACACTCATTTTTTGTCAGATTCGTGGTCAGATTCGGCATCAGTGCGTCGATAAGCCCGGAACCGTTGGTCAGGAGGGCACCCGGAATTTTCTTTATCACTTCCGTCAGCACCTTCCTCTGCCTTTCCGTTCTGCCGAAATCTGTCCCAAGATAACGGTTTCTGCAATATGCCAGAGCCTGGGGGCCGTTCAGATGCACCATACCGCTGACACCGGTATCCATGTTGTCCGTTCCCTGGGGCCGATCCGTCAACATATTGTATTCCACCAGATATCCGTTTACATACTCTATTTCCTTCTCCGTCAGCTCCAGATCCACTCCTCCCACGGAGTCCACCATCCCCACAAACGCCTCAAAATTTACCTGCACATAACGATGAACGGGAATGTCAAAATTTTTTTCCACCGTCTCCATCAGCAGCTCCGCTCCCCCGAAGGAATACGCCGCGTTCAGACGGTTGTTGTCATGTCCCGGAATCTCCACATAGATATCTCTGAGCAGCGACGTCATATAAATCTTCCTGGTCTTGCTGCTGACCGAGAGCAGAATCATGGCATCCGACCGCCCGTCGTCCTCGTTCTTTCGGGAATCATTCCCAATGAGAAGAATGTTCACCACCCCGTCCTCCGACATGGGCAGATCAGTCATGGAATCCACCGCCGCATAATTAAGCTTATCATACACCTTTCCGACCAATGCATACAGCCCTGTCCCCAGCAGGACTGTCAAAAGAACCAGGAAAACCAGTACCCTGCGCAGTCGGGATTTCCTTCCCCGCTTTCTGCTCCTGCTCTTTTCTGTCTTTCTCTCCTCCGGGGCGTTTTTTCTGTTCCCTTTAGATTGTCCTTTTCCCGACTGTTTCCTGGATCCTGTTCCTTTGTTTTTCTGCGGCGCGGCGCTTCTTCCCTTCCCGGAATGCCGTCCTTCCGCTTCCCCACCTCTTCCCCTTTTCTGTTGCTGTCTTCCGGAACCCGACCCGCTGTCCTTCTTCGGCTGCCGCCCTTCCGGCGCTACGCTTCCTCTCTTCCCTGCCTGCCGGCTTCCCGCCGCTGTACTTCTTCTTTTTCCGGACTGTCCTCTTCGGCCGCCGCGGGTGGGTACTCTGTCCCAGTCCTCCTCCGGCTGGCTGTCCCAATCCTCCTCTAAATTATAGAGCTGGGGTTCCCTTCTTCTCCCCCCGCCGTCTCTTTCTCTTACGTCTCCGGCGGTTATCTCCCGCTCCAGAAAGGATTCCAGCCCCCTCTGGATCTGTTCCATTTCATTGTCTTCTTTTTTGCCCATCTATTTTCAACCCTTTCGTGATCTGCCCCGGTCGCTTTTCCCCGGCAATCTGCGGTTTTTCCCGCATAATCCCAGCTTGCGAAGTCCGCGGGGACACGGACGGAAACGCTCCTGGATTCCGACTTCTGTCTCTTCGCGCAATATGGCTGCCGACGTCACTGACGCCGACAGCCATTCAGCCGTCTCATGCCTTGAATATACGCATTCTACCATATTCCTCGTATAAAATCACGAAACGAAAAATTAAATTTCGCTAAACATTCCCGGCTTCGTCAGTCTACCTTCAGAATCAATCCAAGAATCCTCCTGGCACAGGTTTCCATCTCTGCCCTGGTAATCGCGCCGATCTCCATGGCCTGAAGCAGTCTCTCCGGGAATCCGCATCCCATCTTCATATCGTTTCCGGCGGCGGCTTCCTTGTAATGCTCTCCGTGGGTCCACCAGTCCGTTGTCACCATGCCCTCAAAGCCCCATTCACCGCGCAGAATATCCTCCAGCATTTCCCTGTTCTCGGAGGCTCTGTGCCCGTTGATGATATTGTAGGAGGACATTATGCTCCAGGGCTTTGCCTCCTTCACGATCATCTCGAAGCCCTTCAGATAAATTTCACGGATCGCCCGCTCGGAAGCTCTGGAATCACTTTCCACCCGGTTTGTCTCCTTGTTGTTCAGGGCAAAATGCTTCACCGTAGCCGCCACATGGTTACTCTGAATCCCCTTTACCATGGCGCCCGCCATCTTTCCGGTCAGGAAGGGATCTTCGGAATAATACTCAAAGTTTCTGCCGCAGAGAGGACTTCTGTGGATATTGATGGCAGGGGTCAGCCAGGCGCCGATGTTGTTTTCCTTTGCCTCCGCAGAGCCTGCAGCTCCCACCTGTTCCACCACCTCGGGATTCCAGGTACAAGCCAGCATGGAGGAGCAGGGCCAGGCCGTAGTGCAGACGCCGCACTGAGGCGCAATCCTCACACCCGCAGGTCCGTCCGCCGTCATGATGTTGGGCACGCCGTAATCCGGCAGATTTCCGTAGCCAAAGGTGTTTGCCACACCCGTGTTGGGCTGTCCTCCCAAAAGCTCTGCAAGCTGCTCGTCGGGAAGCTTTGCCACAAAGTCATCCAGTGTCATTCTTCCCTCTGCCACATCAATCAGCTTCGGCCTGTTGTCCGGATTGCCCCAGAGGCGATAGCCGTCCCGGTGCTTCACCGCAGGTGTAAGCCCGGAGGTTTCTTCCACCGGCAGCCTGTCAGGAAGTGCGGTGGCATCCGTATCCACGGGCTCTCCCTGGGGAAGCTCCTCATAGCTGCCGTCTGCCAGCATACGCTTGCTCAGCCGGGTGGGAACCATCCTGGCAGAAAGCTGCTCCGTAATCACATCCTCATCCAGCACCATCACATAATTGTCCTCCACGGTATCCCGCACGGAGGTGCCCACATAGAAGTGATATTCTCCCTTTTCCAGGACGTAGGCCGATTTTGCCACCTTCCCCAGATCGTCATAGGACGCCATATCGTTGATCTGGAAGCGCAGCACGACAGTCTGGGTCTCTCCCGGCTGCAGCAGTCTGGTCTTGCGGAAAGCCACCAGCTCTTTCGCCGGCTTGCCCAATTTTCCCTGGGGTGCGCCGTAGTAGACCTGCACCACCTCTTTTCCCGCGGTTTCTCCTATATTACAGACATCCACCATCACCCGGAGATGATGCTCTCTTTTCTCCACCACAGGCATGGAGAGCGAAAACTTTGTGTAGGACAATCCGAAACCGAAGGGATAATTCACCTTTTCCGCCGCGCCCGGAACAGTCTCAAAATAGCGATAGCCCACATAAATATCGTCGGTGTACTCCACATAATCATCCGACTCATGGAAATTGTATGTAGAGGGATAGTCCTCCAGCTTCTTTGCAAAGGTGTCGGAAAGCTTTCCGCTGGGATTTCCCTCTCCGATCAGCAGCTCTGCCGCCGCCAGGCCGCCCTCGATACCACCCTGCCAGGCCATGAGGACAGACTGAATCTTCTCCTCTTCGGCAAACCAGTCGGTATCCACCATGCCGCCCACATTCATCACCACGACCACCTTGGGGAAGCTGTTCTTCACCGCATCCACCATGGCCTTCTCCGCATGAGTCAGATAAAAATCGCCGTCCTCGAACACCTCTGTCTCCGCGTCCTGCTTCTGCTCCTGCCCTGCGATGGCAACATCCTCGGTCTTGTTCTTTTTGTCATAGATACTCTTTCTGTCCCAGCCTTCTCCCGAGAACCGGCAGATACTGATAATGGCCGTGTCGGTAAACGCTCTCGCCTTTTTCAGCAGATCCTCCGGCAGCGCGGGCTCCACGGTCATCCCCGGCTCCCTGCCCTGTGCGTACTGATCCTTTACGTTCTTTCTGTAGTAATCCGCAAGTTCCTCAAACACCTCTACATGACCGGACTTTTTCTTCAGCCCCTCGTAAAGATTGCGGGTGTATGCTACCGTCACGTCGCCGCTTCCCCCGCCTCCCTTCACATAGTCGAAGGTCGCCTTGCCGAACAGCGCCACCCTGCTTCCCCTTGCCAGCGGCAGCACATTGTTCTGATTCTTCAGAAGCACCATGCCCTCCTTTGCCGCGTCCTTGGAAAGCGTTATGTGTTCGCTGCTTCCCGTGATGCGCCGTCCGTCCTCCCCCAGGGGTAAAACCGGCTGATACTTTGCCCTTGCCCATCTCTTCATAATGTTTTGTACCTTTCTCGTTCTATAATTATTTTACAGAGTCCGCAGTTATCCTGCTAAGGCCATTGTAATATAGCCGCTGTGCAAATTCAACGAATACTTTCACAAACAATTCCTCACAGCCATCTCTTTCCTTCCAGCTCCAGCACCCTCTCTCCATGGCGGATCCGGATGAACCCGTCAGACAAATCCGCGGCGGGAAGCTCCTCACCCTCCCGTTCCATTCCGTCTCCGTAAAAATAATCCGCAATGCAGTGTTCTCCCGGCTCCAGCTCATAGCAGATTGTGGGAATCAGAGTGATACCGTACATCAGATTTGTGTTGGGGAACGGCGTTACCAGCCTGGCTCTGCCGTTTCCGGAAAGACAGACTGCCCCGGCATTTCCCCAGGGAAAGCTGCAGCAGGCGCGCTCACCTGTCTGCTCTGTCATAGAAGGCTCCATACGCCGAAGTCCGTCCTCCGCCGGAATCGCAAACCCTCCGTCTGCCAGTTCAATCCGCTTTGTTGTCCGGACAAAGTGCACTCTCACATGTCCCTTATCCAGAGGTATCACCAGACTCTCCACCCTCACCCCCGGCATCAGCCCATACAGCGTTCTGGTGCAGTTTTCCGTCACCTCAAATTGTTCCGCCTCCCGGCGCATCCGCCAGAAATTATCCCCCGCTTCCGTTCCGGCCAGCGTGTTGTCAAAAGCGCCGTCCTCCAGCTCCGTTCCCCTGGATATACTGAAGCCGAAGCGGTTGGAATAGACAAATTTCTGATATTTTGCCTCCGTGTTTCCGAAATTGCCGGACTTCTGCCCCGTGGGATAAAGCAGCGTGTGCCCGCTTTCCTCATGAACGGCAATCATGTTGGGATGACCCAGCAGCCGCTTCCTGTTTAACACCGGCTTTTCCTCCGGACTTTTCCAGAACGGATGCTCTCCGGAGAGCGCCAGAACCAGAAAGGTCTTGAAGCTCCAATAGGGAGAGCCGGGGCCGTTGTAGCGCTCGCTCATAATCAGATTGGGATACTGATATCCGATGGTGAGGATTCCGCCCTTGTCAAAGATCGGTTGGCTTCCCCAGTATCTCAGATTTCCCAAAATCAGCGCTTTCAGCTCTCCCATGGGCACATCCGCCCCGGCGAACGCCATGGCGGCAAACGCCGCGCTGTGGGCAAACCGATAGGTCAGGCTGCGCCCGTAGGGAACCTCTCTGCCCTCCCGGTCGAACCAGTGTATAAAATCCGGATAAAACTGCGCTGCCCTCTCTCTCAGCCTGCCGCAATATTCCGGCTCCCGTTCCTTCATCTGCTCCGCATAGATCAGCCCGTAATAGTGCATGGCAAAGGGTATGTAATAATCCTTCTGCCCGGGATGCCCGTCAAAATACCAGCCCTCCCCTTCATAGCACCGCTCCACCACCTCCAGATCATCCTTCCGGCATGCTTCGCTGTGCGGCAGCCCAAGCTTCAGAAACAGCACATTCACAAGCACACGGAAGAATCTCCAGTTGTTGGCATGCACTTTATGGCTGTTGATCTGATTCAGCCAACAGTCTACGTTTTCCCTCTGTCTGTCCGTCAGCGGATCCCAGAATACATGCGGTGCAAGCAGCAGGGCATTGACCACCGCCGCCATCTCCACCATTTTCTGGTCAAAGTCCCACACATCCTGCCAGTATTCCTCATGGGCGGGATCCGTGCCGTGAATCAGGCCTCTTCTGGTCAACTCCTGCCACGCTTCTATCTCCTGCCTCTGCTCCTTTGGCAGGCCTTCGTTATCACCTGCAAACAGCGGCCCCAACCCCCAGAGTACCCGGGAATACCCCTCCATGCGAATGGATCCCTCCCCGTAATGGGCGGAGGTGTTCCCGATTATCAGCTGTGCTCCGCCTCTGCTGTAATGCTCCTTCAGAGGGCGGATCCAGTCCAGCAGCAGCATTGCCATGTCGTCCCTTGTCCTGAGCTCTCTCATCACCAGTACAGCCTCCAGTCTCTCGTCAGCCTCATCAGGGCTTCCATATAGAAATAATCGCCCCAGATGGTAGATTCCTCCTGCCCGTCATGGCGATGGTACATCCCCTCTGTCAAAATGCCGTTCACATTTTCCATGCCTTTTGTGGTGTATTTTTCCCTCAGACTCCTCATGACAGTCTCCGCCAGGCTCAGACAGCTTTCCGCCTCCCCATCACTCACATGACTGCACAGCTCCAGAAGGCCGCATACATAGATGCTGGCCGCAGAGGTATCACGGATATCCGGCTGTTCATCCGTAAAGGTAAAATCCCAATAGGGAACCCAGTCCGCCGGAAGATTTCTGCGAAACACCTCCGCCGCCCTCCGGGCCACCTGCAGAAAGCGGGAATCCCCGGTATACCTGTAGGACAGCGCGTATCCGTAGACCGCCCAGGCCTGTCCTCTGGCCCAAATCGACTCATCCGCATATCCCTGATGGGTTTTACCGCAGACTGCCTCCCCTGTATCCGGATTCATCAGGTAAGTATGATAGGTGGAAGCGTCCGGCCGCACAAGTGTCCCGGACGCGGTCAGGGCATGATTTTCGGCAATTTCCGCCAGCTTCTCATCCCCCGTCCAGTACAGCAGGGGCAGATTCAGCATGGTGTCTATGATGATCTTTACATCCGGATATCCGATGCCCATCTCCCCCCACGCCTGAATGTATTTTCCCTTTTCATTGTAACGTTCCGCCAGCAGCCGGGCTGCCCTGCGGGCCAGCTCCTCCGCCCTCCTGTCTCCCGTCGTCTTATAACAGGCCACGCAGGACAGCGTATACAGGAAGCCCAGATCATGACTGATGCCGCGCTTCCGGTCCAGCCTGTCCTGAAAGCTGTCAAGATGTTCCTTCTCATACTTCCGGAAAACTTCGTCCCCTGTGTACTCATAGGCCAGATAACACATGCCCACAAAAAAGGACGAGGTCCAGAGTACATTTTCCTCCGGAGAATATCTGTTTTTCACACTCACATGGGGATAACTCCCCACAAACAAATCCAGATTCTCTCTCAGAACCGATACTATGTATGCCAGTTCCTCCTGATATGCCGTTTTGTTTATACTCTCTTTCCAGACTTTCATGGCAGTCCCTCCTGTATTACATTTTTTGAAACTACGGATATCCTTTTGCCGAAAGTTTCCTATCTGCTTTTGTTTTCACTTCTGTACTGAACGGGCGTCCTGCCCGCGGCCTTCTTGAATACCTGGGAAAAATAGGACTGGGAGGAAAAGCCCAGCATGTTGGAGATCTGGGCGACAGAATAGTTGGTGGACTCCAGAAGAGATTTTGCCTCCTGAATCCTTTTTTCCAGAAGATAGCTGATGGGAGAACAACCTGCGTATTTCGTAAAGGCATGAGCCATATAATATTTGTTCATATGTGTCAGCGCAGCCAGGGTATCCAGGGAAATGTCCTCCGCATAATTGGCGTCAAGATAATTTTTGATCTGGGCACATTCTCTGTTCAGCAGGCTGTTTTCCTCCTCCACAACAGACAGGTGGTCGTTCCGGAGCATACAGACCAGAAGAATCTCCAGCAGGTTCTGGCAGACCGTCTCATAATTGTCCTGTTTCTGGGAAATCTCCTCCAGCATAATATTCAGATAAGCAAAGACGTTTGCGCTCTGCACATTATATTTGTACACCGCGCCGGAGGCCGTCTGTATGCAAAGACCGTCCTGGGCCGAGACAATATTTTCAAACGAGAAGGAAAGCCCCTCTATTCCCAGCACAATATAGTCCAGAGGCGCTGTATCCAGCGATTTTTCGGTATGCTGCACATGGGGATTGATGATAACCATGTCGTTTTTGCCCACAGGGAACTCCGAGCCCTCAGCCAGAAAGGTTCCCTTTCCGTCCACCACATAAAACAGCTCGCTGAAGGGGTGAGCGTGGAGAATGCTCTGCCAGTCGCCCTCATACTTTGATGTGGTGACGTATAAAAGCCTGGAATGGTCAAAGAAGGAAAGCTTGTCGTTCTCCAGACGATGTCTTGTGTTCCCCATGATATGTTCCCCCCTTCGTCACACATAATAGTGACTTAACTATAACAGATTTTATATATTTTGTCTATCAATTGTATCAAAACACAACATATATAAAACGAACGCCCCATATTTTATTTACAGGACAAAATATATAAAATTCCGGGCAACAATCGGCTTGCATCTTAACACTGTTTTCATTATACTTAATGATAATATTAATTCCCGGCAGTCATGCCGACCCCAGCCCGGAATATGGTTCGGGCAGATCAGGAGAACACATGCTGAATGAAAACCTTGTCCCCGACCGAATCAGTCAGGTCATTTCCCGCTTTGCCGCAGAGGGCAGGCTGACGGAAACCCAGCCCTACGGAAACGGGCACATCAACGACACCTTTCTGTTGACCTTCCGCACGGAAGACAATCATACGAAGCGATACATATTGCAGCGGATGAACAACAATATTTTCAAAAATCCATGTCAGCTTATGGAGAATGTGGTTAACATTACGGAATATCTGCGGAAGATGATTCTCTCTCAGGGCGGCGACCCGGACAGAGAGACCCTGAATGTGGTCAGAACCCTGGACGGGGCAAGCTATTATGAGGATGACAGCCACAACTTCTGGAGAGTCTTTTTATTTATAGAGGATACGATTTGCCTGGAGATGGTGGAAAGTCCCAGAGATTTTTATGACAGCGGCGCGGCTCTGGGCAACTTCCAGAGAATGCTTGCCGATTATCCGGCGGAAACCCTCCATGAGACCATTCCCGACTTTCATCATACTCCCTCCCGCTTTCTTGCCTTTCAAAGGGCAGTGCAGGAGGATAAACTGGGCAGAGCCGCACAGGCCGCGGAGGAAATCGCGTTTGCCCTGGCCCGGGAAAAGGATACGGCAGCACTCACAGACCTGCTCCAGGCAGGAAAGCTGCCCCTGCGGGTAACACACAATGACACAAAGCTGAACAACATCCTCTTTGACAAAACCACCAAAAAAGCGTTGTGCATTGTTGATCTTGACACCGTCATGCCTGGCCTCTCCCTTTACGACTTTGGAGACTCCATCCGTTTCGGAGCCAGCACGGGAGCGGAGGACGAACCGGATTTAAGCCGGATCGAGCTGGATCTGACTCTTTTTGAAGCTTTCACGGAAGGATTTTTGAAGGGCTGCGCCGGGAGCCTCACCCCGGAGGAGATCCGGCTGCTGCCCATGGGCGCCAAGCTTATGACTTACGAATGCGGCATACGATTCCTGGCAGATTTTCTGGAGGGAGATTCCTACTTTAAAATCCATCGGGAAAACCATAACCTGGACCGGGCAAGGACACAGTTCAAGCTGGTGGCGGATATGGAAAAGAAATGGGATCAGATGGCCGAAATCGTAGAAAAATGTACAGAAAGGCAGGTTCACACCACATGAAAATATCCGGCAGGCGTATGAAAAAACCGGCGTTTCTCTTTCTGATCGCCGTATTATTGCTCCTTCTTCCCCTCTCCTGTGTCTCTCAGGCGGCCTCCGCCCCTTCGGGAACGGGGAAAAAAATGGATATCCTGTTTCTCCATGATACCCATTCCCACCTGGACAGCTTTCTCACGGTGGAAGACGGGGAAGCGGCAACCGTTGGCGGTTTTCCCCGCATAATGACCCTGATCAACCAGGCCAGAACACAGAATCCGGATACCCTTATTCTGGATGCCGGAGACTTTTCCATGGGCACACTGGTACAGACCATCTACGACAGCGAAGCCGCGGAGCTTCGCATGCTGGGTGCGCTGGGATGCCAGGTGACTACTCTGGGCAACCATGAGTTTGACTATCGCTCCGCCGGACTGGCAAACGCCCTGAATGCCGCCGTCTCCAGCGGGGAACCCGTGCCTTCCATCGTCCTGTGCAACATCGACTGGGAGACCATGGAGGCGGAAGGTCTGACGCAGGAGCAGCAGCTTCTGCGGGATGCTTTTGACGCCTACGGCATACAGGACTACACCATAATCACAAAAGGAGACGTAAGGCTTGCCGTGTTCGGCGTCTTCGGCGTGGATTCTCTGGCCTGCGCCCCCACCTGTGCCCTGAAGTTCAGGGATGCCTCCCAGGCCGCTGCGGAGGTAGTCTCCGAAATCAAGGCAAACGAAGATGTGGATATGATTGTATGCGTGTCCCACAGCGGCACCAGTGAGGACGAAAAAAAATCCGAGGATGAGATTCTGGCAAAGAATGTACCCGAAATCGACCTGATTGTCAGCGGACATACCCACACCGCCCTGGAACAGCCCATCCGGCATGGCGACACCTATATCGTTTCCTGCGGGGAATATGCAAAAAACCTGGGCTCCCTCTCCATGGAACAGGGACAGAACGGACGCTGGGAAATGACTTCCTACTCGCTGCTTCCCATAACTCCGGCCACAGAATCCCATCAGGCCACACAGGACAAAATCGACTCGTTTATGGAAATCGTGGACTCTTCCTATCTGTCCCGCTTCGGCTACAACAGAAGTCAGGTGCTGGCCCGGAATGAAATTACCTTTGCCACTGCTTCCGATCTGTATGACACACAGGCGGATCACAACCTGGGAAACCTCCTGTCCGATGCCTTCAAATATGCCGTCTCAAATGCCGACACCGGAGACACCCACCCTGTGGATGTGGCCATCGTCCCCTCGGGCTGTGTGCGGGATACCTTCGCTCCCGGAGACATCACCGTGGAGGATGTGTTTAACGCCTACTCCCTGGGAATCGGCCTGGACGGCGTGGCAGGCTATCCCCTGATCAGCATTTACCTCACGGGGGCGGAACTGAAAACCGGCGCGGAGATAGACGCTTCCGTATCGGATCTCATGCCTTCCGCAAGGTTGTACACGTCAGGCTTGAGCTATTCCTTCAACCCTCACCGCATTATCCTCAACAAAGTGACGGACTGTTATCTGACGGATGATGCCGGGAACCGCACCGAGCTGCAGGACGACAGGCTGTACAGAATTATCTGCGATCTGTACAGCGGGCAGATGCTGGGGGCGGTCACTGATGTGTCCTACGGCATCTTATCCATTCAGCCCAAATTTGCCGACGGCACCCCCATTGAAAACATTGAGGATGCCATCATTCAAACGGAGGCCGGAGAGCTGAAGGCCTGGGCTGCCATTGCGGAATATATGGATTCCCTCCCTGACACTGACGGGGACGGAATCTCCGACATACCCGCCGTCTACGGTACGCTTCAGGGCCGCAAGGTCATCCAGGACAGCCGCAACCTCCTCCACCTGATAAAAGGCCTGAACAAATATGCCGTCGTCATCATACTGGTGGTACTTCTGATCCTTGCCCTTCTGATCACCCTGATCTTCCTGATTGTCAGATTCCTTCTTCGGCTGACAAAGAGAAAGAAAACGTCACAGAACTGAAGAAACGCTTTTGCCGGCGTTTTCCAAAAAGAACTGCCGCACCGGCTCACCGGTACGGCAGTTCTTTTCCGTCTTACAAACAATACTTCCTGTTCTTGTCAGATAACGTCGATTCTCTTAAAATATTTGATCAGAATATCCGCACAGTTCTCTGCGCCCAGGACAGAGGTATCCAGAATCATATGGTAATTATTCACGTCTCCCCAGAGTCTGCCGGTGTTGATGTTATAATAAGCCGCGCGTTCCCTGTCGTTTTTTTCCAGAAGAGCCTTTGCGTCGTCGTGAGACAGCCCTTCCTTCTTCATGATCCGTTTGATCCGGTCCTCCTTGTCGGCACAGATATAAATATTGAATACATTTTGCCTGTCCTTCAGGATTTCCGAGGCGCAGCGCCCCAAAATAATACAGGAGTGCTCTGCCAGCTCCCTGATGACCTCCGCCTCATCGGAAAAATCATTCTCATGAAGCTCATTCTCAATATACGCCTTGTCATAAACCGGCAGATCAAGCTTTTCAGACAACTCCTTCGCAATCATGCTGGCCCCGGTGCCAAACCGACGGCTCATGGTAATCACAAGATTCATAATGGCAACCATACCTTTCCTGTGCTCCGCAGGTTCCGTCCCCCCCCCAGGCACATTGTTTTCGGTACAGTTATTCTACCATATTCCAAACCCTGTTACAAGAAAATCCGCCCCTCCGCCGCTTCCAAATATAACATTCGGGCCCGCACTGCTCAAACATGCTTCCTCCGCTGTTCCAGACGGATCTCAATCTCCCGCCGGTTGCCCTCCTGGCCGTATATGGAAGTGATCTGAACCGTCACGCAATCCTCCTGTCTGGCGAGCCCGATAATGTATTCTCCTTCCTCCAGTTCCGGCGCAGCCACGGCATATCCCTCATAATCGTAGATCAGATCATCCTTTTCATAAATCAAGGTATCCAGAATATCTGTGCCATGTTCTATCCCGGCCTGGCTGTCCCAGGACATACAGGATCCGTAAACATCCTCCTCCCAGGAGCCGTCCTCCGTATTGTAAAAACTGTAGGAGCCCACGCTGGGATTGATATGACCCTTCACAATCCACAGGCCGTTTACATAGCTGACTCCCGTAACCGCATTGATCAACCCTTCCCGCTGTGCCAGGTCATACTCCGTACCGTCAATCACTACCTTCGTACCGCTGCCAACGGACAGCGTACTTGCTTCCTCCCGGCCCCTGTCAAAAAGTGCAGTGTACATTCCGTCCCTCACATAGACCAGATTACCCACCGTCCAGTCCACACTTTCCAGGCGGCCGGTGCCGCCGGCCAGCAAAGCCCCGAACATCTCCTCCATTGTCTCGCAGAACAGAGCCGAAGTGCTTTCTCCATCCCTGCCGTAAACAGAATATTCCAACTGACAGAGCTTTCCGCTCTCCGTCTCAAAGACATACCCCAAATCCCGGATTTCCGTCCTGAGGACTCCATCCTCCAGGGTTTCGGAACGAACCTCCTCCCTTCCAAAGGGATGCAGGTATACTGCGGTTCCGCCTTCAGCGGTATACACCTCGCAATATTGATCGCCCTGGGTTGCGTCACAGCCGATGGACTTCAAATCCAGGGATCCCAACATCCTGTTCAAAGTCTCCGAATACACATACAGGCCGAAATAATCGTGAAAAACCAGGATGTTATCATCCGCATAATCCAATATGGCGCCCTCTACTCCCAGAAGGGTATCCCGGGACACATCCGGCCTGACACTCTCCATCTCCGTTCTCTTCACCGTCTGCACTTCTTCGGAATCCCTTCCGTCGGTTTCCGAACCCCCATTGCCGTCTTCTTTTCTGTCACTGTCTTCCATACCGGCGATTTCTCCGCCGTTCGCATTCTCACCGTTCCCGTCTGCCTCAGCCCCGGGACTTGTCAGCAGCACTGCCGCAAGCACCGCAAGAAGCACCAATGCAAGGCCCGACACAAATGCCATGGGTTTTTTATATTTCATAATATTCCTGATCCTCCCTTCCGTGTTTCCCTCACTGAAAGCCAGCGGCGCGCCCGCAAGGTATCCTGCCCCGCAGGTCAGACGAAGCAGACTCTCCGCATATGCTCCCCTTTCTGTCGTACCCAGGCCTGCCAGAACCGCTTCGTCACAGGACATTTCCAGATCCCTGCTCAAAAACAGGAAACCAAGCCAGACGGCAGGATGAAACCAGTAGACACAGGCAATGACAAAAACAGTCATTTTTATGACGGGATCCCCGCTTCGGATGTGGGCCGTCTCATGAGCGATCACATGGCACAAATCCCTCTCCTCCATGGCTGAGGGAAGATAAATCCGGGGGGACAAAAGGCCCATGACAAAGGGTGTACGGATTCCGTCCGAAAGATAGATTTGTACTGTCTTTCCAGACACGGCTCTCCGGCCGAAAGGAACGGGAATCCTGTTCTCAAGCCTTTTCAGCCTGACACTGCATCGAAGCCTTCTTTTCAGACACCCACAGGAAATCAGACTGTACAGCAGCAAAACCGCCATTCCGCCCAGCCACCCCGCAAACAGCGGCCCGGTCAGATCACCCAACCCCGTTTGTGTCTGTCTCCGCTCCCCTGTTTCCAGGATGCCTCCTTTCGAAGACTCCTCCTGCTTGCCGGCGCTTCCTTTCGGCGCCCCGAAGTCCGGTTTCTCCGTCCCCGGAACCGTCGGATTCCATATCTCTGAGCCCTCCGGGCCCCCACTCTGCTCCTGTTCTTCCGCCCTTTCCACTGAAAACATCTCCGGAAGCGCCGCTGCAATACTGCTGCCCTGGGGCATCATACCAAAGGCGCTTTCCAGCTGTACCGGCAGCAGCAGACGGATAAACAGAATGGCCCACAGACCGCAGACGTACCGTTTCGGAACCCTGCACAGAGAAAAAACACTTCTTGCCGCCATCACCACACTAAAGATGATAACAGCCTGAATGCTGATATTCCACAAATGCATCAAAACAGCTTCCATTTTGTTTACCTGTTCTCCTCGATAATCTGTTTCAGTTTCCCGATCTCCTCCGGGCTCAGCTTTCTCCTGGAGGTAAAGGCCGTCAGAAAGCCCGGAAGCGATCCCTGGAAAGAACGCTCCACATAGGATTCGCTCTGTCTGGCATAAAATTCATCCCTGGTCATCAGCGCCTTCACCGTTCCGTTCTGATTTTCAAAGATTCCTCTGCCGTTGAACTTCTTTAAAACCGTGTAGGTGGTAGTTCGCTTCCAGCCCAGCTCCTCCTGACACAGCTTTACCAGTTCCCCTGTAGACAACGGCTCCCTGCTCCAGACCAACTCCGCAAATCTGCCCTCCACAAGTCCCAGTGAATAATCTTCCATCTCCTTTTCCTCCGCACCGCTTTTCGATCCATTCTCCCACAGCCTTTTCGCATTCTTTCCCGGCCACGACGTAATTTCCTGTTATGGTCAGGGTGTCATAAGCCCTGACATGAAAAAATGCCGACATGATTGTCTATCTTATATAGACATAGTCTATCATGTGTAGACAGTGTTGTCAACAGCGTATTTTCAGGACAAACTGTTTTTTCACCGGGCAGGGCGTATCGCCGCAGCCGCGGGTCTGTCCTACCGACAAAAAGGCGCCGGAAAATTCCGACGCCCCTGCTCACTGTTTTGGTCCATATGCGGCTGCCCGCTGTTACTTCATCTCATTTGCCATCTGGTACAGATTATAATAGATCCCCTTTTGCTCCATCAGCTGCTCATGGTTTCCTTCCTCGGTAATCCCCTCCTCCGTCAGCACCATGATCCTGTCGGAGTTGCGGATCGTAGAGAGACGATGCGCAACCGTCAGCGTAGTACGCCCCTCCGAAAGGGCGGCCAGTGACTTTGCCACCGCGTACTCGCTCTCGTTATCCAACGCGGAGGTGGCCTCGTCCAGAATGATGATAGGAGAATCCTTCAGAAAAACTCTGGCAATGCTGATGCGCTGCTTCTGTCCGCCGGAAAGCTTGACCCCCCGTTCCCCGATATAGGTATTGTAGCCGTCCTTCAGCTCCATGATAAACTCATGGGCTCCGGCCCGCTTCGCCGCCTCCGTTACCTCCTCCATGGTTGCCCCGATTTTGCCGTAGACAATATTTTCAAAGACCGTTCCGGAAAACAGATAAACGTCCTGCTGTACCACGCCAATGTTACGCCGCAGGCTCTTCAGTGTCAGCTCCCGGATATTTTTCCCGTCAATGAAGATTTTTCCTTCCGTCACATCATAAAATCTGGGGATCAGATTGCAAAGCGTGGTCTTTCCTCCCCCGGAAGGTCCCACCAGCGCCACCTTTTCCCCCGGCCGGATATTCAGATTCAGATGACGGAACACCTGATTATGGTCATCCGGGTATTCAAAGCTCACATCCTCAAATACAATATTTCCTTCCGGATTCTCCAGGGCCACTGCACCCGGCTCGTCAAAAATGTCGATATCTGCGTCAATAATCTCCAGAAACCGCTCAATTCCGGTCATTCCTCTCTGGAACTGTTCCGCAAACTCTATAATACGCCGGATCGTGGCTATAAATGTAGTCACATACATTATGTACGCCACCAGGTCGCTGGGATTGATGGAGCCGTTTATTACAAACAGTCCTCCCACTACCACCGTAGACAGGTACATGATGCCGTCAAACAGTCTGGTGGAGCAGTGAAACAGACCCATATACCGATAGCCCCGCTTTTTGATCTGAAACAGCTTACGGTTGTCCTGCTCGAATTTTTCGTTTTCCACATCCTCGTTTGCAAAGGCCTTCACCACCTTCTGCCCCAGCAGGCTGTCCTCAATCCTGGCGTTCAGTTCCCCGATCTGTACCCGCTGCTGCTTGAACAGTGCCCGAAGTCTCAGATTCAGTCTTCCGCAGACCCCCGTCATCACAGGTATGATGCAGAAAATAATTACTGTCAGCGGTACATTTATGGAACAGAGGATGACAAAGGAAGCCACCCCCTTGATGCCGGCGATAAAAAATTCCTCGGGACAATGGTGGGCAAACTCTGTGACGTCAAACAGATCGTTGGTGATGCGGCCCATGATCTGTCCCACCTTGGTATTGTTGTAATATGTGTTGGAGAGCTGCTGAAGGTGGGCGTATGCGTCCCGGCGCATGTCCGTCTCCATATCCACACCCATCACATGCCCCGTATAAGACATGTAATAGTAAGCCGCCACATCGATCAGCCGCAGCACCAGGTACAGCAGTCCCAGCCTGGCGATAACTCCCACCGTCAGCAGCGCGATATCCTGAGTGGCCTGATTCGTAATATATCGAATGATCAGGGGCAGCACGATCTCGCAGACCGTAGTCAGCGCCGCACAGAACAGATCCATGCACAGCACCTTCGCGTGTCTCTTGTAATAAGGAAGAAATCTTCGGATCAGCTGACCTGACGTATACTTTCTTTCACTCATTTTCTTTTTCCTTTTCCCTGTTGTCCTGTTCTTTTTGGCAATAATGAACGTACTGCCGCTGTTATTTTATCAAAAAATGTGAAAAAAGTAAAATTTTTATTTCACAATATTGTAAAGTGTGGTATTCTATGAAGAGAAAAAAAATTTTTTCATCAGGAATACAAAGAAAAAATTGGAGAAGAGGTATGATATGGTGAAATGGAATGAAATGCGTATCAGAAAACGATTGGTAAGTGCCTTCTCGGTTATTGTAGCCATTTTCTCGGTGGTCAGCGTAATTGTGGTGATTACACTGGTAACCATGGTGCTTCAGTACACAAAGGTACTTGATTATTATGCGTTCCCTCAGGGGAATATCGGCCGGCTGATGAATGCCAGCGCAGAAGTTCGAAGCAATACCCGTGCCATCATCGGATATTCGGACACAACTCAGGTCGCCTCTCTGACAAGCAAGCACGAAAACAGAGTAAAGGAATTCGAGACCTATCTGGAAATTGTTCGTCCCACAATGATATCTGCAGAAGGCAAGCAGTACATATCCGAGATTGACAGAGCCTGGAAGGCATACATAACAAAGGATAACGAACTGCTTGAGCTGGCCGCCTCCGGAACCGAGGAAGCCCGACTCGAGGCACAGGGGAAAATGACCACCGAGGCCGAGCCTCTTTATACGGCTCTGGACGAGGCGCTGATGAAGCTGATGGAGCTCAACGTCGAAAAGGGAGACTCCACCGAAGCCGCTTTGACCAGCCTGGCAATCATCATGGTTATAGCTTTGATTGCCGTTGTTATCGTAGCCATTATAATCTGTCTGCGGATTGCAAATTATATTGCAAGAGGCATTGAAGATCCTTTGAAGAATCTGGGAGAACGCCTTTCCACCTTCTCACGGGGAGATCTGGATTCACCTTTCCCCGTTACAGACAGCCAGGACGAGATATCCGATATGATCGATGAAGCCCATGACATGGCTACCACCCTTCAGCATATCATCGGTGACATGAATCAGCTGCTGGACGGAATGGCACAGGGAGACTTTACCGTAACGACCAAAAAGGGAGAGCACTATGTGGGCCAGTTTGAGCATCTGCTCAACGGCATGAGATCCACCATCGAGACAATGTCCGGTACATTGACAGGCATCCACGAGGCGGTTCAGCAGGTAAATGCCGGCTCCGACAACCTCAGCCAGGCATCTCAGACTCTGGCCGAGGGCGCTACCGACCAGGCTGCATCCGTAGAGCAGATGCAGGCCACAGTCATTACCATCACGGAAGGCATCAATTCCACAGCTACAAAGCTGAAGGATGCATATGACAACGCAAACAGATATTCCGAGCTGGCCGAGGGAAGCCGTGACAATATGGCGGCACTGATGGAATCCATGGTTCGTATCAGCGAGGCTTCTCAGCAAATCGGACATGTTATCTCCGAAATTGAAGACATCGCAAACCAGACCAACCTTCTGTCCCTGAACGCTTCCATCGAGGCAGCGAGAGCCGGCGAGGTAGGACGAGGATTCGCGGTAGTGGCAGACCAGATTCGTGCACTGGCAGAACAGAGTGCAAAATCCGTTATCGACTCCAGAACATTACTGGAGGATGCCCTGCATGAAGTGGCAGAAGGAAATAGTGTGGCTCAGCGTACCTCCGATTCCCTGCAGGAAGTGATCAACGGAATGGGTGAAATCGCTGAAACCTCCAAGGAGCTGAGCACTGTTGCAGCAGATCAGGCACTTGCCATGGAGCAGGCAAACGAAGGAATCAGCAGAATTTCCGAAATTGTACAGTCCAATGCCGCTACGGCAGAGGAAACCTCTGCAACCAGCGAGGAGCTGGCAGCAGAAGCAGCCTGCATGAACGAACTGGTAGCAAGATTTAAGCTCTAATGCGAAACAGATCATAAAACACACAGAAGCCGCTCCCTGAATAAGGAGAGCGGCTTCTTTTTATCTTACCACTGACATATCCTCATTTCCTTTTCCTCAAAAACACCGCGGCCCATACCGTCTCCTGTCCAATATCTTCAAATACTCATACCTGTCGTTGACTTCCCGGTAATGCTCCAGCGTTGTCCGCTCTCCGTCCACCTGATATTCCGTCACATCCCATGCTTTCAGGACAGTTTCCTTTGTATGAGGTACGTTGTCCTCATCATAAAACAGGGAAGCATTTTCCAGAAGCTCTTCCTCCGAGTAATCTTCTATATCACATGTGATAACGAGACAGTCTACAAACACTTTCATTCCATCTCCCAAGGACTCAAGGACACACATGTCATACCCACAGTATCCGCCGTAACCATCATACAGATTGTTTTCCAGCCCCAGTCTCCTTTTGCCCTCCTCCTTATCATACAGGAAGCAGGCACTTCCCCCCTGCCAAAAAGTACCTTCCTTTGTCTTTATCTTCAGTTTCTCCACCTTGCCGTCTCTGAGTGAAAAAAAGCCGTCATACCCGTCAGAAAATCTCTCATACTCCGCAAACCATGTACAGAGATACAGAATCGGCTCCTCCATTCCTTCTATTCGATACAGTTTTCCGAATTTCTGAAATACCGGAAACTCCCCCAGATCTGTCTCTTCCTCTATTTCCACGGCAAAGGAACCGTTTCTGATAAAATCTTCATATGCTCCCGCCCGGGGAGTCAGATAATTTCCAAAAAGTAAATCCCCCACCCCATTTTCCGTCACCTCCTCCGGTATGACCAGAATCGTTTGACCGCTGTCCTCACAGCTCTGCACCATTCGAAGAATAGAGGTTGTTCCATATACATTATGCCATATATCACAATAGACGGAAGGAATCACCTGATTTCCCGCTTCATCCAAATAACCATATCTGCAGTTCTCTCTGATCAGATATCCCTTTCCGCATTCCGCAATACTGTCATACAACCCTGATTTAAACAGTTTCCTGTCGCTGTCATACAACGCCGTCAGCTCCCCTGTGCTGAAAGAAATGGAGCCGTTTTGGTACAGCTCAACGTCATCATATTTTACAGGAAGCTCTAGCTCTCCGTTCCTGCGAACCGCTCCATATTTATCACCTATTTTAACAACTGCCAGATCACCCTGAAAATGGTATATATAGCTATATTCGGGCGGTATCTCCAGAAACGTGCCTTCCTCCGTAAAGGAAAAATATCCGCAGCCGCCCCGAGCTCCGCCATACAGCTGTCCTTCCCCGTAAAATACCCTCAGTCCCCCTGATCCGCTGTCGTCGTAGGAAATGGAATAGTACTCACAGGGAATCTTCTCTTCTCCCTCATAGTCAATCACTCCGAAAAAAGCACGCTTTTTTACAATAACCAAGTCGTGATCGGGAATGGGATCTACATATTTGTACTCCGGCTGCAAAAGCAGGTTTCCCTCTCCATCCAACAGACCATACCCATCTTCCCGGCTGACCACAAGCATTCCGTCCTCTATTGTAATCCAATCCCAGCCTTCCGTCAGGCGCCTCCCGCTCTCCTTGTCAAAGCAGTACATCTTCCCGTCTTTTTGCACCCTGATAAATCCGTCCGCGACATCGATCCAGTCATATTCCGGAGCCAGTACCTGCCCTCCGTCTCGCCCGATCAGGCCGTATTTGCCATTTTGTACCACCATGGCCAGACCGTTTTGAAACTGTCCTGCATCCTCATAGATCGGTTCCACTACAATTTTGCCATTTTTATCCAGATACCCGTACAGGCCGTCTATACTGAAATAGGCCAGGCCCTCCCGGAAGATGCTGACACTGTCGCACTCCGGCCGCAGCACTACATTTCCCTCATAATCCAGGAATCCGTAATCCTCCCCCAGACAAAAATAGGCCAGGCCCTCCGAAAAGGAAGACGCCTGGTCATAGAGAAAGGGAATTTTGGTCCTTCCGTCTCTTCCGATAAACCCATATTTCCCATGATGTGACACGCAGGCAAGCCCCTCCGAAAAAGGGGCTGCCTGGTCATAGAGAAAAGGAGTGATTTCCTCTCCGTCTGCGGATAAAAAACCGTAGCGGGAACCGTTATAAATGCAATAACAATCCTCCGAATACATCACCATATCTGCCTGCGCTTCCTTGGGAAGCTCCGCTACCCTGGGCCAGGAGACCTGCTGTTCCTCCCATGGATTCTCTCCCTCCCGGGCCTTTTTTTCCGGTTTCTCTCCCCGGGATAACTCCTCACTGTCGTCCTGTGCCCGGGCAGGCAGATCTGTTCCTCTGCGGGCTATCAGAGGTAACAGAGGAGTAAAGGAAAGTACAATCAAATAGAAAATGATACGTCTGATCACCATCATAAACTGCAAGCCCCCTCAACAGCCTGCGGAAGTCTTTCTCCCGCAGGAGCTGTCTTCATTATAAAGAGGCCATGCATCAAATCTGCATCGGTCTGCCCGGGCAGCATCCCGTCCGATCAGAGAAACACCTCCGGTACTTCCTCCGGCAGATCCTCCGTGGGTGCAATCTGTCCGTCTACCACCTGATACAGACGTGCCGCCGTCTCCCGGGCCGCCTGCACCATATCCGGATAAGGCTTCTGGCAGGCGTCCACAAATCCGATATTGTAGCACTCGCCGTCCATTCTGCCCAGAGGAGACTGATCATTATAGGTAAAATAGTGACAGCCAACCAAATTGGGAAAGGCGGCTGCATTTTCAACATAATAGCGGTAAGCCTTTCCCCTGTCCGCCTGGGACGCCACTCCCCGGATTCCGGTAGCGGTATGCCCGGCATCCAAAGCACCGTGATGAAATTCTCCGATCAAAAACGGCTTATCCACCCCGGCCTCCCGTATGGCATGCAGGGAAGGCCGGGGATCCGTCTTATAGCAGTTGATGCTGAACACATCAAAATGTTCCCAACCCGCCAGCAGCAACGGATCATGGATAAAGGCCCACCGCATTCCCAGATTCAAATGCTTTTCATCCACGCGTCGGCATTCCTCTGCCGGAACCCCGACGTACTCCCGAATCAACACGGCGGTAAAATCTCTCAGGTCATTCAAACCTGCCTCTGATATCCGCAGGTCCTCCGGGCAGGGAAGCAAAAGCTCTTCAAAGGATGAAAATTCCGTATTCCACCGTTGGTTAAAATTTGTTACCTCTCCCCGGTATCGCTCCTTCAAAAATTCTGCAAGCACCCTCCTGCTGGCCAGCTTCTTCCGGCTCTTTAAAAGCTGCAGGCCCAGGTTCAGGCCCTTTTCAAATCCCCAGCCCGGCTCATTGCACATAAAATACCCGATGAGCAGGGAATCCTCCAGATACGGAAGCAGTCCCCCGGCAAACTGACGGGATTTCTCCCGGTATTCCTCACTGAACACATCCGGAAAATCCTGATAGATGGTCTCTGCCGTGGAGGGAAAGGGATATTTCACATTCAATGCCAGCACATAGGGAAGCCCCGCCCTGCGGCAGAACTCCTGATCCGACCAGTTGGCCACAGTGTTAAAGCCCCAGCCATACAGCCGCCGAACCGTCATATCATTCCACTTTTCCCGCCAGTCCTCTCCAAATGCCCGCATCAGGTTAATTTTCGGAAAATCAATAAAGAGAGGCCGCTGTCCGTCCCCCCAGCTCTCCCGGCGAACCGCCTCTCCGTATTTACCCTTGGGAGAGGGATTGTATTTCAATAAATGCTCCCACTCGTCGGCCCGGGTCTCCCGGTCTTCCCCCACACAGTCCGGCCCCACGGAAAAGAAGGCATAACCTTCCGGATCCACAAGCCACCAACGTTTCCCGTCAAAGCAGGTTTGAAAAAATCCGGTTCCCCTACACAGCCTCTTTTCCTTCCATCCGCCCCAACGGTTCCAGTCCTTCGCATAAAAAACCGGCTTTTCCAGCATCTCCCGGGCGTACCGTGCCTGCAGCTGCCCAACCATTTTTTTAACAGAGGTCTCTTTCCCCGGCCAGCTTTTGGGAATAAATTGTCCCATTTCGTCCAACAACAGCCTGCGCTCTATATGATATTCCGGCTGTTCCTGGCAAAGACGCAGATTCTGAAACTGAACACGCACCGGAGAGCTGCCGGGTGTAAAGCACAGATACAGACGATCCATTTCTTCAATACGGCAGGGCAGCCCTGTAAGATCCAGCTTCTGCCGCCCCGGTGTCCTTCTTGGAAAGGCCTTGCGTTCCAGCAGACACAATTCCAGGCTCCAGGTGGATTTCAGGCCTGGCTTAACCCCCGTTCTCACCCAGAAAACCGGTGCTTCCGGAGAGCCTGCTTCCCGCTCTCCCGGCAGACAGCACCCCTGCTGCTCTGACTCTGCCGCCCCGGTTCCTTTTTTATAAAAAAATACAAAAAACGGTGCAAAATCGACTCCCATGGTCTCCAGTTCCATGGCAAGTGTCTGCTTACTCTCAAACCCTTCACAGGGTATGACAATTCCGCCCCCTCCCTGGGAAACCTCTGCCTCCAGCATCTCCCCGCTGCACCCCAGCCTTACAGCATTCTGCAACCTTATCTTCTCCAGACTGATTTTTTGCTCCAAATTTTTACCGCCCCTTTCCTGAAATCCTTTTTCGTCTTTCTTCTGTCATTATAAAAAAGAACACTCAGCCAAACCTATATAAAATTCAGACATAGATTCTGCAATAATTCCACTCTTGCACAAAAATCACTGATTATCATATGAACTCAGGTAGAATTTTCTGAATAAACAGGGCGGGATTTTTTCACTAAAATAACAATATAAAAACTAGGAGGGGTACTGATGCAGACAATACAAAGTTCGACGCAGACGCTTCGTCATAAAACGAAAAAGAAAAATCCAGAAGGGTTTCGCATGTTTGTGATGATACTTCCGTTTCTGATTCTGGTTTTCTTATTTTCCTATTACCCGTTATATGGATGGATTTACGCTTTTTACGACTATCGGTCGCCGCTCCCTCTTTCCAGCTGTGAGTTTGTGGGGTTCAAATGGTTTAAGGCACTCTGGAGCAATCCGACGCAGATTCGCCAGATCCTGAATGTGCTGAAAAATACCTTTGCCATGAGCCTTCTTGGGCTGGCCACCTCTTTTCTCCCGGTTCTCTTTGCCGTGTTTCTGAATGAAATGAAGTGCAAACGATTTAAGAGTGTGGTGCAGACCCTGACCACCCTGCCCAACTTTATCAGCTGGACTCTGGTGTATGCGGTGGCTTTCAGCCTTTTTTCCACCACCGGTATGTTCAATTCGGTTCTTCAACAGCTGGGACTCATCACGGAGCCGCTGAAAATACTTGACAGCAGCAGACATGTCTGGCTCTCCATGATCCTGTGGAGCACCTGGAAAGGCCTTGGCTGGGGCTCCATCATTTACCTGGCTGCCATATCCGGCATTGACCAGGAATTGTTTGAAGCGGCAAGGGTAGACGGCGCAGGGCGTTTCCGCATCATAAAGGATATTACCATCCCCTCCCTGATGCCCACCTATCTGGTCATGCTGATGTTCGCCGTTTCCAATTTTCTCTCCAACGGCATGGACCAATATTATGTATTCCAGAACTCCTTCAATAAACAGAGCATCCAGGTACTGGATCTCTATGTTTACAACATCGGTATAACAGGCAAAAGCATGTCTCTGGCAACGGCTGTGGGTATTATGAAAAGTCTGGTCAGTGTGACCCTGCTGATGCTGGTAAACTGGACGTCAAAAAGGACAAGGGGAGAAAGTATTATCTGAAAACAGATAAGCCTCAGATAAACGTTACAGGAGAAAGCATACTATGAACAGAAAAATACCTGCGGGCATCAGAACAAAGAAAAAGCACAGCGGAAAAGATATGACATTTCACATCCTGAATTATTGCATCTTTGCCGCCTTTACCGTCCTTTGTGCGTATCCGTTTTATTACCTGATCATCAATTCTGTCAGTTCCAATGTCATGAGCGCAAACGGGGACATTAACTTCCTGCCCCGGCAGCTTCACCTGCAGAACTACAGGGACACCCTGAAGCTGGCCGGTCTTTCCACCGCGGCGGTTGTGTCCGTAGCCAGAACTCTGGTTGGAACCTTCTGCACCGTGCTTGCCTCGGCTTTTCTGGGCTTTATGTTTACGCAGCCGAAGCTGTGGCACAGAAAACTGTGGTACAGACTCATGGTGATCACCATGTATTTTAACGCAGGACTGATTCCCATGTTTATGACAATGAAAAATCTCGGGTTGACAAATCGCTTTCTGGTATATATTATACCTGCAATCGTACAGCCTTTTAACATCATCATGGTAAAAACCTATGTGGAGTCTCTTCCCGCCTCCCTCCAGGAGGCGGCGAGAGTGGACGGCGCAGGAGTGCTGACAAGATTTTTTAAAGTAATACTGCCGTTGTGCAAGCCCATTCTGGCAACCATTGCGATCTGGGCCGCAGTAGGGCAATGGAACTCTTTTCAGGACACGCTGCTCTATGTGACGGATCAGCGGCTGTACACCCTGCAATACATTTTGTATTCCTACTTCAATCAGGCCAGCTCCCTGGCCACCCTGATCAAGTCGTCGGGAACCATGACTACCATTGCCAATCTTGTTACCGCACAGACCCCAACATCCATCCGAATGACAATTTCCGTAATTGTCGTTCTGCCGATTTTATTTATATATCCTCTGTTCCAGAAGTATTTTGTAAAGGGTATTATGATCGGCGCGGTCAAGGGGTAATCTATACATCAAAGCAAGAGGAGGAAACGCATGAAGCACAAAACGTTATGGAAAAGGACCATGTGCGCACTTATGAGTACTGCCATGCTGACTGCTGCCCTGGCCGGATGCGGGTCGGATGGCGGACAGACGCCGGAGGACAGTACCCCGGTATCCGACAGCGGAGTTGGAGGCGCCGGCGGGGACAGTGAGGACAGCAGTGTCTCCGAGGCAGGAAACACCAAATACCCCGAATTTCTAACCGTAGACGTATTCGGCAGCCAGTCAAACTTTCAGGGAATACAGCCCGGATGGTTTGCAAAGGTAGTAAGAGAAAAATTTAATATGGAACTGAACATCATCGCTCCCAATGTGGCCGGAGGAGGAGATTCCCTCTATCAGACCCGCTGTGCCAATAAAAATCTGGGGGATCTGATCTTTGCAGGCACAGGAGACAACCGGCTGAAGGATCTGGTAGCCACAGATCTGATCCTGGACATGACGCCTTACATGGACGGCTGCGAGAATCTGCAGCGCTATCGGGCCCAGATTGAAAATGCAAGCCAACTGGCGGAGCAGGACGGCCTGTGGGTAGTCCCCAGCCAGATTTCCGGAAAGTCCCCCTTTGAACCCTGCGAGGCCACGGAGCCTACCAACGCACCCAGCGTACGCTGGGATCTGTACGGACAAATCGGTTATCCGGAGATCAAAACCCTGGAGGATCTGCTTCCGGTTCTGCAACAGATGCAGGAGGCGGCAGGAGAAAGCGACTCCGGAAAAAAGGTCTACGCCCTGTCCCTGTTCAAGGACTGGGACGGCGACATGATGCATAACGCCGTAGCCCTGACGGCACTTTATGGCTATTACACCAACGGCTTCGTTCTTTACAACTCTGTCACCGAAGATATCCAGAGCGCAATCGACAACGATTCTCCTTATATCCGTGGACTGCGGTTTCTGTACCAGGCAAACCAATTGGGGCTGGTAGACCCGGAATCTACCACGCAGAACTTTGATACCGTATCGGCCAAGTACACGGATGGCGCGGTAATCTATTCTCTCTGGCCCTGGCTGGGCACCGGTTACTACAATACTGTAGAACATGTAAATGAAGGAAAGGGCTTTGCCTCCGCCACTTTGCAGGACGGCGAATATCTCTGCTTTGGCAATTCTCCTGACGGCGATGCCTCCTACGCCGTAATGGTTGGCAGCAAGGCAAAGGATCCCCAGAGAATGGTTGACTTTATCGACTGGCTTTACTCCGCCGAGGGCATCATGATGTCTACCTCACAGACCGGCGGCGCAGGAGGCCCCCAGGGACTGACCTGGGAAAATCAGGACGGCAAGCCCGTGTTCACCAACTTCGGGCGGCAGGTATTGGTGGAGAAAAAGCTGGATACCCCCGTCCCCGAGGAATGGGGAACGGGCACCTGGAAGGACGGCATTTCCGCTCTGAATTATCCCGCAGTGGGCATCACGGATGCCGATCCGGAAACCGGAATCGACTATAACTTTGCCCGTTGGGACGACTATGCGCGGCTCACCGAAACGGCTCTTACAAAAGACTGGTCCGAGCACAACGAGGGGGCAAGAGTACCCATCAAATATTTCCAGGAAAAGGGACTGATCAATGTATTTCCCGCCGTCTACTTTGTAAACGAGGATTACTCCATGGATCTCAGCGCCGTAAAAGAGCAGTGCAAGCAGATCCTGATACAGTACTCCTGGCAGATGGTATTTGCAAAGGACGAGGCAGAATTTGACAGCCTGTTAAAGGAAATGCAGGAAACGGCAATCGGACTTGGTTATGAAGAGGTATTTGAATTTGACAAGACAAACACGATAAACCGGTTTGAGGCTGTCAGACAGTATAAGGCAGAAAATAATTTATAACAAATGTGCCTATCCTGTGGGCTCGCAGGATAGGCATTTTTTCAGCCCTCCCGCTTATACGCCGAGGGGCTTATCCCCATAATGTTGTGAAACTTCTGATAAAAATAATTTACATTGCTGTAGCCGACCCTGACGGCGACTTCGTAGATCTTCAGGTTCGAATTCTTTAACAGCTCCGCTGCCTGTCGTATTCTGACCTCATCCAGATAGGTGTTGAAGTTTCTGCCCATCTTTTTCGTAAAAAGCTTTCCAAGATAGGAGGGGTTGTAACCGAAAAGAGAGGCCAGATCCTCCAGTCTCAGTGCAGCGGTATAGTTATGGTCGATATAATCCACGATATCATTGAAAACCATATCGTTGGAGGTTCCGCCTACAGCCCGCAGAATCATATCCAGCTGTTCCCGGAAATACTGAATAACCTCAAACAGATAATTTTTCTTCTCAATCAGACTGATGACGGAGGCATTGGGGTCAAAGGGAATAGATAAATGCGCATATCGGTTCATCACTGCCTGCTTCAGCTGCAAAAAGAGATCCATCAAAAAATGCTTTACCATTTCCGCGCTGTCTCCCCCCAGCACCAGCTCTTGTTCCAGTTCGTCAAGAGTTTCCGACAACAGACTGTGTTTTTTTGCCTGTATGCCGTCTAAAATCCGGTCCCTGTAGCAGGTAATCTTCTCTCCGACGATCATACTGCTGCCAGACGATACCGGCAGCGCCTCCGGCGCCAGCACATGCTGATTCGGCCCGCAATAAAATCTGCGCTCCATAAGCCGTCTGCAGTCCTCATAAGAAAGGTGGATATCGGAAAGAGTCGAAACCACTCTGCCGTAGACGATAAAGACAGAATCCAGCGGAGAGCCCTTCTGCGTTCCGTTTTTATAATGAGCAATACAGGACCGGAATTTTTCCAGCGCATACTCGCCCTTCAGCAGTATCACATTCTGCTGGTCCAGGGAAAGCTGTTCAAAGGCAATATTATTCTGGTTGGCAGTCCGCAGAAGTCCGGCAAAATCGTAAATGGGCAGAAAAGGGGTATAACTGCAGGAAATCACAGCCTGATATACCGGCGCATACAGCCCCAGTTCAGCATAGTCAATCGAATCATTCCTGTTACCCAGAAGCAGTTCCCGCAGAATGGGCAATCTTGCCTTTTCAATATATCTGCTCAGGGACTCTTCCTTCTCCTGGGATTTCAGAATCTTCTCCCGCACGGCCAGAACCGCCTTTTCCAGCTCCTCCTCATTGATGGGCTTTGTCAAATAATAGGATGCCCCATACTGCAGGGCTGTCTGCGCATAGGAAAAATCGGAATATCCGCTCAGAAAAATAAATTCTCCGGAATAACCTCGTTCTCTGGCCGCCCTGATCAGCTCCGTACCGTTCATAGAGGGCATTCTCACATCCAGTAAAACAAGCTGCGGGTTGTAGGCGCCCAGCTTCTCCAGCGCTTCCTCCCCGTCGGAGGCCTCACCGCAGATCCGGAACCCCAGCCTCTCCCAGTCGATCACATATTTCAGGCCTTCCCGCACTATATTTTCGTCGTCGGCTATGAAAATGCTGATCAAATCCATTTTAACCCTCCTCGTTTCTGCGGACAGGAATCTTCAACAGAACCTCCGTCCCTCCGTCCTGTCTCTCGGAAATAGTAATCCCACTCTCTATTCCATATAGAAGCCTGATCCGCTGGCTGATATTGTAGAGACCAATACTGCTGCCGGAGTCGGAAGCTACGGCGGACAGCCTTGCATTCAGCTCCGTCAACTCCGGGGCTGTCATGCCCTTCCCATTATCGGCAACCCAAATCATAAGCAGCCCGGAAGGCTCTTCTTCCAGCGTGATATAGATCATCCCCTCCTCCTTCCGGCATTCCAATCCATGCACCACTGCATTTTCCACAATGGGCTGTATCAGAAGCGGCAGAATTTTATATTCCGAGGCGTGAAAACCTTCCGGACAGCTAATCTGCCAGTTAATTCTGTTTCCAAACCGCAGCTTCTGTATGGAAAGATATGTTTCCGTGTAGGCAAGCTCCTTCTCCAGCGTAGTGGAATCATTTCCCGTATTTTCCAGGACATAATGCATGGACTGCCCCAACAGCTTAATGGAGGAAACCACATCCCTGCAGCCTGCGGCCAACGCCTGCATACGGATAGTCTCCAGCGTATTATACAAAAAATGGGGATTAATCTGGTTTGACAGCATCTTGAACTCTATCTCCTGCTGCCGGTTGATCAGCTTCTGGCGATCCAGCTGCCCCTGATAAAACCTTGCCTCATCCTCTTCTATCTTTTTCACCGTGGCAGTCAGATCGGAATAAATCTCGTTCAGCTCATCGTCCCCGCCGAAAAACCGGCTGACATTATAATCTCCCATGCGCACCTGGTGCATGACCTCTTTCAGCAGCTGCAGCCTTTTATCAAAGGCAGCAGAAAAAACAAAGACAGAAAACAGCGGAAGGATTGTTACCATAATCAGAATAAAGACATATGCACTGGTAATCCTGTCTATGTTTTCATAGAAATGTTTATCTGCGACGCAGATATAAAACCGGTTGGAGGTGCGGTAGGGCAGAAAGGTAATGATGTTTGCCAACTGCTTTGTGCCGTCAATAAAAAGCTGGCCGGTATAACTGTAATAGTCCTCCAGGGTTCCTTCCGGAAACGGAATATACTTCTGCACCCAGCCGCTTTCCGAGGCATAAAAGGCAGGCGTATTATCCACAGATGCCATCACCAGATAATCACTGTCAAGCATTCGGTTTTTCATGTAATTGTGATCCACGCTGACAACAAGAAAAGCCGTATACCTGGCAGAGCTGGGAGCAAGCTGCCGGATCAGGGTAAGCTCATAGACAGGATTTCCCCAGCTGTCCGCCACGGGCAGACACTGCCAGTCCCCCAGAAACTTGTTTTCCGTGGTCAGAAGCCAGGGCATGGCGTCATAGTTTTCCACCGGAATAATGTGGGCGCCTGTGGGAAGGTTTGGATTGTCAGTATATATGTGAATGGCAGAAACCGCCGCCGTAGTGACCCGCAGGGTGGAAAGGGTATCCTCCGCCTGCCGGAAAAGAGCATCTTCCGCGGAAACCGGCTCATCCGCTCCCAAAAGGGAGGACAGGTAGGAAGCCTTGGCCAGATTCTCACAGGAGCTGTAGAGTGAGGTGGTAATATCAAAAATCGTGGAATTAATGCGCAAGGCCGCATCCGCTATCTGGGCGTGATAGCGGTCCGACAGCTGCCTCCTGGCCTGCAGAATGGAATACAGGCCAATGATAAAAAGGGGGATAAAGACCGAGCAGACACATAGAACCAGTATCTGCTGCCGGATCCGAAGGCTTTTCAATCTGGGTATGCCTCTTCTCAACCTTATCCCCCTGCCTTTCTACATTCTCTCAAATACCGGAATTCTCTCAATGGGAGTCTCACAGGTCAGAGTCTGCCCTCCGGTATATTCTTTTCCGTCGGCAATATCCTTCCAGACGCCCTCCGGCAGATAGACCTTGCGTTCCTTCATTCCGGCCTTCAGCACCGGCGCCACCAGATACTTGTCTCCGAACATGTACTGATCGTCCAGCTCCCAGCACTTTTCATCCTCCGGGAACTCATAAAACATGGTGCGCAGAAGAGGCGCGCCGTTTCTGGTGGTCTCCTCCATCAGCCCGCTGATATAAGGCTTCAGAGACCATCTCAGCTCCAGCTGGCTTTTCATGATTTCAAACGCTTTTTCGCCATAGCTCCAGAGCTCGTTGGAATGTCCCGTGTACAGATGTCCGCCGCCCCAGTCTTTGTCGGAAAGAGGCGGAATATTGTGGGGCCCCCTGTCTCCATGCATTCTGAGAATCGGGGAAAATACCGCAAACTCGTACCAGCGCAGCAGCAGCTCATGAAAGGCCGGGTCGTCCACATCGTCCGTCATGAAACCTCCGATATCCGTGGTCCACCAGGGAATTCCCGCAAGTCCCATATTCAGTCCCGCGCTCAGCTGATCCCGCAGCGCCTCAAAGGTGCTGGGCACATCGCCGGACCAAAGCAGCGCGGCGTATTTCTGGCTTCCCGCCCAGCCGCAGCGGACAAGACTTAAAATTTCCTTTTCCCTTCCCTCCGCCTTGATGCCGTCATAGAAGGTCTTCGTATAAAGCTTGGGATACACATTGCTGACCTCCAGAGCCGTCCCCAGCTCATAGCGGTAATTATCATAGTCATAGACACCGAAGTCCGGCTCCGAGTTATCCAACCAAAACATATCTATGCCATAGTCGTAGTAATTCTTTTTGCACTTTTCCCAGAGATACTCCCTGGCTTCCGGATTGGTCACGTCGATCTCCAGACAGTCCCCCTGGAAATCATAGGTCTGATTGCTTCCATGCTCTGTCCGGATCAGATAACCCAGCTCCTGCATCTCGGCAAAATTTTCGCTCTTCTTATCCACGGAGGGCCAGACGGAAACCACCACCTTTGTCCCCATGGCGTGAAGCTCGTCGCACATTGCTTTGGGATCCGGCCAATATTCAGAGTCAAACTTCCAGTCTCCCTGTCTGGTCCAATGGAAAAAGTCGATGACTATCACATCCAGAGGAATCTGGAGCCGCTTATACTCCCTGGCTACGGAAAGCACTTCCTCCTGAGTGCGGTAGCGAAGCTTGCACTGCCATAAGCCCAGCAGGCCTTCCGGTATCATGGGCGCTCTTCCCGTCACCTCTGTATAATTTTCCACAATCTTCGCGGGATTTTCGTCCGCCGTGATCCAGTAATCCAGTTCTTTCGTTGCTCTGGCCGTCCACTCGGTATAGTTTTTCCCGAAAACGGCACTGCCGACTCCCGGATGATTCCACAGAAAACCATACCCCAGACTGGATACCGCAAAGGGAACGGATGTCTGGGAATTTCTCTGTGCCAGCTCCAGGCTGCAGCCCTTCAAATCCAGATAAGGCTGCTGATACTGTCCCATGCCGAAGATCTTTTCTTCGTCCCGGCTCTCGAAACGAACCGTCAAAGAGTAGTCTCCCCCTATAATAGCCTTATATTCCCTGCTGAGAATCTTCAGGCATCTGCTCTCGCCGCTCTCCGTACCCGCGTAATCTCTCTGATATTCCGAAAGAACAGGCTTACCGTCCCTGTAGAAGAACAGAACTCCTGCGGAATTGACCCGCACGCTGATTCTGCCGTTCTCCACAAAGGCCTCCCGATCCTCATGAATCGTAATCCTGGCCTGTCTCTTTTCTCCCTTGACTTCCTCTTCCAGCGCCCAGTCCCTGCCGGTGAAATCCGTGTACTTCGTTGCCCGGACACGAAGCGCATTGGTTCCCCACGCCTCTATCCGAAGCTTTTCATTCTGACGCCTTACCAGCAATCCGTTCTCTACTTCCGTAAACCTCATCTTTCTTCTCCTTTCCCTGTGCAGACATTCTCCTCCACAGACAACTGCCGCGGCAAGACAATCCTTCTCTCCTTCAGAAGGCCCAGCCTTTACGAACCGCACTTTCTCTGTCCGGCATTGCAAATGCATCTTCTGTCTGCTATATTTGTATTATAGTGACTTTTTCAGAAAAAGTCTTGCTGTAAATTGATGAAAATTAACACGATTTTGATATCTGAGGAAAGAAAAGAAAGGGTACAGACATGGAACAACAGTTTCTGAAGCTACGGGAGCAGACAAAACATGGAAATGTCCTGTTTCCCATGACCATCTATGACATTGTCTCCGATTGCAGTTTACAGGAACGGATCTATTGTCACTGGCATGAAGAAAATGAATTTCTGGTGGTGACGGAAGGAACCGGAGAGCTTCACCTGAACGATGAGCTTATCCTCATTACGGCGGGAAATATCGCCTTTATTCCCTCAAACCAGATCCACCTGGTCACCTGTGAAGCGGGCAAACCCTTCTCTTTTTTTGCCCTGGTCTTTCATCCCAACCTGTTGAACAGTTCTGTCTGTGACACCCTTCAGCAGCAGTATCTGGATCCGGTTCTTCGTCAGGACACTCTCTTTCCTCTGATTCGGACGGAAAACGGAGGCTGGGAAAGAGAGATACGCCGACTGCTGAATGAAATTCATACCCTGTTTCTTCAGAAGGATTACGGCTATGAGCTGTTGATCAAGGCCAGACTCTGTGAGGCGTGGTATCACTGCTGCCGACATGCCCTGCAAAAAGAAAAGGCAGCCGGAACCCATTCCGACTACCAGATCAGTCTTGTCAAATCCATCATCGAATACATCCGGATTCATTACGAAGAACCTGTCTCCCTGAGAGACCTGGCCCTGCAGTTTCACCTGAGCGAAGGGCACTTATGCCGTTTCTTCAAGTCCATGACCCGGATGTCTCCGGTAGAATATATCAATTTTTACCGGGTCAGCATGAGTGCGGAGCTGCTGCGCAGAAGCGACGCCAGAATCGGGGAGATCGCCCTGCAGACAGGGTTCGACAACATCAGCTATTACAACCGCACCTTCCGGAAATATATGCACATGACGCCTTCCCAGTTCCGGCGAAGCGAAAATCCCTGACCCCGTATTTTCCTTGGCCGTTACAATCCGCGCAGTACTTTCCGCAGCATCCTGTACAGCTTTTCCACCTCTACGGGTTTGGATAAATGTCCGTTCATTCCGCATTCCACGGATTTTTTCAGATCGTCGTCAAAGGCATTTGCCGACATTGCCACGATGGGTATGGTATGGCAGTCCTCACGCTCCATGGCCCGGATGGTACGGGTAGCTTCCAGACCATCCATGACCGGCATCATGATATCCATCAAAATCACGTCATATGTGTTCGGCTCCGTCAGGCGGATACGCTCCACTGCCTGGGCTCCGTCATAGACACACTCCACCTGAAAACCCCGCTCCTCCAGAAGGCTTTCCGCAATTTCCGCGTTCAGCTCATTATCCTCCACCACCAGAACCCGGAAGCCCTCAAAGGAAATCTCTTCTTCCTCCTCTTTGGCCTCTGCCTCTACGCCGGGTTCAAGAGGAATGGTAAAGCTGAAGGTACTGCCCTCCCCCGGCTCGCTTTCCAGATGAATGCTGCTCCCCATCATCTGAACAAGGCGGTTGCTGATGGAAAGTCCCAGGCCTGTGCCCTGCTGTTTGGACGGATTTGCACCAACCTGCTCGAAGGAACGGAATACCCTTTCCTGATCCTCCCGGGCAATCCCAACTCCCGTATCCCGCACCGAAAAAAATACGAGGGTTTCCTGTTTGTCCCCTTCCTCCTCCCGCACCGTCAAGGTCACTCTGCCCTTTGCGGGCGTAAACTTTACGGCATTGCCCAGAAGATTGATCAAAACCTGGCTGATTCTCATTCTGTCCGCCATAAAGCAATCCTGCGTCAGCCGGACATCCTGCACAAAGTCGATTCCCTTGGCCGCAGCCTGGGGGGTTATCAGCTCCCGGATGGTATCCATCATTTCCCGCATGCTGAAATTGTCCGGCTGCAACTTCATTTTACCGCTCTCAATTTTCGACATATCCAGAATATCATTGATCAGTCCCAGCAGGTAATTTGAAGAAGACTGTATCTTCTGCAGGCATTCTGTCATCCTTTCCTGGTTCTGACCCTGCTGCAGGGCGATAGCCGCCATTCCTATAATACCGTTCATAGGCGTCCGGATCTCATGGCTCATCCGTGACAGGAAGTCCGACTTCGCCTGGCTGGCCATATCGTGCTGCTGCTGGTTCAGCTGCCCCTGTATTACCCTGCCAATCTCCTCCAGATTTTGATATTCCCCAATGTCCTCCAAAAGCTCCGGCTCCAACCCGAGGACACACATATTCCCCATGTAATTCCCGCTGTCATACATAGGCAGCACAACACCCCTCTGCCCCGGAGAAACGCTCAGAAAATGCTGAACCTCCTCCCGGCAGCTGTCCTGAGACGTAAAATACAATATTTCTCTTCTGTCAAGCCATTTGTAAAAGCTTTCCCTTTCATCCTCCTTATACTGTCTCACAATACGGACAACGTTTTCTCCGTTGTCATGCCATTGATATTCCAGATAATTAGAACTGAAGTCCGGCTGCAGCACTGACACCAGCACTCCATCCGCCCCGTAAAATCGGCCGATCTTGCGGATCATCAGCAGCATTTTCGCATGGAAATCAGCACCCCAGCCAAACAAATTCAGCGCCAGGGACACCAGACTCACATCCTCATTGTAGTGCAGGCTGTTGATCTCACGTCCCTGCAAAGCAGGAAGATTTTCCGATTCTTTCCCGGAAAAATCGCCGTAAAAGATATATTGTCCCGTAATCCCCGGAACCACCTGGCTTCTAGCCTGCTTAGCCATGCGAATCAGCCTCTCCGAGGTCTCCTTCTCTATCGTATGAACCAGTCCCATGTGAACATCCACACTGAACACATCTCCGTGGAAAGCAGCCGCTATTTTATTCAGCAGATTCTCCGCAAAACCGGAAGCCTGCTCTCTGGTTCTGCCCTCCAGCCACAGCACAAACTCATCGCCGTCAAGCCGCAGGGCAACCGTCTCGCATCCGGTTCTTTCCATGAGCTCACCGCAGCACCTGCGGGCCAGATTTCCCATTTCTTCCAGGATCATGTCCCCGAACACAATACCGTTTTTCTCGTTGCTCTCCTTCAGATGATTCAGGAACAGATTGATCATGACGCCGTCCGGACGTCGGCTGCGGCATGCCTGCAAACGATCCATTCCGGCGCTGAAGCCATAAAGACCCGTGACGCCGTCCATCGTATTTTTCCGAAGCTGCTCCTCTTCCTTCTCCTTCTGTTCCTGGATGTCCCGGATACTTCCAACCAGCTTCCACCGCCTGCCGTCGGTGTCATAGACCACCTTACCTGAAAGCGCCACCCAGACATAATCCACGCTGACGGGCCATTTCACCCGAAACTCAGCGTAAAGCTTATCGGCTTTACTGTTCAGCGTGGCAATTGCACTTTCCCGATCCGCCTCATAAATGAATTCCGGATTGATAAAGCCGGTATCATATTCCTTGCACTGCCAGTGCCCGTTCATAACCTCATGGTTTACAATATCGAGGATATGGGTTCTGAAATCAAAAGAAAAATAGATATCCTTGGAAAACTCCAACGCTACCCTGTACCGCTCCTTTTCCTCCAGAATAATGTTTTCCGTCTCCTTCTGCCGGTCCGTCAGATCATTCACCACATCATACAGGGAATCTATCTCGCGGATGTTGGATAGCCTGAACTCCTGAAGGCCAACCTTTCCCTTGCTGATACACTCCATCAGCTGCTGAACCGGCCTGGTAAGATGTTTTACCAGAAAATAAATCCCTACAACACCGAAGGCCAAACCGATCAGAACTGCAGCCACCATCCATACATAGAGCCTGTGGCTCATTCCGAACAAATCCTCCTCCGTATTCAGCCCAATCAGCACCCATTCCGTATTTTCATAGGGCACATTATTGCTGTACAGCTTCAGGGGGCAGACCACCGCATAAATCTTCTGCTTCTTCAGCCGGACATCCGACACAAGCGACAGACTGTCATACCTTGTTTCCTGCAAATTGAAACTGCCTTCCCCGGAACGAATCAGATTATAGAGAACTCCTTTCCCCAACAGGGGCAAATAGCTGTCATCCTCTTGCATGATACCCAGCATATACCCGGATTGCTGAGAATCGTTCAGCTCCGTCACCGGAAAATACTCGCTGAGTTTTTTTGCGGAAATCTCCACTCCCAGCACACCGTATACCTGTCCCTCATACCGCAGCGGCAGAGAGTAGGTAATCATTTGGTAAGAATCCTCCATGCTTTTTTCCAGAGAGAAAGGCATGGACCAGTATCCCAGATCCAACGTATCCGCATCCGGGTATTCCACACCTCCTCTCCAGGGCTCATAAAAATAATCGTCAGCGGCATTCCGCCCCTGACCCTCCATCTGGAAATGAGTGGTCCAACAGGTATCCAACGGAATATTCCACTCCCGGGACAGGCGCTTGTTTCCCCTCTCCATCAGCAGATCCCTGTAATTGACAGGATTTGTATCCGGATCGGAATCTCTGATATAAAATCCGTCCATGGCTGCTGCCGCCTGCATATCCGATCCCGCCAGAATTGCAAAAATACCGGATGTGGAATTGTTCTGCAGGATACTCAGACATTCGGGAAAGATCAGCTCCAGCAGTTCATTTTTCATCTCATCAGACCGGAGCAGTTCCCCCAGTTCCACTCCCTTTTCCTGGAGAAACTGCTCCAGAATTCCGTTCAAAAGCGCTTCCTTCTCATAGACAGATGCCCATCGCTGGTTCATGTCGTTTTGCAGAATTACCTTTCTGTTTTCCACCATCCGGTTCATCATTCCGCCGGCATATGCCTCCAGCATCCCGGTAGTTCTTCTGACTACCAGAGTGCCTATGGTAATAAGGCTTTGAACCAACATGATACCAATCAGCGGAATCAAAAAGAATCTGAATATTGTCGCCTTTTTCCTTTTCTGATTCGTTCCCTTCATTTCAAATTCATACCCCTGATTATAACATTCTTCACCCGTTGTTTACGGCATTTCGGCTAATCCGCAAACGCCATGCATGAAAGCTTACACTCCTGCCGCCTCCCGCAGCACCTCACAAAAAGCATTATACCATTCCTCAAAGGATTCCTCCGTCACATACGCTGCGGATGCTTCCTCCAGACTCTTTCCCTGTTCCAACAGAAGTACTACCTCCGCCCGGTCTGCAGCCGCTTTATCTGCAAGGTTGTATTCCAGTACCTTTCTGGCAGCGGAACCGTTTTCAAAGCTCTTATTGGTATAGAGCTCCAGCTCATCCATCTGTGCAAAAACCGCAGTCAGACAATCGTATGTCTTGGGCGCAACCGAAAGCTCCTGCTCCGCGATCACCTGATCCAGTTTTTCCCTGGTATTTGCTTCCTTCAGCACCGGCAGATATCCGGCAACAGAACCAAAGCGCAGATTATTCTCCGCCTCTGTAAACCACTTCAGAAACTCCACCGCCGCATATTCATGCTTTTTGTCAGACTTGCTGACCACCATACCTGCGCCCTGCTGTACGGCACAAGGCTTCCCGCCCTCAAACACAGGAGCCGCCATCACAATATATTCGATGGGATAACTGCTGGCATCCAGTTCTACCTGATTCGGAAAATACATTGCAGAGGAGGTGGATCCCGTATAGGCCAGAATATCTCCTGTTTTCACATCATCCGAGCGGAAGGAGCCATAAGCCCCGAAATACCCCTTCACCATGGGCACATAATAATTCTCCCACAACCGATGCATTTCCTCTTTGGGCACATTCAGCGTCAGCTGACCGTTTTTCACCTGAAAAATCTCCGTCCCCAGCTGCCGCATCCCAATTATAAAATAGTTGGCAACGGCATCCCTGCCGTAGAATGCCATTCCGTCACCCGCCACATCGGGAGTCAGGCTGTCCGTCCATTCATAATAGGTCTGTGCAACGGCAACCACGCCTTCCAGGGTCTGCAAATTCTCCAGGGAAGCTCCCGTAGCCTCCGCAAAAGTTTCCCAATCCGTCTTATTAATCATCATGATCTCTGTGGACTTTGCCGTGGGAAAGATCCTCAATGTCCCATCCGCGGCAATACAGCCCTCCTGAATATAGGACTCCACATATCTCTCCAGATCCTTTTCATTGAGATAATCGGACAGATTGGCCAGCGCTCCCGCCTGTTCCACCTCATAGGCCGTATCGGCATAAGAGGAAAAAATATCCGGCATGGTGTCTGCTCCCACCTTACCCTGAATGGAATCCCTCACTGCCGTCTCCAGATCAGAGACGGAACCCTGACTGAAGCCCTGTACATATATCCCCTTTTCCCTTCCCACTGTGTCGTTGAATTCCTCCACCAGCGCGTCAAAGGCTGCCTGCTGGGAACCGTTATAGTAATGCCATACTGTTAAGGATACCGGATCCCCGGGGTCAAGAGGACTCTTATCTCCACAGCCCGTCAATGCAAGTGTCACCGCCCCTGTCAAAAACAGGCTCTGCGCTATTTTTCCTGTATTTTTCATAATTGCTCCGTCCTCCCTGTTTATTTCCATTTTGTTCCTTCATTGTAGCATACCGTACAGACATTTACAACCGAGCCGAAGGTTCCAGACGGGGCGGCATGCTTGACAAAATTCCCTTTTAAATATATATTGATTCAGAACAAATCGGTCGAATGACCATTTACCGTAAAGTGCGGAGCAATTTATGGTATAATGTGCTTATTCAAGGCAGAAAGCGGCCGAATGGCCATCTACCGTAAATTGCGGAGCAATTTATGGTATAATGTTGACTCGCAAGGGCATTGAGTCAACTTTTGATTCCATGTGCGCTGAAGCGCACGAAATCATGGTATAATGTTGACTCGCAAGGGCATTGAGTCAACTTTTGATTCCATGTGCGC
>CAJUJU010000008.1:80855-81884 GCA_910586835.1 uncultured Acetatifactor sp.
TGAAGCGCACAAAATCATGGTATATTTAGAAAAAACGGTGAGAAAAGTATGGGTATGGGAATTGTCTTGTGCGGTTTGAATGGCTCCGGAAAGAGCACGTTGGGAAAGGTTCTTGCGGAAAAACTGAACTTCAGATTTATTGACAACGAGGACTTGTATTTCCCCAAAACGGATTCACGCTATCTTTATGCTGCCCCCCGCTCACGTCAGGAAGTGGAGAAGCTTCTGCTTGATGAAATCCATAAATGTGAGAACTTCATATTTGCTTCCGTAAAGGGAAATTACGGAAATGATGTCATTCCTTTTTTTCATTCTATTGTATTGGTTGAAGTTCCAAGAGAAATCCGGCTCAGGCGGGTCAGAGAGCGTTCCCTCCGGAAATTCGGCAGCAGAATGCTGCCGGGCGGGGACTTGCAGGAACAGGAAGAGAACTTTTTTGCCCTCGTGGAATCCAGGCCGGAAAATACAGTTGAAGAATGGATTCGTTCTCTTGACCAGCCTGTTCCCATGTTACGGGTAGACGGTACAAAGCCGGTGGACGAGAATGTGAAAATTATTGCGGAATGGCTTGGCCTGACGGCTTCAACTTGTGAGCCGTAATGATGGTGTAGCTGTATGCATTAACTGTTATGACACAATTCCCTGTTTCAATATACCAGTTTTTGCCTTTTCTTGTGATAACCGAGTCAGGCAGGCTGATTTTTGTTTTGCACCATTCCACCACATCCTCCGTTTCCAGGCTCAAATTTTTTCTGATACGGACAGCCCCCAACTCTGTCGTATGCAGCTTACTTAAGGACAAAATAAGTTCATTTGCTGTCTGCATAATCTTTTACCTTCGGGTAAGTTCTTTTTTCTCTATAAGCTTCCAAACTATTTTATTATTTAAAAGGCTTATCTGTCAATTTCAAATCCCTAATATTTTATCATAACTTTGGTGTTTTGTCTGAGTAAATGCATATAGGATCTGATAAATTCCCATGAAATCAGATTATGTGGTTGTATTTTTATTTTCAAGTGGCAAGAAAG
>CAJUJU010000009.1 GCA_910586835.1 uncultured Acetatifactor sp.
CTGGATGATGTAAGCGATCTCTTCTTTTTCAATCATCTGTGGTTCCTTCCTTTCTTGATTTTTAATGGCTTGTCCGACAGGAAACCGCTTACGCGGTTTTATCACTATCTGTATTTTCATCCACGCTTTCCTTCGGGACAATTGTGTACTGTATCTCCACTCCCTCCTGCTCTGCAAGGAGTTTGATCATTATGTCCCACATTCGTTTTCCAACGCCTTCAGGCACCTTAAGTTTCCCTTCCATGCTCAGCCCTCCTCTACAATGTATGTATATCTGCTTGTACTTCTTGTCGCTTTTTCCGCAATAACCCCATTAATGGCTCATCCTGATCACTTTCATGTTACACAGCCACTTACAAGGCCATGAACTTTATCCAAACTGCTATCTTCATTCCCAGAAGTATCAAGAACAAAAAAATTGTTACCACATAGGTGAGTTTCTGCCACCACTTCAACATTTCTTTCCTCCTACTCCTTTCCCATCAATATCAATGGTCTTTCTGGTTCCGCAGGATATCTCTTTTTTGGCATTCCTGCAGCTTCTCAAGAAAAACTGCAAACTCCTTTGATTTTTGAAGTTTCCTCCAACCGTGGCCGTCCATTTCGAATGAAATTAGCGTTCTCTGAGTGGGCCAAGTGGTCTCACATGTTATAAGCTTTATTCCGGTATCCACTTCTATTGGCCTATATGCATCGGCAATTACCTGAACCGAATTGCTGATTGTATGTAATTCCTCTAATATTTTCCTGAAGATATTTTCTCCTCCCTTCTGATCTGCCCTTTGGGCTGATCTCTAATAACGTTACTTCTTTGATAATATCTTCTTGCGCTTTTTCCTCCTCCGCTTTATACTGTTTGTACAGGTCACTGCCGTGACCGAGTATATTAGAAAAGAGAAAATATATGAGCGAAAACTTCACAAACAATCCTTTGAATAATGCAAATCTGCCTCCTTCCGTTGACAATGCAATTAAAAATTTGACTGACAAACCTACCGAAGCGGCCGGAACCACATTTGCCGATATCTGGTATTTGATATTTCACAAATTTTCTTTTCTTGCAGAAAAAAAACGAATAGAAACGGAATATGCCTTAAATCAATACCGCGATCAGCTTGAATCTTCCATTGCCTGTATCCCTACCGACAAGCTTGTTGCTCCTTCCTTGCAAGTAACGGCCCAGGCATTGGATAATTCAAAATACTGCTTCCTTGAGACGGAATTACGCAATATGTTTATTTCCCTGATAAGTAATTCAATGAATGCTGATTTCTCCGCCTTCATCCACCCATCCTTTTCGGAGATAATTAAGCAAATGTCCCCATTGGATGCTAAAATCATTGCCCTCTTTAAGAATGATTCGGTTCCAGGTTTGCCGGTTTGCCAATACCGTATACCAATTCCTGGCAGCATCGGCGGTTCTACTTTCCCGGAACACATTTTTTTGGAAGTTCCATATGGAGACATCTTTTCTTTGTCCGTATCCTTAGAGTCCTTATCACGCTTGGGACTGCTCACTATTACTTACTTAGAATACCTGCATGACCAAACACAGTATGAAAAATTTCTTACACATCCTTTTTACAAAGATTTGTCTGCATATTGGCCTGTGGGCAAGATATCCATTCAAAAAGGAGTTACTAAACTCTCTCCTTTTGGCAGATCATTTGTTAAGGTATGTGTTCCGAATTGATTCCTTGGCCTGCTCAATTATTGCTTCTCCAACACGGTTCATTTCTTTCTCCATATAGACCCTGAACGAACAGCAGCCTAAAAACGTAACAAAGGCTGCTGTAATTATTGATGTTACTGCGGAAACAATTGCCGCCACTATAACTGTTTGCATTCTTTCTCACCTCCTGCTCGTCAATTCTTACGTTTTTCGTAAGTTTATACTAAAAAAAATTGTTCCTGCTTTTTCTGGTGGAATATGCAAAGCTGACATCAGTTTTTCAATAACAGTGGTTGAGGGCTTAACATCTCCACTTATAACCTTAGACAAGGTGTTTCTGTCTACTGTTGATGCAGCTGATAAATCAACGATTTTATCAAGATTCTGCTCCACCATGATTTTTTTTAACTCAACAACATCTACTCTGTATTTTTGTACCTGCTCCAAATTATCAACCCCTTTCTTTCTGATTTCGTAAGTTTACGATAGCACCATCTTTTATATGTGTCAACATTTTTTTGCGGAATTTGTAAGTTTTTTATTTTTTTGCACAATATCTATTGCAATTTGCGTAAGAAAATGTTATTTTCTATTTAGATGCAGAGCGAGGTGATGAAATGGCTATCTGGAACGAAAGGATACATGAACGGAGAATAGAAAAGGGGATTACTCTAGCACAAATAGCAGAAAAGTTAGGAGTGACCGAAGCTACAGCCCAAAGATATGAGCGTGGAAGCATAAAAAGTATACCATATGATTACATGTGTGCTTATGGAGAAATTTTGAATTGTTCACCATGTTATTTAATGGGCTGGGAAAAAAAAGAACATACAAAAGACGAATCTCCCAAAATCATACAGTATTACGAACAACTCAATGACATAGGGAAGCATGTTGCCACAGAAAGAGTAAAGGAACTGACAGAAGTTCCCAGGTATGTTAAGGAAGACACCGATTATCTTGCTGTCAAAGCTGCCCATAATGATTCCCAAATTACTGATGAAGAGCTTGAAAAAATGGAAAGGGATTCCATGCTGATAAAACAAATGGCGAAGGATAAGAAAAAACAGGAGTGATCCAAGAGAATGAATTTGTACGAACAATGGTTGCAAAAAGCTGATGACATCGGATTGCACGTTGTAGAAAACGTCCCATTTGAATCTCAGGCAAAGGGACTGATATGTGGCAATTGTATCGGATTGAACCAGGACATAGAAACCACCGCAGAGAAAGCTTGTGTTCTCGCGGAAGAAATTATACATAGCCAGGAGAATACAGGAAACATATTGGATCAAAGGATCGGCAATAATTCCAAGCAGGAAAGAAAAGCCAGGAAGGTATTACATCACAATCTGGCGGATTTAAAAACAATAGCCTATCTACTAAAGAGTGGATATAAAGATATCACGGAAATAGCTGATAAATTGGGAATCACAGAAAATCTGTTATCAGAGGCCATTTCTGCATATAAAGATGAATATGGAATCAGTTTACAATTAGGAAATGATGTACTTTTCCTCGAACCAACTCTTGTTTTGAAAAGCCAAATTAACGATTAATAAGGCTGTACGCAACCAAAAATCAAGTTCTGAAAGGAGCTGCTTATGGATTTATCAAGAGAAACGGCTTACACCGTTGCAGATATCTATAATTTACCGGAAGGCCAGCGTGCAGAGCTGATCGACGGGCAAATGTATATGATGGCTCCGCCAAAACGAATTCATCAGGAGCTTGTCAGCCAGTTCACCAAGGTCATCGGACAGTACATTGATTCCCATGGTGGGCGCTGTAAGGTCTATCCCGCTCCGTTTGCCGTACTCATAAATTCGGATGACAGGAACTATGTTGAGCCTGATATCTCCGTAATATGCGATGAAGGAAAATTGAATGAGTATGGCTGCAGCGGATCGCCTGACTGGATCATAGAAATCGTATCTCCCAGCACGGAGCGGATCGACTACGGCATCAAGCTTTTCAAATATCGCTCCGCGGGTGTGCGGGAATACTGGATCGTGAATCCCCGGCTCCGCACCGTCAATGTATACGATTTTGAACGCAATGAGGAGACCCTTCAGTACAGCTTCGACGATAATATCCCTGTATGTATCTATCAGGATCTCAGCATCCATATTGCAAAACTGCTTTCCTGAATGAAACTATATTTCTAATAGACAATATTGACATGAGAAAAAGCTGATAGACATTTCCTGGTACACACCAGAAATACTATCAGCTTATCTCCTTTTCAACATTTCAGGAGAATAATACCATGAATGACAAGATTCTTCGATGCGCCATTTACATCCGTGTTTCCACTTCCGAGCAGGCCATGCACGGCAAATCTCTGCAGGCCCAACAGGAATACCTGGAAAAGTATGCCGCCGATCATGGCATGAGTGTGATCGGCATATATGCTGATAAAGGTCAGACCGCCAGGAAGGAACTGAAAAAAAGAAAGGCTATCCACGATCTTCTCCGGGACGTTCAGCGCGATAAGCTGGATATTATCCTGTTCTGGAAGATGGACCGCTGGTTCCGTAACGTGTCCGATTTTTACAAAGTACAGGATATCCTGGATGCTCATAATGTTCGCTGGATCGCCGTTGCCGAACCGCAAATGAACATGGAGACAAGGGATGGACGTCTGAATCTTAATATCATGCTCTCCATCGGACAGAATGAAGTAGATACTACCTCAGAACGTATAAAATTTACTGTCAACAATATGATCGACAATGGCCGCCTTGTCTGGGGTGATAAAAACGTAGGCTTTGGATACCGGATTATTGACGGCCGCATGGTAAAGGATCCCGAGACCGAACACATGGTAACTGCATTTTACCAATATATTTTGTTGCACAAATGCAAGAGCGCCGCGGTAAAATACATGCGGGATACCTTCCACATTGATTTTACCTACTCCCAGCTGCGCACAATGATGAACAGTGAATTTTATGTCGGAAAATACCGAGATAACGATCACTACTGCCCCGCTTACCTTACGCCTGCACAATGGGCTGAGATCCAATCCATCAACGCGCAAAACATTCGAAAGGCACCTTCCGGACGAATCTACTTCTTTTCCGGCATGATCCGCTGCCCCGAATGCGGTAATCTCCTTTCCGGATGCGGGTGCCAAAGTATTATCAATAGAAAAACAAAAGAAAAGCGGTCTTACTGTTATTACAGATGCAATAATTGGGCAATGAATCACAAATGCAGTTACTCGCATAAGCTCAGCCAAAATCTGCTGGAGCAGTACCTCCTGCAGAACCTGACGGAGGAATACAACCGCTTTCTTGCCCGCTCAGAGGCCGTACGAGCCGCCGAAAAGCCAAAGACAAAGAAAAGGTCGCGTGCCGCTATAAATGCTGAAATCAGCCGTTTAAACCTGCTGTTTCAGAAAGGTCGCGTTGAGTTTGAGTATTATAACGAGGAATACGAACGCCTGGAAGCAGAATTGAAATCTCTGGATGAGGGGCAGAAACAGCAGAAAATGGATTATTCCCATATCGGTCATATGCTTGACAGTAATTTTCAGGATACCTACCGCTGTCTGACTGATGCAAACAAGCAAATATTCTGGCATCAGTTAATCGAAAGTATTGAGATAACCGGTAAAGAGGTTTGTGGTGTAAATTTCCGTGGTTTTGTCTTTGACTAATTATCTGCCCCGAATCCGGTCACCAGCTCCAGCTCAATTCCCTCCTCGGCAAAGTACCCTTCCTCAATGGCCACATACATGGGCGCATAAAAAATCGAATGAGCCACCTCATTCAACACTACCTTGGTCTGTCCGCCCGACTGACCTGCTCCGTCCGCTGCGCACCCTGTCATGACCGTCGCTGCCAGCACTGCGGTGAGACATGCTGCCCCCATCCTTTTCAAAAACAACCCCTTCATAAAAACCTCCCTTTTCAGTGATGCTCTATTTTATGAGCCATCCGCAGGAAAGGTTCCAAAAAGAAACCCGTCCCACTCCGAAAAGTGACCGGGTATTCATGGTTTTCAGGCAGGATCCGACGTGTGGGACTTTTTCTGTGCGCCCTGTTTTACCTGTTCTCCTGTCAGCTGATCCACCATCTTCTCAATCATCAGCTTTTTTACATAGACGTCAAAGCTCAGCGTACAAATAAATGCAAATTTTTTCAGAAAATCTCTGCTGTCCTCCGGCGCATCTTCAAAAGTCTGCTGCGCCACGCGGAATTTTTCCGCCACATCCGCCTTCAGCGCCTCTATCTGCTGCCGCTCCAGGCCAAAGGCCTCCCTGTAGATCTCCTCCAGCCCAAAGGATTCACCGCAGCGGAAAAACCTGTCCGTAACAGGCTTCAAAAGCGTCTGGATATCACTGATGGAGAGAATCCCCTTATAGTAATAGATAAATATCAGCAGAAGCACATGCTCCTTGGAATATTTCTTTCTCACCGGCGGAGGAAGCAGATCATTTTTCGCATAATTATTGATCATGGTCTTCGTCAGTATCTTGTCCTCCCCCGGATACCGCGCCGTGGAACGAAGCCTGCTGTCCATAAGGGTAGTCACCTGGTCCATGTACAATTCTATATCGGGAATGTCCTCCGGACTCACATACTCTATTCGATCCAGGCTTTCCAGAATGCTGTTCAGTAAATTGTCATTGTCGATCGTCATACAATAACTCCCTCCTATAACATACATTATATAGTATTCAATACTACATGACAACACTTTCTTTTCAGAAACTTCAATCTTTACTTTACAACTTTAATATGATAAAATAATTTCGGTCAGGCTGTACAGCGTTACAGCGCAAAAGGAAACGGCGAGGTGCTACGATGAACAAAAAGATCAGAAACGAATCTGTGGATTCCCTGTTCGACGCTATTCTCTGCCTGAAGAGCAGAGAAGAATGCTACATTTTTTTTGAGGATCTGTGTACGGTAAATGAGCTGCTCTCTCTTTCCCAACGGTTTGAGGTAGCCGCCATGCTCAAGAACCACAAAACGTATCTGGAAATCGCAGAAAAAACCGGCGCGTCCACCGCAACCATCAGCCGCGTCAATCGTTCTCTGAACTATGGAAACGACGGCTATGACATGGTATTTGAACGCATGAACCACAATACAACAGGGGCTGTGACACCGGCTGAATAACTCAGGCCGGGTCACAGCCCCATTTTTATTCTGATAATGCGCAGTCTGCGCGTGCATTCACGAGTTTGCGAAGCAAATCTCGCAAGCGTGCAAGGCACTCTTCTTTATAGAATATCCTGTCCCACTGCAATGCTGTCGTTCTCTGCGAGAGCATCATTTTTGTCCGAAGCTTCCACTTCTCTGAGCGCTTCCTCAATCGCTGCCTTTGCGGATTTCTTCCCGGCTCTGAGCGCCCTGGGGTTCGGTTTGCTCCTCTTGGAACTCACATCCTGATTCATATCACATCTTCCCTGGAATACCGCATGCTCATCAATGACAATCAGTGTTGTGGTGATATCTCCCAGCAGTCTGGCCGTAGAGGTCAGTTCTGTCCTCTCAGTCACATGAACATTGCCGACCACCTCGCCGCCGATGATCACAGTCTGTGCGGAAATATCGCCGTTGATGCAGCCGGACGCCCCTATGATAAGGGTTTCGGAAACGTTTACATTTCCCAAAATACTTCCGTCCACCCTCACGGATCCCTGGGCGCTGAAGTCGCCGTTGCACTCGGATCCCTTTCCGATGATCGTTGTGATTCTGATTTCCTTATTTGTTTTCATATGTCCTCCTCACCTTTTTGCCGCTTCCGCGGCATAATTTACAAACCCCTCTGCAATTAACCGTTGATCGCAAGCATTTCCATCGGATCAATATAAACCCCGTCCTTCATCATCTGATAGCCCAGCTTGCTGTCCTCGCCGGTAACCAGGAACAGCGTGGTTCCCTGATTTACCCTTTCTCCCTGTTTTACCTTTACCTCTCCCGGATTCCGATATATCGTCACATATCCGTTCCCATGATCCACCCAGATATTATGGCCATAATCTCCGTCATCGTTGACCGCCGTAACCGTGCCCGCAGCGGTGGCTACTACCATGGCCCCGTCAGCAGCAGTAAAGATACACATTGGATCCCCCTCCGCGGCCTCTTCCATGGTTGCCGAGCCCGTCAGCGGAAATTCCGTAGGTGTAGTCTGCTTTTCCAGACGTTCTGTCAGCTGCGCCTCATTCTGCGTCTTCTGATTGATCGTCTCACTCAACAGCTGAATCGTCTGATTCAGCGAAGCCACCTCATTCTCAAGCTCAGCCTTGTCCCTCTCAAGAGCGTCAATCTGCTCCTGCTGGGTGGAAGTCTTCTGATCCCGCTCCGCCCACACATCCTTTTCAAAGTAGAAATAGCCGATTGCCACACCGATCAAGGCAGAGAGAATCAAAACCACTGTCCGCAGGATCCACGGCCGATACCGAAACTGCTGTATTCCCGCATCCACCGCATCGGATGCAAGAATAACCATCTGGTGTTTCTTACGCTTATGTCGTTGTCGTCCCATAAAAAGAGTCACCTCCGGTTAAACACGAATACAATTATTTTACCATAGGCAACCCTGGACTTCAATGAGTATTTAACATTTTTGTAACATTTCCCCAAGACAAAATTAATAACTTATATATTTCAGAGAAAATTATTGCATTTTCTTGTGTACATTGTACAAATATATCGTTTTTCCGCCATTTGGCAGTTGTTCAACAGCATATTTTCAGTACCTTCTGCCACTCCAATTCACCTCCGAACAGGTCAAGCGCACTCCCCACCGTTACATTCAGACGATCTTTTCCCAGCTTTCTCAACAACTCCAGATCCTTATAGCTGTGTACGCCTCCTGCATAGGTCACAGATTTCTTTCCCCAGTTTCCCAGAAGCGAAGCCAGCTCTTCCTCAATTCCATCGGCTCTGCCCTCCACATCCACCGCATGAACCAGAAATTCATCACAGCAGTCGGAAAGGCTGTCAAGCAGCGCCTCGTCCATGCGAACATCCGTCAGCTTCTGCCATCTGTCCGTCACAATCCGATACCCCTCCCGGGTCTTCCTGCAGCTCAAATCCAGGACAAGTCTGTCCCTTCCCACCGCCTCCACCAGCTTTTCCAGTCTGTCCCGATATATCCTCCCATCTCGAAATACATAAGAGGTCACAATCACATGAGACGCTCCAGCCTCCAGAAACTCCGCCGCATTCTCAGCCGTGATGCCGCCTCCCACCTGCAGACCGCCGGGCCATTCCCGGAGGGCCGAAACCGCCTCCGCCTTTGTCCGCTCATAATAGCTGCTCCCGGAACCGTTCAGCAGGATCACATGTCCTCCCCGTATCCCTGCATTGCGGTACAGACGGGCAAAATCCGCCGCATTTTGTTCGGATACAAAATTTTCCAGCGCCTGGTCTCCCTCGTCTCTCAGACTGCCTCCAACAATCTGCTTGACCTTCCCGTTGTGAATATCTATGCATGGCCTGAATTCCATCTGATTCATTCCTTCCACTTTTTTATCATTTTGTTTTCTGCATATTTTTTTCCCTGTTTCACATACTATTGTCAACTCAACCATTCCGCATTCCGCGATTGGTGGGTTCAGAAGTTTATCTTATGACAGAACGGAGGAAACTATGAAAAAAAACAGGCGATTTGCGGGAGCAAAAAAGCTCCTGGTATTAGGTCTTGTCCTTACCTATGTATGCTTTGCGGCTGCATGTAAGAGCAACGACAAAAACGACGGCGGCAATTCCGGCAGTATGGCCGGAACCGGCGCCCAGGACGAATCCTCAGACACCAGACCCAATGAGTCCGGCAACGGCAGCAATGCCTCCGACAGCAGCAGTTCCACCGGAAATAATGACAACGTCTCTTCCGATAACAACAATAACGGCAGCAATAACAATTCCGTGACGGAGGGTGACGGCAGCAGCAGTTCTCTCCTGGAGGATGCCGGAGACGCTGTGGATGACCTTGTAAACGACGCTGCAGACGGCATTGACAACGTAACCGACGACCTCACCGGCAGCGACTCGAACAACAGCAGCACCGTTCCTGATTCTTCCACCGGAAATGATGCCGGAAGCACCCGAGGAAGAAGCATCGGAAACGGCACGGGAACCGGCAGCGGTACTGGTATCGGAACCGGCAACGGGATGAATAACGGGATCGGCACAGGTGTTAACGGCGGCATCGGCACAGGCGTTAACGGCAGCACCGGCACAGGCATGAACAACGGAATCAGCACCGGCGTAAACGGCGGCATCGGCAACACCCTTGGAACAGGCACCGGCAACACCCTTGGAACAGGCACCGGCAACGGCGGAACTACCTCCCGCTAAAGGCAATAGGATTTCAAAAGGCAGTCCTCAGGAAAGGACTGCCTCTATCACATTACTCATATCATACATCCCGGCAGGCTTTCCCGCCAAGAATTTCGCGGCCTGAACCGCCCCCTTTGCAAACACGGCCCTGGAGTAGGCTGTATGGGAAATCGTAACCACCTCATCCGTTCCGGCAAAAATCACATCATGCTCGCCGACAATGGTTCCGCCCCGCACCGCACTGATGCCGATCTCCTTCTTCGGACGCTTCATCCTCCTGCCGCTTCTGTCATATACATACTCATAGGCCCGATCCAGCTCCTCATTAATGGAATCCGCCAGCGCAAGCGCCGTGCCGCTGGGCGCGTCGATCTTCTGATTGTGATGCCTTTCTACAATCTCCATGTCAAAACCGGCAGGCGCAAGCACGGCAGCGGCCTTCTTTACCAGTCCAAACAGCAGATTGACGCCAAGAGACATATTTGCGGATCTCAGCACAGCCACACGCTCTGAAACCTGCTGAACCCTCTGCAGCTGCTCCTCGCTTAATCCCGTGGTACACAGCACACAGGGAACCCTCTGCTCCTCGCAGTAGTCCAGAAGCTCATCCAGGGCCCCTGCCGTGGAAAAATCTATGATACAGTCTGCCTCCAGGCTACAGTCCCTGATATTTGAAAAGACAGGATATGGATTATGTCCGTCATCAAAGACATCCACACCGGCCACCAGCTGCACTTCCCCGTCTTCTGCCGCAAGCCCGCTGATCACCTGTCCCATCCTTCCGTTACAGCCATGCATGATTACTCTCGTCATATCAATACTAAACCTTTCCCTCTTTTGTCAAAGGCTCTCAAAGCAATCCATATGTCTTCATCGCCTTCTCAAGACGCTCTGTATTGGCAGGCTCCATCTCCGTCAGGGGCCTTCTCAACACTCCCGAACCCATGCCCATCAACTGCAGGGCCTTCTTCACGGGAATCGGATTCACCTCACAGAACAACGCCTTGCACAGCTCCATTGCCTTCAGCTGCAGCCTGCAGCTCTCCTTCGCGTCACCGTCCAGATAGCTCTGGCAGATCTCGTGTGTCTGGGCAGGCGCGATATTTGACAACACGGAAATAACACCCAGACCACCCAGGGACATAATGGGTACAATCTCATTGTCGTTCCCCGAATAGATATCCACACACCCGTCGGCCAGCGCCGCAAGCTGGCCAATCTGGCCGATATCGCCGCTTGCCTCCTTGACACCCACAATATTTTCCACATCCCGGCACAAGCTCACAATTGTCTCCGGCAAAATGTTACATCCTGTTCTGCTGGGAACATTATACAACAGAATAGGGATCTTCACAGCATCCGCCACAGCCTTGAAATGCGCATACAGGCCTTTCTGTGTCGCCTTGTTATAGTAGGGACTCACCAGAAGCAGGCCATCCGCTCCCATCTTCTCCGCCTCTGTGGAGAGATAAATCGCCGTCTCCGTACAGTTGGAACCTGTGCCCGCAATCACGGGAATCCTGCCCGCAACCGTCTCCACGCAGTACCTTATCACCTCCAGATGCTCCTCATGTGTCAATGTAGAGGACTCTCCCGTGGTTCCGCACACAATGATCGCATCTGTTCCATTTGAAATCTGAAATTCCAGGAGCCTTGTAAACTGTTCAAAATCGACTGTCCTGTCCTCACGCATGGGTGTGACAATAGCCACGCCTGCACCTTTAAAAATCGCCATCTCTTCTCCTCCGTCTCCTGTTTTGTATCTGCACCAGCCTGTAGCCTTCCTTTGTCCGTTTCACCGGCACAGGCCAGGATTCAGTCCCAGACTTTGAATTTTACAGTTTCAATTCTGGATACCTCATCCGCCAGCACACAAATTTCATCGTTCAGTTTAATTCCCGTCAGGATCACACTGGTATCCTCCCGGCACTCCAGCATCGTCTTCACATCCTCCACGGAGACGATTCCCTTTTCCACAAGCCCAAGCACCTCGTCCAGAATGAGCAGGTCGCATTCCCCGGTAGCCAGAACCTTTCTGGCAAAATTCATGCCGTTGCGGATATTCACGGCTTCCTCCGCCTTTTTGTCATCCGACAGCTCCTCGTAAGTTCCGTCTGATTTTTCAAAGCGGAACAGCTTGATCTCCGGCTCCATTCTCCGCAGAAAGTCAGAGTCCTTCAGCCCCTTTCCCTTCAGAAACTGAATGAGAACCACGCGCTTTCCCTCCACGGCAGCCTGAACTGCCCTTCCGATTGCCGCAGGAGATTTGCCGCGGCCGTCGCCCGCATAGATATATATCGATCCTTTTGCCATCGCGCACCTCGCATCCTTCCGGTGTTTTCTTCCTCAATATGCTCTGAAACCTGCTTGCTCCTGTAAGAATATCACACTTTTGGGAATTTGGCAATAAAGTGTCAGTTCTCTTCCTCCATCAATTCCAGTTTGCTCACGGAAACCTCAAACGCCACTCTTCTCTCCACATTCTCTTCATCCAGTTTTTTCATATATTCACGGCTTTGAATCCTGCCCCAGACCTCACAGCGCTCCCCCACATGAAAATTGTTGGCGTAACGCGCGTTTCTCCCCCAGCAGATACAGGGAATATAATCCGATTTCCCATAAGGGCGGTTCACAGCCAGCAGAAGATCGGCAATTTCTCTACCCAACGGCGTCTTACGGTAAATAGGTTCCTTGCAGATATAGCCGTCCAGAAAGATCTGATTCGTCTTGGAACTCTCCTCCATTTCTTCAATGAAGCTCACTTCCCGGGCAAATACGGAAAGCACCAGACGGTTTCTGCGCTCCTCATGGCGGTTGTAGGAGCGGAACTGCCCGTTTACACAGATCAGTTCCCCTATGTAATCCTCAGAAACATCCATCAGTCTCTCGGAGACCATCACAGGGATGATATCAAAGCTCTCGCTGAGGCGTTTGCACTTCACATCCACCATGTAAAAGCCCTCCCCGTATATTTCGTGGCTGTAAGAAAATCCGCTGACAATCTCTCCCATCACCGTTACCTGATTGTTTTCAATTACCTTATCTGTCATCTTCGTTCTCCCTTCTTATTCTTAAGACTTTTTCCGGTAATACCCGCGACAGGTTCCGCCGCATGTCGGGGGACACTATTATTTATACAATAATCCAGTGATGTTTAGTACATTTTTTCGTCGCGTTATTTCGCGCTTTTTTTTCACCATATCCTTATTTTCCTCTGAAACAGGCAATAAGTCAATAAATATTATGGCAAATAACGCGATGCTTGCATCCGTTACAAAAAAGTGCTATACTGTTTCAGTTTGAAATTTGCGTATAGTTATGGTGTCCGCAGCAGCGGACAGGGAGAAGACAGATATGAGACAGAAAAGAGAAGATGTAAGAAATGTTGCAATTATTGCCCATGTCGATCACGGAAAAACAACGCTGGTGGACGAGCTGTTAAAGCAAAGCGGCGTATTCCGGGAGGGCCAGGAGGTGGCGGAGCGAGTCATGGACTCCAATGATATCGAGCGTGAGCGCGGCATCACCATCCTATCCAAAAATACTGCGGTTATGTATAAAAATACAAAAATCAACATCATCGACACTCCGGGCCATGCCGATTTCGGCGGAGAGGTGGAACGCGTCCTGAAGATGGTAAACGGCGTGATCCTGGTGGTAGACGCGTTTGAGGGCGCCATGCCCCAGACAAAATTCGTCCTCCGCAAAGCACTCGAGCTGCACCTTCCCGTCATCGTCTGCATCAACAAAATTGACCGGCCTGAAGCCAGACCCGACGAGGTGGTGGAGGAGGTTCTGGAGCTCTTTCTGGAGTTGGACGCCGACGACGCACAACTGGACTGCCCCTTTGTATATGCCTCCGCAAAGACCGGCATCGCCTCCATGGATTACTCGGAACCGGGAGCCAGCATGGAGCCGCTGTTTGAGACAATCCTCAGCTATATACCTGCCCCTGAAGGAGATCCCGATGAGGGAACCCAGGTGCTGGTCAGCACCATAGACTACAACGAATATGTGGGACGCATCGGCGTGGGGAAAGTGGATAACGGCTCTATCCGGGTAAACCAGGAAGTTGTCATCTGCAACCATCATGAACCGGACAAGCAGATCCGGGTAAAAGTCAGCAAGCTTTATGAATTTGACGGACTGAACAAGGTGGAGGTTAAGGAGGCCGGCATCGGCTCCATCGTCGCCATTTCCGGTATCGCCGATATCCGCATCGGTGACACCCTCTGCTCTCCGGAACATATTGTCCCCATTCCCTTCCAGAAAATCAGCGAGCCCACCATTGCCATGCAGTTTATGGTAAACGATTCTCCGCTGGCAGGTCTGGAGGGAAAATATGTCACCAGCCGCCACATCCGCGACCGGCTTTTCCGGGAGCTGAATACTGACGTCTCTCTCCGGGTGGAGGAGACCGATACAACGGAATGCTTCAAGGTTTCCGGCCGGGGTGAGCTGCATCTCTCTGTGCTGATAGAAAACATGCGGCGGGAGGGATATGAATTTGCAGTCAGCAAGGCTGAGGTTCTGTATCGCACCGATGAAAGCGGCAAACGCACCGAGCCCATGGAGCTGGCCTATATTGACGTGCCCAACGAATTTGCAGGAGCAGTCATTGAAAAACTTGGGCAGCGGAAGGGCGAACTGCGCAACATGGGCACCCTTTCCGGCGGAACCTACACCCGCCTGGAGTTTTCCATCCCCGCCAGAGGCCTGATCGGCTACCGGGGAGAATTCCTCACGGACACCAAGGGAAACGGAATCATGAACACCGTCTTCGACGGCTATGCACCTTACAAAGGAGACATTCAATACAGAAAACAGGGATCCCTGATCGCCTTTGAAGCAGGCGACGCAGTCACATACGGACTGTTCAACGCCCAGGAACGAGGCGCTCTCTTCATCGGCCCCGGCGAGAAGGTCTATGCCGGTATGGTCATCGGCCAGACCGGAAAGAGTGAGGATATCGAAGTCAACGTCTGCAAGAAAAAGCAGCTGACCAACACCCGCTCCTCCAGTGCAGACGAAGCGCTGCGCCTGACGCCTCCCAGAATTCTCTCTCTGGAACAGGCTCTGGATTTCATTGACACGGACGAGCTTCTGGAGGTCACCCCCACGCATCTGCGCATCCGGAAAAAGATCCTGGATCCCTTGATGCGGAAGCGGGCGGCGAATAAAAAACAGGGATAAAACCCGGCCCGGGCTTAATGCTCCAGCATATTCTCAATAAAAATCCCATAGCCCCGGGAAGAATCCTGTACCAGCACATGAGTAACGGCCCCAATGAACTTTCCGTTCTGAATAATGGGGCTGCCGCTCATCCCCTGGACGATCCCCCCCGTGATCTCCAGCAACCTCTCATCTACCACCTTCAGCTCGATTCCGCGGTTCACATTGTCGTGATCCAGGTGAATCTCGGTGATCTCCACATCGTAGTATTTGGGCGAGCCATCCACGGTACAGAGAATCTGGGCCGGGCCTTTTTCGATTTCCTGCTTCAGGCCGATGGGCAGCGGCTCCTCCGCTCCCAGCGCAAGCGCCCTGGAATTACAGCTTCCGAAGATTCCCCGGCTGCTGTTGCTGTCAATCTCGCCCAGAATACGGTCATCCGAATAGACGATCATTCCCGTCATCTCTCCCGGATTTCCCACTTCTCCCTTCTTGATCTCCACAATGCTTGTCTCATAGAGCATTCCGCCTTCCATGTGCATGAGCGTGCTGGTATCCACATCGTTGATCCCGTGTCCCAGCGCTCCAAAATTTCCCTGGTTATCTATATAAGTCATGGTGCCCACACCCTGAGCATTGTCCCGGACCCAGACGCCGATTTTGTAGGCGTTATTGACATCCCGCTGCGGCTTTATCTGCAGATCCATAATCTCGCCGTTTCGCTCCACGGTCAGCCTTACCGCTTCCCCGCCGCTCTCCTCCACCATACGGATCAGCTCCTCCTTCTCATGGATCTCCACGCCGTTTACCTTTCTCACATAATCCCCGGACTTCACGATGTTTTTCCCCGGGGAACAGCTCATGCCGTCCGCGCCCTGGAACTCTCCGGTTCCCACCACCAGAACTCCCTCTGTCTCCACATAAATCCCGATGGGAACTCCCACAGGAATCAGTTCCTGATCTTCTATGACATGAATGCCCACCTGTTTAAAGGGAAGGAATCCAAACAGCCTCACCTGCATCTGGTAGGTGGCATCGGACGCCATCTTCACCGTGACCGGCCTGCTCAAGTCAATATCCACGGCCCCCTCGGGAATATTGCTTGCCCCCTGGTCACTGACGCTGACGATTTCCGCCCTGGCAGGAATCCCCAGCTGAAGAGATTCCTCCTCCCCTGCCCGGACATTGATGACAGAGGGAATGCTGCTGTCCAGCTGATAATAAAGAGAACCGGTGAGCACCGCAAAGCTTATCATCAGCGCCGTCACCAGACTGGCTCTGTATATTTTTCTCCTCCTTACCCTTGCGCGCCAGTTCTGGATCAGCACTACCGCGCTCTTCCTGGCCTGTTCCCTGATTTTCCCGCTCTCGTCTCTGTCCTGTCTCATCTCCACACACTCCGCTATGAATTCTCAAAAAAGAGACCCTGAACAGGGTCTCTCAGTCGTCATATGAAGTATGTGCAGATTTTTTTATTTCATACCTGCATGGCAGGCTCCCGATTTTTATGCGCATACGCCTGCGTTCGCATTTCTCTCGCATTGGATAGCGCCGCTTCGGTGAGCGCATCGCTTCCCAGCAGCCTGGCCAGCTCGCCCAGACTCTCCTCCCCGTCAAGGACACGGATATCCGTGATGGTATTATCTTCCGTACTGCTCTTTTCGATACAGAAATGTCGGTCCGCCATGGCCGCAATCTGGGGAAGGTGTGTGATACAAATGACCTGGTGCACATGGGCCAGCGTATCCAGCTGCTCCGAGACACGCCACGCCGTCCTTCCGCTGATACCCGCGTCTATCTCGTCAAAAATCAGGGTGTCGATGGCGTCCCTTCCTGCCAGCACGGTCTTGATCGCCAGCATCACCCGGGACAGTTCGCCGCCGCTGGCCACTTGGCTCAAAGGCTTTAAGGGCTCTCCGGGGTTTGTGGAAATTAAAAATTCCACATTGTCCCTGCCTGCGGCGGTCACATTTTCCTCCTGCTCTACCGCAATTCGAAAATCCACCGTCAGAAAATTCAGATGAACCAGCGCCTCCTTCAGCTTCTGTTCCAGCAGCAGACCATTCCTCTTCCTGATCCCGCTGAGTTCACAGCAGGCTTTCTCCAGCTTCTTCTCCGCTTCCCGCAGCTGTTTCCTGCTCTCCTCCATGTAGGCGTCATAATCCGCAAGCTTTTCCAGATAACGCTCCTTTTCCTGTCCGTAGCAGATCACCTGCTCCAGGGTATTTCCGTATTTTCCCTTCAAATGGTTCAAAATATTCAGACGTTCCTCCACGGCTGCAAAATCCTCACCGTCAAACTCACAGTCTTCCATATACTCCGCTACATCCCGATTATAGTCCGCCAAAAGGCTGTCGATCTCCGCAAGCTGTTTTGCAAGCTCCGCAAGTCTTTCGTCAAATCCCGACACACTTCTCACCGACCGAAGGGCCCTGCTCAGGGCCTGACCGGCGCCATCGTCGTCATTTCCGGAGAGCAGCCTGCTCTCCGAAAGGCTCTCCAGAATCCTTCTGCTGTTGGTCATGAGACGATACTTCTGCTCCAGCTCCTCGTCCTCGCCGGGCACCGGCGCAGCCTCCTGGATCTCCTGGTACTCAAACTCCGCAAGGGCCTGTTCCTTTGCCCTTGTGGTCTCATCCATGGTCTCTTCCTCCAGCGCTCTTCTCAGGCTACGGCACTTCTCATACGCCTGCCGCACAGCCGACGCGGCAGGTTCCGCCTCCGGACCGCAATAGGCGTCCAGAATTTCCAGATGCTTTTTTTTCTTCAGAAGGGACTGATGCTCATGCTGACCGTGAATATCGATCAGCGACTCTGCCAGCTCCTTCACCTGCTTCGCCGTGACAGTCTCTCCGTTGATCCGGCAGACACTCTTCCCGGCCTGAAGCTTCCGGCTGATGATTACCTGACCGTCCTCTCCCGGCTCCAGTTCCAGCTGCTCCAGCTTTTTTATCACCTCCGGACTGTCCGCGGAAAAAATCAGTTCCACCAGTGCGCTCTGGGTCCCCTTGCGCAGCATTTCCTTCTCAAATTTCCCTCCCAGCGCCAGATGAATACCGCCGATGAGCAGAGACTTTCCCGCACCGGTCTCACCGGTGAGGATATTCAGCCCCGGGCCGAATTCCACCTCCGTCTCCTCCATCAACGCCAGATTTTTCACATGTAAGCTAAGTAACATTTTTCCCTTTTCCTTATATTTTAATAAGTCTGCACAATTTTTCTTTCAAAAGCTGTGTCTCATCCACAGAGCGCACCGCCACAAAGATAGTGTCATCCCCCGCGATGCAGCCCACAACCTCCGGGAATTTCATCGCATCCAGAGCCGCCGCCACAGCCATTGCCATGCCGGATACCGTCCTGATGACTAGTATATTCTGCGCCATATCCATGGAGACAAAACCATCCCGGAATACCCGGCTGTATTTATCCTCCAGGTTTTCCCCTTCCTGCCGCAGCAGAATATACTTCTGTCTTCCGCCGGCGGCGGATACCTTGGTCAGCTTCAACTCCCTGATATCCCTGGATACGGTGGCCTGGGTCACGGCAAATCCCGCATCCCGCAGCCTTGCCGCCAGCTCCTCCTGCGTCTCCACGTCATAGTTCTGAATAATTTCTACCACTTTGTCAAGTCTGGTTTTTTTCATGTTTTCGTTCCTGCTCCGTCATTTATATCGAGGTGGAAAGCTTTCTGTGCAGCACCTCCAGAAAACTGACCTGGTTCAGCAAAATAAATTCCGTCATCTTCTCACATTGGGCAATGCGGATCCTGTCCCCGGTGTCTAAGGAAATGACATGGCTTCCGTCAAAGCTGGCGGACACCGTCTGGATCCTCCCTTCTCTCCCCTGTGGTATGGCTATCTCCACCACATCCTCCGGCGACAGAATGATACTTCGCTGGTTCAGCGTATGGGGACAGATCGGCGTCAGCATAATCAGTCTGGCTCCCGGCTCGATGATGGGGCCTCCCGCCGACAGATTATAACCCGTTGAGCCTGTGGGCGTGGTCACAATCATGCCGTCCGCACTGTAGTCGTTTAGAAACTGACCGTTGACATAAATGTCAAACTGAATGATCTGCAGCGGCCCTCTCCGGGAAATCACAATATCATTCAGCGCCCAGCCCTCCTCTGTCCGGCCGCCGCCCAGAAAGGCGCGACCTTTCAGCATCATCCGGCTTTCCTGCTCATAGTCCCCGCAAATCAGGCGCTCCAGCGACTCCTCCAGATTACCGGGTTCGATCTGAGCCATATAGCCCAGCGTACCCAGATTCACGCCGATAATCGGGATATTCCGTCCTCTGAGTTCCCTGGCCGCGCGCAATACCGTTCCATCTCCGCCGAGCACCAGCATACAGTCTGCCTCCCGGGGAATCCCCTCCGTCTCCCGGCATGCGTCGGCGCCGTCTTCCCTCCAGTCCCCCTCCGTCACCTTCAGAGTGACCTTCTGGCCTCTGCTCTCCAGATAAGTCCGAACCCGCTCTGTGGCTGACAGCTCCCTGTCCTTATGTCTGTTGGTATAAATCAGAAAATGCTTCATGCTGACACCCTTACCTCTGCGTTTAAAGCAAGTGGGAACGCTCTACCGTCTCCCGGATCATCTGCTGCCAGTCCTCCTGTCTTGACAGACCGCTGCCTGCGGCAACAATCTCCCGAAGCCCTTGCTCCGCCTCCTGCTCCGTCAGTTCCGCCACATCTCTCTCCGGCTCCTTCTCCTTCCCAAGGTGCAGCAGATACTCAATATTCCCCTCCGGTCCCCTGATGGGAGAATACTCCAGATGCAGCACCGTAAATCCGATGCTGTGCGCATAGTCCACCATCCTCTCAATCACCTCACGGTGAACTTCCGGCTCTCTCACCACTCCGTTCTTTCCCACCTTTTCCCGCCCTGCCTCAAACTGAGGCTTGACGAGACAGACCATCTCTCCTCCCGTCTTCAGCAGATTCCTGGCGGGAATCAGGATCTTGGTCAGGGAGATAAAAGAGACATCTACACTGGCAAAGTCAAGCTGCTCCCCGATATCCCCCGGTTTCATGTACCGAAAATTGGTCTGCTCCATGCAGACTACCCGCTGGTCATTGCGAAGCTTCCAGGCCAGCTGCCCATGGCCCACATCCACGGAATAAACCCTGCTTGCGCCGTTTTGCAGCATACAGTCCGTAAACCCGCCTGTGGATGCGCCAATATCCATACAAACCCTGCCCTCCAGGGAAAGCTGCCATGCCTCCATGGCCTTTTCCAGCTTCAGACCGCCCCTGCTCACATATTTTAAGGTGGTCCCCCTGACCTCCAGGCGGATTTTGCTCTCGTCAAAGGCTGTCCCGGCCTTATCCTCTTTCTGGCCGTTGACATAGACCTTTCCCGACATGATGATGGCCTTCGCCTTCTCCCTGGAGGGAGCATGGCCCTGCTTAACAAGTATCACATCCAAACGTTCCTTCATCTGTCCCTACCTGTCTCCCAGCATCCCGCAGATGCGCCTCACAATGGAGTCCGCGTCAATGCCGATCTCCCGCTTTAATACCTCTGCATTCCCGTGCTCCACATAGGCGTCCGGTATGCTGATATTCAAAAGACCGTTCTTCAGGCCGTTCCGGTTCATGCAGTCCAGCACCTTTTCCCCATAGCCGCCGCAGAAGACATTCTCCTCCAGGGTGACAATCAACAGATGATCCCTGCAGGCCTCCTTTACGGCCTCCTCGTCAATGGGCTTGACAAACCGAGCGTTGATAAGACTGACGCCGTATCCCATCTCCTTCAGCTGACCCCGCACCTGCTCCGCCGTCTTCACCATGCTGCCCACGGCAAACAGAGCGATCTCCCATTCCCTGCAGATCCACTCCGCCTTTCCCAGCTCGACAGGCGACCGGAACTCCTTCAGCCCGTCGTACGCACAGCCCCGTGGATACCGCACCGCTATGGGCGCTTCCAGATTCACCGCAAACTTCATCATATCCGACAGCTCCCACTTGTTCTTCGGCGCACACACATGCATGTTGGGAATTCCGGTGAGATATGTAAAATCAAAAATCCCCTGATGCGTCTCTCCGTCGCTGCCCACCAGTCCGGCTCTGTCTATGGCAAAGACCACCGGTAGGTTCTGCAGACACACGTCATGCAGAATCTGGTCATAGGCTCTCTGCAGAAAAGAGGAATACACCGCAACAATGGGCTTCAATCCCCCTGCTGCAAGTCCCGCCGCAAAGGTGACAGCGTGCTCCTCCGCAATCCCCACGTCGAAAAAGCGCTGGGGATACATATTGCGGAACCGTTTCAGCCCCGTTCCGTCCGGCATGGCCGCCGTGATGGCCACAATCCGCTCATCTCTCTGGCCCAGCTTGCACATGACCGTGGAGAAAACATCTGTATAATTTGCCGAGGTTCTGGGCTTTGTGGGAAGACCGGTCTCGATGTCGAAGGGCTCCGCCCCGTGAAATCTGGCCGGATGGCGCTCCGCCGGAACGTACCCTCTGCCCTTCTGGGTCAGCGCATGGATCAGTACCGGCCCCCTCACCCGCTTTGCATCGTTGATGACCATCACCAGATCGTCGATATTGTGTCCGTCAACCGGCCCCAGGTAAGTGAGCCCCATATCCTCAAAGAGCATGCCCGGAATCACCAGCTGCTTGAAGCTGCTCTTGGCTCTGCGAATCTTGTCTATAGTACTGTTTCCCCGGCGGGTGCCCAGCAGCGCATTGTAAATGCCCTTCTTCAGATTCAGATACCCTGTGGCGGTGCGGATATTGTTCAGATATTTTGACACACCTCCCACATTTTCGGAAATAGACATATTGTTGTCATTCAGAATCACGATAAAATTGGTCTCCAGCTTGGCGGCATTGTTCAGGGCCTCATAGGCCATTCCCCCGGTCAGGGAACCGTCCCCGATAACGGATACAACAATGTTATTGCCCCCCGCGATATCCCGCGCCTTGGCAAGACCCAGCCCTGCGGAAATGGAAGTGGAACTGTGCCCCGTGTCAAACACATCGCAGCTGCTCTCCTTCCTCTTGGGAAAACCGCTGAGCCCGTGAAACTGGCGCAGCGTCTCAAAGCCGTCCTTCCGCCCGGTGAGAATTTTATGGGTGTAAGACTGATGTCCCACATCCCAGATGATCTTGTCCTCCGGCAGCTCCAGCGCCAGATGAAGCGCCATAGTCAGCTCCACCGCCCCAAGATTGGATCCCAGATGTCCTCCGGTAACGCTGATCTTCTGAATCAGAAATTCTCTGATCTCCTGCGCCAGAGCCTCCCAGTTTTCCCTGCCCACATGCTTGATATCGTTCGCTTTCTCTATCGTCTCCAAAAACATATTGTCATGCCTCTCCGTGCAGTGTATACCTATTGTCTGCGGTGTATCAGTTCCAGAACCAGCTGCCTTAAAAAGCCGTTCCCCGGTTTAAACCCGTCCAATATTTTCACTGCCTCCTCCGACAGAGACGCCACCTCCGCCCTGGCCTGCTCCAACCCTGCAAGCGACACATAGGTCTGCTTCCTGTTCTCCTCGTCGCTGCCCACAGGCTTGCCCAGCTCCCGGCTGTCCCCGATGACGTCCAGTATATCATCCTGGATCTGAAACGCCACACCCAGGTTATATCCGCACTTTTCAAGCAATTCAATCTGTTCCTCCGACGCTCCCGCCAGGATCCCGCCCACAGTCATCGCCGCCTGGATCAGCGCGGCGGTCTTGTGCTCATGGATAAACAGGAGCTGTTCCTTTGTCACAGGCTCGTCCTGTCCCTCCGCCCGGATATCCGCCGTCTGCCCGCCGATCATTCCGCGGATGCCCGCCTTATTTGCCAACACCGAAAGGGCTCTGGCCGCCCGGTTCAGATACTCTCTGCTCGAATAAAGAGAGGTGATCGGCTTTCCCGTACAGCCGCAGCAGTCAAAAACGCTCATGGCGGTCTCAAAGGCATAATTGAGCAGCCCGTCCCCCGCCAGAATCCCTACTGCCTCCCCGTATACTGCCCAGGCTGTCTTTCTCCCCCGGCGATATTCGTCATTATCCATGGCCGGCAGGTCGTCGTGCACCAGCGAGTAGGTGTGTATCATCTCCACGGCCGCCAGAAAGGGTTCCAGAAAGAGCCTGTCCTCCTGTTTTCCCCCGCAGAGCAGAAAGGCCTCCTGCATCAGCATGGGCCGCAGCCTCTTTCCTCCTGCACGGACGCTGTAGTTCATAGCCTCCGCCACAATCCGCTGGGGTCCTTCCTCTCTGGGCAGATATTTGTCTATCACTCTGTTCAGCCCTTCGGTCTTTTCCACCAGAATCCGGTCAAATTCATTCTTCTCCATTGTCAAACGCCTCCAACCGTCCCTCCTCCGAAAGCCTCAGCACCTGCTTTTCCACCTTGTCGATCTGATCGTTACACTGCTTCAGAATGGCCATCCCCTCACTGTAGGCCCGAAAGGCCTCCTCCAGCGGAAGATCCTCCTGCTCCAGCTTTTCTATCGTCTCCTCCAGCCTGTCAAAATTCTCCTCCAGGCTGAGCTTTTCAGACTTCTTTTCCATCGGCTTCTCCTTCCTCCACGTCCCCTGCACGGCGCTCTACCACTGCGTCAAATGTCCCGTCCGTCACCCGGATTCTCACCCGCTGTCCTTCCCGGGCCTGCTCCACCAAACGAATATTTTTTCCCGCCTCGTCCGTCACATAGGCATATCCGCTGCTGAGCTTCTCCAGCGGAGACAGACCTTTCAGCTGCTGGATACACACCTCCAGTCTGTGACGTCTGCTCTGCAGCAGTCTCTCCATTCTGTCCTGCAGCCGCTCTTCCATGCGCAGCGCCGTCATCTTTCGCTCCCGGATACGGCTTCCGGGGCTCAAGGCCTTCAGGCGCAGCTCCTGCTGTCCGGCCAGCACCCTGCTGTCCCTGATCCTTCGGCTCATCCGCTGCTCCAGCTCCTGGGACAGCGCGGCAATCTCCCCCAGTATCTCCCGGATATCCGTCACCGCCAGCTCCGCTGCAGCGGAGGGAGTAGGAGCCCTCAAATCCGAGACAAAGTCGATAATGGTGGTATCCGTCTCATGCCCCACCGCGGAGATCACCGGCACCGAGCAGTCAAACACCGCCTGTGCCACCTCTCTCTCGTTGAAGGCCCACAGATCCTCAATGGAGCCTCCGCCCCGGCCCACAATCATCACGTCTACCCCCAGACCTTCCAACGCCCGAACGCCCCGCACAATGCTGGCCGCGGCCGCCTCTCCCTGCACGATGGCCGGATAGAGAATGATCTGGACGTAAGGATTCCGCCTGCGCGCGATCTGCATGATATCCCTGACTGCCGCCCCCGTATCAGCCGTGACCACCCCCAGCGTACGGATATATCTGGGAATGGGCTGCTTATACTCCCGGTCAAACATGCCGGACTCCTCCAGCTCTCGCTTCAGCCGCTCAAATTTTTCATGGAGCAGACCGCTGCCGTCCAGGAAGATCTGCCTGGCGTACAGCTGGTATTTTCCGTCCCGCTCGTAAACGTCCACCGAGCCGCCCACCACCACCTGCTGTCCTTCCGCCAAACGAAAAGAAAGACCCGCGCGGTTGCCTGCGAACATGACACAGTTCACCACTCCCTTAGGGTCCTTTAACGTAAAATAAATATGTCCCGAGGTATGATATTTGCAGTTGCTGATCTCTCCCTTTACGAGAATGCTCTGCAGCAGGTAATCCTGCGTGAACATATTTTTGATATATGAATTCAGTTGTCCTACAGTATATACACTTCGAATATCAATCACCCAGCTTCAATATTTTTGCCAAAATAGCGTTGACGAAACCGCCGGAGCTGTCCTGGCCGTATTTTTTGGCTATCTCCACCGCCTCGTCGATGGCAACCTTCTTGGGGATATCATCGTCAAAGCGCATCTCAAACACGGCAAGCCGCAAAACGGCAAGCTCCACCTTTCCCATACGCCCGGTATTCCAGCCTTCCGTATTGTCGTCGATCAGCCTGTCAATCTCCGGAATCTTCTCCAGAACTGCCCGGCTCCTGTCTTCGATACAATCGGAATCCTTCTGCGAGGCGACCGCCTCATTGTTCTCCAGAAACAGCCTTATCTGCCTTGGCATATCCTCCGGAGCATGAAACGTCTCCTGGAATAAAAGCATAAAAACCTGTTCTCTCTGCTCATGTCGTCCCATTGCGCTTTTCCTTTATCCTCGATTACTTTACCTTCACGCCGGCAATGCGGATATTCACATCTGTACAGGTAAGCCCGGTCATATTCTCGATGGCGGACTTCACCTTGCCCTGCACCTTCTGGCAGGCTGCCGGAATATTGTACCCATACTCCATAATCAGCGCCAGATCCACGGTCACACTGCCATTAAGCGCTGTCACCCTGACACACCTGGAAAGCTTTTTCATGCCGGCTCTGCTCAGAAAATCATTGGTGATGTTCCCGGCCATGGAGCTGACGCCAGGCACCTCTGTAGCCGCCAACGCCGCGATCATGCCCACCACGTCGTCCGCAATCTGCACCGCGCCCGCATTTTCGTCATTCTTTAAAACCACTGCATTCTTATCTATCTCTTTTTCCATTTGAACTTCCTCCTGAAAAAAATTATCTGCATATTATGTTCTATTATAACACACCTATTATTCATTTGTCACCCAAAAAGTCAGGGACAGCTGGTTCTCGTTCTGGGCATAGGCCACGGTGCTTCCTCCCCCGTCCAGATAATCGAAGATCTCCTGCCCGTCGATCAGCGCGGAAACCACCTGACTGTAGCTGTCCTTGTCCGTACACTTCACCGTCACATCATCCCTGCCCTGCTCTCTGGCCCTTGCAAAGAGCGCCTTCATCTGCTCCCTGTCATAGCCAGAAAACAGCGCCCCCTCCCTGGAATAATAGTTTGCCTCCGTGGCGACGCAGGCCGGCATGGGAACCCCGTCTCCCAGGCTGTGTGTCTTCAAAAGCTCGGCGGTGGTCACATTCAGATAGTCGTAGTTGATCTCCGGCATGGAAATACTGCCGTCTCTCCCGCTGTCCTCCATACGGTAGGAGGCGTCTCCCCAGGTGGTATCCACATAGTAGAAGCTTCCGTCCACACGCACCAGATTCCAGGCATGTCCCTCTCCTGTCTCCACGCTCCCCAGCACCAGGGTGCACTCCACCCCCAGCCTGCCCAGCAGATACTGTGTGGCCTTGGCATACCCCTGGCACACGGAAAGATGATTCACAAAAACGGAATAAATATTCTGGTTATCCGGTGCGTCCAGCCTGTAATCCGTGGTGCTGATAATGGTATCATAGACATATTTTACCCGGGTATACTGATCCGCATTCGCATCAATGCCGGAAAGTATGTCGCTCACCGCCGTCTCGATCTGTTCCGCCCGGGTTCGGGCCGTCTCCTGATCCACATTGTAGGTTCCCGAAAACTCGATGGCCGTGGTGTGATCCCCCCGGGTGTACTTTGTGTAGGAATACCCCTCCACATAAAACAGCTCCGGATGATCGTTTAACACACACTGAAAAATCCTGTCTATATCCGCTTCGTTGTACCCTGCCTGCAGTCCCTGGGCGCTGAGCCGCTCCCCGGTGCCAAATCCCCCCAGGATCCGTTTCATATCGTCATACCACTGCTGCCCGGGCTGGTCCAGGCTCTGTCTCGCATATTCAAAGGCTCCCTCACAGAGAAAGCTCTGCTCCGGATCCGGTGCCCGGGTCTCAGAGGGTGTCCCGGCCCCGGAATCCTCCTTTGGCCCACCGCTGTCCTCCTGCCCTCCGGGTTCTCTCTCATTGGCTTCGGCCTCCCGGTTCGTCATCACCAGATCCCGTGGCACCTGCTCCAGCAGTTCCGCCCCGGAACAGCCGCTCAGTGCAAGGCACAGCAGAAGCAGCGCCCCCACCTCATACAATACTCTTTTTCTCATCCATTAACTCCGGTTCTAATTTCTGGAAAACTCCGACAGCACAAGCCCTTTGTTTCGATCCAGCGTCATACCTACGCTCCAGGAATTGACAAACAAAAGCAGCGGATTTCCCTTCATATCCTTCACCTTCTTCATGTCCGAGGTGCCGGTGAGCCTGGTGATATCCACCTCGTCCTTATTCTCGATCCAGCGAATATGCTCATAAGGCAGGTTCTCCAGCCGGATCTCCACATTATACTCGTTTTCCAGCCTGTATTTGAGCACGTCGAACTGCAGGACGCCCACCACGCCCACAATAATCTCTTCCAGTCCGGTGTTGAATTCCTGGAAGATCTGGATAGCGCCCTCCTGGGCGATCTGCTCGATTCCCTTTACAAACTGCTTTCTCTTCATGGTATCCAGCTGCCGCACTCTCGCAAAATGCTCCGGCGCAAAAGTGGGGATTCCCTCATACTGAAATTTCTCCTTGGGCATACACAGCGTATCACCGATGGAAAAGATGCCAGGGTCAAAGACGCCGATGATGTCTCCCGCATAGGCCTCGCTGAGTATCTTTCTCTCGTCCGCCATGATCTGCTGAGGCTGGGAGAGCCGCATGACCCTGTTGCCCTGCACATGGCGCACCTCCATGCTGGCGTCAAACTTTCCGGAACAAATACGCATGAAGGCGATCCTGTCCCGGTGCGCCTTGTTCATATTTGCCTGGATCTTGAAGACAAAAGCGGAAAACTCGTTTTCCACCGGGTCGATCAGCCCGATGTCCGCTCTCCTGGGCAGGGGCGTGGTAGTCATGTTCAGAAAATGCTGCAAAAAGATCTCCACGCCGAAATTGGTCAGCGCGGACCCAAAACACACCGGAGTCAGCTTTCCCGCCCGCACCTGCTCCAGGTCAAATTCCGCGCTTGCTCCGTCCAGAAGCTCGATCTCCTCCAGAAGCCTGTCCGCCGCCTCATCTCCCGTCAGAGCTCGCAGCTCTGCCTCCTTTTCCACCGGAATTTCCGTGGCCGTTCCTTCCTTTGTACCCTTTTCCGTGTCGGAATAAGAGATCACACATTTCTTCTCCCTGTCATAGACCCCCTTGAAGGCCTTGCCTGACCCGATGGGCCAGTTCACGGGACAGGTGGCGATTCCAAGCTCTTTCTCGATCTCGTCCAGCAGGTCAAAGGTGTCGTTTGCATCCCTGTCCATTTTATTGATAAAGGTAAAAATGGGAATCCCCCGCATGCCGCACACCTTAAACAGTTTTCTGGTCTGTGCCTCCACGCCCTTGGACGCGTCGATCACCATGACGGCGGAATCCGCTGCCATCAGCGTCCGGTAGGTATCCTCCGAAAAGTCCTGATGGCCCGGTGTATCCAGAATATTGATGCAGCAGCCGCCATACTCAAACTGCAGCACGGAGGAGGTCACGGAAATTCCCCTCTCCTTCTCTATCTCCATCCAGTCGGAGACGGCATGTCTCGCCGTGGCTTTCCCCTTCACGCTTCCCGCCAGATTGATGGCGCCGCCGTAGAGCAGAAATTTCTCCGTCAGCGTGGTCTTTCCCGCATCCGGGTGGGAAATAATCGCAAAGGTTCTCCTGCGGCTGATCTCTTCCGAATAGTTACTCATGCTTTCAAAACCTCCTGTAAAAGCCCTTCTCCTTCAAACGCGGGCACAATACCAAAGTATTGTAACACAGCTGCCCCTGTCTCTGCAAAGGTTTTCCTCGTCCCCAGGTTCACGGGACGCACATTCTGTCCGTACAGAAGCAGCGGGACGTACTCCCTGGTGTGATCCGTGGTCGCCGTATAGGACGGGTCGCAGCCGTGATCCGCCGTAATCATCAGGATATCCTCTCCGCGCAGCTTTCCCAGGATCTGGGGAAGTCTCTGGTCAAACCGGGTCAGCGCTGCGGCGTAGCCGTCCACATCCCTTCTGTGCCCGTAAAGCATGTCGTAGTCCACAAGGTTCACAAAGCAAAGCCCCTCAAAGTCCTTATCCAGATACTCCAGCGTCCTCTCCATGCCCTCCTCGTTCCCTCCGGTGTACACTGACTCCGTGATGCCCTTTCCCGCAAAAATATCCCGGATCTTGCCCACGGCGATCACGCTCTTTCCCGCCTCCTGCAGCTGATCCAGCATGGTGACGGAGGGCGGCAGGATGGAAAAGTCATGTCTGCGGGGAGAGCGGGTATACTGTCCGCCGCAGGGCCCCGTAAACGGCCTGGCAATCACACGCCCCACACCGTGCTTTCCCTGCAGAATCTCCCGTGCAATGCGGCAGTACTCGTATAACTGTTCCACAGGAACAATCTCCTCGTGGGCAGCGATCTGGAATACGCTGTCGGCGGAGGTATACACGATCAGATCCCCTGTCTTTCTGTGGGCATCCCCATACTCCTGAATTACAGCCGTGCCCGAATAGGGAAGGTTGCAGAGCACCCCTCTTCCCGTCTTCTCCCGGAAGGGTTCCAGCACCTCCTCCGGAAAACCATGGGGATAGGTGGGCAGCGGCTGGGGGGAATACACCCCGGCAATCTCCCAGTGACCGATGGTGGTATCCTTCCCCCGGGAGCGCTCCGCCATCCGCGCAATCGCCGCACTGTGGCTGCCCTTCTTTTCCCCCACCGTGACCCCTTCTATGTCAAACAGTCCCAGCTCCCTCAGATTCGGCAGGCTGAAACACGGGCTTGAGGACACGGCTCTTAAGGTGTTCACATTCACATCACCATAAGCAGCCGCATCCTCCATCTCTCCGATTCCAAAGCTATCCAATACAATCAGAAATACTCTTTTCATAATTTACATCCTTTCGTACACCAGCTTTTACAAAAAAGTATATCATATTTTATATGTAAGTTATACTGTTTTTTTGCAAACAGCGCGTCTTTTCACTGGGCAACCGTGCTGATAATGATGTTCTGGGGCTCAATCTCCGTCTTGCGGGTCACGATATCCTCGATCTGCGCACGCATGGCTTCGTCCAGGGAAGCAGCGTTCACCACCACGTCCACCGCATTTCCGTTGATGCTGACCACAACGTCCGTAAAGCCCTTGGCCTCCAGCAGAATCTCTGCGGCCGCTTCCTTCTCCGCAATGGCCGTCATCTGAACCATGCTGTTCACGGCCTCCTGCTTCTGCTCGTCGGACAGTGCCGTGCTGTTGATGATCTCCAGAAGGGTTTCCTTGTTCTTTGCCCTGGTCTGCTCCTTCAGAAGCTTTGCCTCTGAGAGGATTGCCATTCCTGTGGACGATGTGAACACTGCCTCCCCGGGAATCTCTCCCTCATCGGGTGTCTCTGTCTGCTCCGAAACGGGATTATTCTGGGATACCTGCAGATCCGAGTCCAGATAGTTATCCACCGGCGTATCCTCCAGATCCGAATCCATGCTGTCGATGTCCGTCACCCCCGGCTGCAGAAGATCCTCCTCCGACAGTTCCAGAAGATCCTGCGTCGTGTAATTTTCCGTGACGATACCGTCGGATCCCGTGGGACTTGCGTCGCCGGTCTTTACATTGCTGTCGTCCACCTTCACATACTCGTCCTCCAGACTGCTTCCCGCAAACTGCAGATACCCTGCGATGGCAATCATGATTGCAAGAGCGGTTATCATAAGCTGATTTTTTTTGATTAGGTTTTTCACGTCTTTTCCTTTCTTTCCGTTTTACTGTTTTATTGTATGAGCCCGGAAACGGATATATGAGTACAATTATTCCTTCATTCTCACCACCTTTACCTTGTGGGCCTCCACGCCGAACAGCGCCTGGACGATCTCCGTCACTGTCCTGTTCACTTTCCCGGTTCCGGCTCCCTCCGCCACCACAAGCACGCCCTCAATCTCCGGCGCAAAGGATTTGACTACATAGGGAATGCTCACGCCGCCCTCCGTGCTGTATACCACACGTTCCTCCTGCTGACTGGTGTTCACCGACCGGTTTCCTCCCTGGGAATCCGTCTCCTCGGTGCTGGAACGGCTGTCGGAGTTTTCCTTCTCCACCACCAGCTCCCCGGAGGATTTCAGGGTAATCATCACCTGTACCCTGCCCACGGTATCAATCTCCGACAAGGCTTCCGTCAGTCGCTTCTCCAGCTCCGCTGCATATGAAGTACCGCTGTCCCATTCCGTCCGCCCTTCCTCTTTCTGCCCGGTTGTGCCGGCGGAGTACCCGGCCGGGGCTGTATCTGAATCCTGCTGTGTCCTCTCCCCCTCCTTCCCGCCGTCCCCCGTGGGAAGCGCAATGACAAACAGCAGAATACCCGCCAGTACCAGGATAATCAGATTATCCCGCTTCAGATATTTTTCCAGCCCCTTCTTTTTCAGCCATTCTCTCAGCCCCTTGCCCATCCCTCTCACTTCGCCTTTCCCTCTTCTATTGACACGGAAATTTCAGGGACGGAAACCTCCGGAATCTTTACTGTCCCTGCCGCCTCCGCCTGTACTCCCTCCGCATCCTGTCCCCCTGTATCCTTCTGTCCTGTGCCCTCCTCTTCTGTCCCGTTCCATCCCGCGCTTTTCTCTTCTCGTCCCTCTTCCGCTTCGCTTCCCTCTTGCTGCTCGTCCACCCTCCTTCGGATCTCCTCCAGGGTCATATTCTCCAGCAGCTTATCCGCCTCCGCCGCCTCCCGCGTCACGGCCTGCATCTCCTGTTCCAGCTGCGTCCGGAACTGTTCCAGCTTTCTCGCCGTCTCCTCCATCCCTCCGCCCAGCAGAAAGCTGCCGATTGGAAGAAACAGCTGGATCAGGATCATCACGCTGACCAGAAGCTTCAAGTACTTTTCATAAGCCTCATTTGGCCTGAAATGCACAATCGCCTGGGCGCAAATCATAAACATACCCACCCTACAGATCGCCTGAAACAAAGGATTCCGCATACTTTCCTCCTCTTTTTTTTATGATGAGACCGTTACCACCGCCACACAGATCAGAAACAGTAAAATAGCGGTTCCGGTAATCCGCAACAACAGAAGCCCCGCATCTCCCGTCCGGTTGGCACAGGTGGTAATCCTTCTGTCGCTTATCACGCCCATAAAAGCGGCGGAGCACTTCAATACGCCGGCGATCACGCCGATCTTGAAAAGCGGCGCGGCACAGAGCACCAGTATGAGAATCAAAAGCACCACGCCGATACTGTTTTTGATCACAAGGGCAGAACCCAGCACCAGCTCCACCGCCCCGTCCGCCACGCTCCCCACCCCGGGTATGACGGACACCAGCTTCTGCAGAGTGGATTTGCGCACCGAGTCCACCACCGGCGTGATTAGTGCCTGGAATACACTGATTCCGGTTATGACACCCACCGCTCCCTTCAGCACCCAGCCAATCCCCTTTTCCAAAAGATCTATCAGCAGCGTCAGCTTCTCCTCCTCCCAGATCCCGTTCACCACAGAAAGCATGGCCACACTGTAAACCAGCGGAATGATCCCCTGTGCCAGAATACATTCCACACCGTAGATAACCAGCAGCATAAGCTGGCACGCCACCATGGCCGTGGCGGCGCCGCCGGAAACTCCAACCGAAAGAAGATAGGCGGGAGACAGCAGCCGGATGAAAAGCGTAATGTTTTCCAGCGTATTCAACGCCGTATCCGCCGCCTGGGAAAAGCACTGCAGCAGAATTGCCGTAAACAGCAGATACATAAAATAAAAGCTTAAATCTGCCACCTGATGCATGTCAAAGATCTCCGCAAAACGCGTGACCAGGGAGGAAACGATCCCCAATACCAGCAGCCAGAGAAATACATTTTTCAGCCCCGCCGCCTGACTGAGAAAATCATTGACCACCCCCGAAAAAAGGCCTGCCAGAGCCCCCAGGACATCTCCCTCCATCACCTGGCCCAAAAGCCGTTCCGTGGAAATCCCCGTATCCGGAAAAAGCTGCCTCACTCCCGCCTCCAGGCGGTCCAATCCGAAATCCTGCCAGATCGTACTCAGATCCACGTTATACCCCCCCGCGCCGCGGCGGCGCCTACAGAAAGCTCTGTATTTGTTCGATCACCGCAAACAGAATGGGCAGTCCCGCAAACATTACCGACAGCTTGCCCAATATTTCTATCTGCCCTGCCACCGTCTGATACCCGGCATCCTTGCAGATACCGGCGCTGAACTCACAGATATAAGTGATCCCTATGACCTTCAGCAAAATGGCAAGATAACTCTCCATTCCTCCCAGATAGCTCCGCAGCTTTCCGAACTGCGCGGTCACGGCCTCCACCTGACGCAGCGCATGGCCGAAGACCAGGATTCCGATGGCCAGTCCGATATAAACGCCATATTCCGGCTTCTGTCCCTTAAACTGGACTGCAAGCAACACGCCCGCCACACCCAGAAACGCCACTCTTACAAGATCCTGCATGACAACCTCCTGAAACTCTGCCGCCTTATCCCTCACAGCGAAAACAATGTCTGAATGGTCTCAAACAGTTCATATATGTACGGCACGATCCACGACAGCACAAGAAGCAGGCCGGCCAGACTGATCAGGAAGGCGTGCTCCTCCCGCCCGCTGTGTTTCAGCACCTGGCTGAGTATCGTAACAAGAATTCCAACTGCCGCTATCTTAAATATCAGACTTACTCCCATGCTTATACCCCTGTACGCGCACCGCGCGCACCAACCCATCTTTTACTTTTCGTTTCTCAGCACAATACAAGAAGAATCAGCAGGCCTCCCAGTGCTCCCAGCCCCACCGCCATCCGGCACCGTTCCACATTTCCGCGCTCCAAGCTGTCCGCCCTGGTCTCAATCCGTACCCTGCTCTGCTCTATCATCCTCAACTGCATCTGTCCGTCCGTAAATCCGTTTCCCGGAACAAAGCGGAAAAAATCCTCCTGATCCTCCTCCGTCAGGGGCAGACTGTCCAGCGCCTCACCCACACACTCCCGGAAAACCGCGCCAAAACGCTCCCCCGTGTTCTGTCCCATCCTGTCCGCCACCTGCCGAAAGGCCTCCCTGCAGGGCGACGGCAGCCTTCCCGCCACACGTCCGCAGCACTCCGGCAGAGTTTCCCTTCCGTAACGTACCTCGCTGCCCAGAAGCTCCAGAATTGTCCGCAAAAGTCCCAGCGCCCGGATCCTGCCCAGAAGCTGTTCCCTGTACCACAGCCCCAGCCCGAGACAGCCCGTCAGAATCATGCAGGCCCCGGCCGCCCTAAGCATCCGCGTCCCAGCCTTCCTGTATTTTCTTTACCACACAACTGCCGTTTTCCTTACCAAGGACGATAATCATCTGAAACAATTGCCTCCAAAGCCCTTCCGGCACGTCAAAGCGCTTTATGATATCCTCCGGCCCCTCCCCGTGGGCAGTAGCCATAATATTGCTGCCGCAGGCCGCCGCGCTGCGCAGCGCCTCAAACTCCTCTCTGCTCCCCAGCTCATCTATGGCAATGACCTCCGGAGACATGGATCTGAGAAGCATCATCATCCCCAGACTCTTGGGACAGGCATCCAACACATCCGTCCGCAGCCCCACATCATTTTGGGGAAGCCCGCAGCAGGAACCGGCAATCTCGGAGCGCTCATCCACCACTCCCACAGTCCTGCCTCTTCCGTACACATTCCCGTCGGAAACCTGCCGGATCAGATCCCGCAGCAGCGTTGTCTTTCCGCAGCCCGGCGGAGATAAGATCAACACGTTTTTCGGCACTCCCCTCCGGTATACATCGGGAAGAACCTTGTCCGCCGCCCCTCTTATCTGATGAGATATCCGAATATTCAGAAACCGCACATTTTTTATGGTGCGGATACATCCTTCCCTCTCCATTACGACTTGTCCTGCAACCCCTACCCGGTGTCCGCCGTTTACGGTAAGGAATCCCTGCCTCAGCTCCTCCTCAAAGGCGTAGGGAGAGTAGCTGCAGATGTGCTCCAGAAGCTCCTCCAGCTCCGTCCCCGTGACAATCCGCCCCCTGGCAGGGCTGTCCGTAAAATTACCCTCTTTATCCAGAAAGGTCTCTCTGCTCCCCAGGTACACCACTGCCGGCTGTCCCACCCGCAGACGAATTTCTCTCAGCCTTGCCTGACAAGACGCTGTCTTTTCCCAGAATGCTCTTCTCTCAAACGGGAACAGCTGCAGAATCGAATTATCCAAAATCACACCTCCCGTCACACTTTGTCCTTCTCTCTCCAATATATGAAAAACCTGCCGGGATATTCCTGTTTTTCGGTTTTCCCGTTTGTATGGAAAAAAGAACAGATTTTTTTTGAAAAGCTATAGACAAACAAAAACAGGAATGGTATCCTGTAAGCGTAGAAAACAATAACAATTCCTATTATCAAAACGGAGGTATTTTTATATGAGCAATGCAAGCAGCGCACAGGTAGACAATCTTGTAAATCTTCTTGACGGTTATGCCACAAAAGGCGGGCATCATTTGAATGTCAATGTATTAAACCGTGACACTCTACTGGATGCACAGAAGCATCCCGAAAATTATCCCCAGCTCACCATCCGTGTCAGCGGATATGCCGTAAACTTTATCAAGCTGACTCCGGAACAGCAGGCTGACGTGATCAGCCGTACCTTCCACGAAGGGATCTAAACTTTGCTTTTACCGCACAATCTCCATAAAAAGGGCGTCGCCGGCAAATAACTGCCGGGCGACGCCCTTCTCTTTTTCTATTTTTCGGTATTTAATAGGTGAGAATGCTGTGGAACAGATTATAATAGCCGCCGCCCAGACGCTGTACCTGAAGCTGAATCACAAAATGATCCACATCCAGTTCCTTCAGCGCCTCCTCCACATAGCCCTTTTCATGGCTGCCGGTACTGTAAGCCCGCTCCACAGAAGGCCAGAGCGACTCCGGTATCACGTTCGTAAACAAAATATCACCCGTCCCCGCCTGCTTCAGCTGTTTCTCACAGTCCTCATAGTATTCCTCCAGCGTATCCAGGACATCCTCCTCCCTGATTCCTGCTTTCTCCAGGTTTTCCCTGCGCTTTTCCTCCTCGCTGATTTCCGGCTCTTCCTCCTCAGGTTCTTCACTCTCCTGCCATTCCATCGGCTTCTGGGGATTGGGGTTAATATGGTCGTCCACGATACTGCCCGTTCCCTCCGTCGTCCCGTCCCCCTCCGCGGGGCTCTCCACACACGCCGGCAGCCAGACCGAAAGGTCTGTCCTGGCATGCGTCGCCGCGAACGCTTCGTCCGATTTGTTATAATAGTCATAGGTTGCAGGCTCCGTGTCGTCCCAGGTCACATCCACATTCCGGAAGGTGCTGCCCAGTTTCACGATATTCCAGGCATGATCTCCCCCTGCATACCCGGTGCAGAAATAGCAGGGAATCCCGAGCTGCTGCAGCAGATACTGAAATGCCTTGGAATATCCCGCACAGACACTTTTTCCCCGTACCAGCGCACTGTATGCACTTTGATTCATCCCCGCCGACATATCGTAATCCGCAATCTGCAGCAGTGCATCATGGACATACTTTTCTTTCTCATACGGATCGGACAACTCCCTGGCTCCGGACAGGATCTTCTCCGCACTGGCCAAAAAGCTGCTCTGAGCCGCCTCCAGATTATCCGCGGCCTCATTGTATTCCAACGAGATCTCCACACAGATACCTGTCTTCAGATACTTACAGGAAAACTCCGCATCCAGCCAGAACAACTCCGGATGATCGTTGTACACCGCCTCCACCACGTTTTTCGCCTGCCCGGCTGTGATCGCCACAACAGGTGTGAAGGAAGTGTTCAGGTGCAGTGTGTTGGCATAAACCTGACTGTAAACCTGCTTCAGGGTTTCGTCCAACATGGCATAATAGGGATAGTACTCTTCAGAAAAACTGTTTCCGGCTCCCGTTTCCCCGGGTGCAAGAATACTTCCCAGATTGTCCGCTTCCTCCTGGGAAATCTCTTCTTCCTGCCCCGTGACAGGCCGATTGCCCACCAGACCGCCCACACTCTCCGGCACGTCCTGGGGCATATTTTCCGGCGCCTGATAGCCGCCGTTTCCCTCCCCGGGCCGCACGCCGGGCGGCGCTTCCTCACCCCCTTGCCCGCCGGGTTCTCCCTGCAGACGCTGAACCTGCTCCGCCAACTCCCCCGTGAGCGTCGGATTCAGCGCACAGATCAAAATTCCCACACAGGAAACCATCAAAATTCCAATTATAAAATACAGTATCTTTTTTATCAGTTTCATTGTTTCTGCCCTAACTGTACAAGCCTACCAAAAATAATTTATCACAAAAACCAATCCGATCTGCATCGCCGCCAAAAAGAAAGCCAGAATGGCCATCGCCCTGACTGCCCACGGATGTGCGCTTTCCCCGCTCCTTTTCAACGCAAGCATTCCGAAAACGATTCCCAGGATGGAAAAAGACCAGCCGAACATCAGCGCAAAAATCCCCAGAAGCAGACCGCTGTCCATCCCTGCCTGCCGTTTCCCGGGGGAAGAATTGCCGACAGAAGGAGGAACCGGGCTGCCGCCGGGCATACTCCTTTGTCCCGGAACCCGTCCCTGCTGCCACGCCGTATCCGCCTTCCAGACATCGTGGTTCGAGCCATGGACTCCGTCGTGATGAAGAGGATCCGAACCGACATGCCCGCCGGCAAGTGCGGCGGCATTCTGCCTCTTCAAACGCTCGGCCAGCCCTTCCAGCGCCGCACGAAACTCCCGCCTGCTGGCTCCGCCTCCCACACCGGCCAGATCCATTTCACGGCCAAACGGCCCCTTCAGCCACGCCTCCACATGGAAAACTCCGTCGGCATAGAACCACTTCATATAACGCTCCACGCCGTGAGAATCCTTCAGCCGATACACCATCTCGCCATTCCAGTCCGTGCGGGAAAACCGATTGTGATAGATAAAATCCTCCAAAAGAACACTGACCACATCGATGGGCTGATCCAACCGTACATCATTTATATATCTGCTCATCTTATGTCTCATCTTTCCGCCGGACCGCGCGCATCCGCCCCGTATCTGTCAGAACGAACTGTCAATTGGCAGCAGTCTCCAGCCATGCCCGGTTTTCCGTGCTTTTTCCCCACGCTTCGAGAGCCAGCTCGTATGTGGCGGAAACCTTTTGATCCAGCTTTCTGACCTCCTTTCGCAGCTCTGCCTGCCCCGCTTTCAGCGCAGAAGTCTCCGACTCCAGCCGGTCAAGCCTGTTCTCCACTCCGTCAAGCCTGACATGAATCGGCTGCAGTAAACCGGCAATCGCCTGTAAATCCTCATTTGTCAATGCCATCCTGCCGTCACCTCCCGTCTTCCTCTTATTTTCCTGACACAAGTATAACATAACAGTAAAATAAAGTCCAATCCAATCTTCAGTATTTGAATACTTTTTATCTTAAAACAATTCCTCCCAGCTACGCAATATCTTCTCACAGGCCTCTGTGTCGATATCGTCCACCGCATCCTTCAGCTTCTCAAAATACTCTCCCTGAACGCCGCTGTAGGAATGACGGCCCATACGCCCCACAACCTCCTCCATGGCGTCCATATCCAGATTATCCATGGCTTCCTGCAGCTCACCGAAATATTCTGCAAGCTGGGTCCAATCGGCACGGCCGCCGCTTTCGGACACTGCCTTCTCCTCAAAATACGGAGCCAGCAGCTTCTGATAACGGATATACTGATCCAGCAGTGCCGGTGTAGTCTTATGGATCAGCGCCGCCTGACCGGCATTGCCGGCAGCCTCCATACACTCTGCCAGGGAAGCAAGCTCCAATGCACCGATCTGCCTGGACGAGCTTTTCAGCGCATGTACTTCCGTGGTATACTCCCTCCACTGTTCCTTCTGCTCGTAATTTCGGATCAGATTATACTTCTTCTCAATGACACGGTAATATTCCTTCAGCACGGCCCAAAACAGCTTTTCATTGCCCAGAAGCCGCATGGCCTCCTGCACGTCCAGCCCCTCTATGGCAAGCTCGGTATCCTTTTCCTTGCTCCCCGCACCGGTTTCCGCGGCAGCCGAAGGCTCCGTCCTCTCATCCTCCCTGTGACGATTTTTCTGCCGGAGAATCTTCTCCTCCGGCAGCCATGCCCGCAGCTTTGACAGTATTACACGAAGCTCAATGGGCTTTGCCACAAAGTCATTCATCCCCTCGCTGAGGAACAGCTCCTTTGTGCCGTCCATGGCATTGGCCGTCAGCGCTATGATCGGAACCTGCCCGTTTTCCCCCAGCAGTCTCCGGATAATCCGCGTGGTCTCCACACCATCCAGCTCCGGCATCATATGATCCATAAAGATAATATCATACCGCTTGTCCGTGATCTTCTCCACGGCCTCTTTTCCGCTGAGCGCAGTCTCTATCCTCATATTCAAGGGCTCCAGAAGACCGGTGGCCACCGTCAGGTTGATGGCATTGTCATCCACGATCAGCACCTCCGCCTCCGGCGCCGTAAACTCAAAGTCATCCGTCTGCATCTGGGTAAAGCCCGCATAGGTATCCTCCCCGTGAAAAACACCTGCAAGGCTCAGGGAATACAGCGGTTTTTTCACCACCCGCACGTTGGGCAGACTGTAAGATCTCATTGCGCGGAAATTTACCAACACCACCCCTGTGATCTCCGGATGCTCCCTCAGGAAGGAATGTACCTCATCGGTGTACAGCGGCTGTTCCACAAACAGCCAGCCCGCCTGCATCTGCACAAGTCCGGCAAGCTCCTTCTCCGACCCAAGCCTGCTGTAGACCACACCCATTCTCGGCATGTCGATCTCCATCTCACCCGCAATATAGCTGCTTTCCACCAGTCCTGCGGCAACCACTTTTCCCTCGGGCCGCCCGATGGACGGTCTGTCCTCCACCACCCTCTGGGGCACGGAAAAAGAAAAGGTGCTCCCCTTTCCATACACACTGTCAACCCAAATCCTTCCGTGCATCAGCGACACCAGCTGTTTGCTGATGGCAAGCCCCAGTCCTGTTCCCTCGATGTTGCGGTTGCGCTTGCTGTCAAGCTGCTGGAAGGATTTGAACAGCTTATCCATGTCTTCCTCTTTGATACCGCTTCCCGTGTCCGATATGGCCACCTGAAGCTCCACGGTATCCTCCTGTGTCCGCTGAAAATCCACCTTCAGATGAACGTTCCCCGTCCGGGTAAACTTGACCGCGTTATTCGCAAGGTTTATCATGACCTGCTTGATGCGGATACTGTCTCCGTAAAGCTCAAAGGGAAGATCGGGATTTACATCCAGCGTCAAATCGATTCCCTTATTTCCGATGCGGGTCATAATGATATTCACCATGTCGTTCACCAGAGACATGGGTTCATACTCCTCACAGCTGATATCCAGCTTTCCGGATTCTATCTTGGAAAAATCCAGGATATCGTTGATAATGGTAAGCAGAGACTGACCGGCTGTCTTGATCTGCCCCAGATAATTTCTGGCCGCCGGTGTCAGCTCCTCCCGCAACGCCATCTCCGCCATGCCGATGACCGCGTTCATGGGCGTGCGTATCTCATGGCTCATGTTTGCCAGGAAGTCCGACTTCATCTTGGAAGCTTTCTGCAGCTCCAGATTCTTCAGGTAAATCTGGTGCTTGCTCATGGCAATCTCCGAGATGACCTTGGCCACGGAATAAATGGAGGCAACCGCCCTGTCGATGGTAAGTTTATCCACAATCCGGACTCTTCCGGCCGCCTCCACAAGCTCATCCGGATCCACGCCAAGCTCGGAGGCCGTTCTGCGCACCTTTTCCTCCTCTATCTTCACGGTCAGAACCTGACCGCCGATAAAGCAGCCCACCATCTGTTCCCCCGCCATGATGGGGGCGGCAAAATCCACCAGTCCCGCATGGCAGAAATAGGCGCAGGAGGCTCCCGCCCTCAGCGCCTTCTCCGCTCCCAGCCGGTCACACTTTTCACAGCGGTGACGGCCAAGCTCCGTACTGCGGCAGTATTTCATACAGAAATCGGAAAAACGGGTGCCCTTCGTGATGGCGATACCGTTTCTGTCCGTGGTCAGGGTAGCCATCCCCGTCATCAGGGAAAAGGCATCCTGTATCCGCTGCAGCATATCTATCTCTATCAGATCGGTTATATTCAGCTCCTCAATGATCTCCAAATGTCACCTCTCCTCTCAGCCAAGGATCCCCTTTATGGTTGAGGACAGCTTTTCCATATCCACGGGCTTCAGCAGATAGCCCTGAGGCTTCATGGAAAGCACCTCCGTGATCTTGCTCTTTTCCGTGACCCCCGTGAGAAATACCACCGGAAGATCCTTCGTCTTCTCCATGCTCCGTATCTTTCCAAAGACCACGGAACCGTTTTCCACCGGCATCTCATAGTCCAGCAGCACCAGATCCGTCTCCTTTGTCTCCAGAAATTTCATGGCAACCTTGCCGCTGATCGCAGTGGCCACATCATAGCGCTCCGCAAGATATCCCTTCAGCAGCTTCAGGATACTGCTGTCGTCATCAATCACCAGAATATGCTTTCTGCGCTCTCCTTCCGCCTCCTTTGCAGCCTCTATAGCCTCCTCTTTCCTGGCCGCCTCCTCCAGAAGCCTTCTGGCACGCTCTGCCTCTTCCTGACGGCGCAGCCTCGCCGTCTCCCTCTCCTGCTTCTTCTTCCTGTCTTCCAGCATCTCCGAGATGGAAAGCGAAATCTTCTGAGCCGTAATGGGTCTACGGAGCACCAGGGGCTCCAGATGGGGTGCGACCAGCGCAAACTGTTCGCAGTCCTCGGCTTCTCCGATCACCACCAGCGGAATCTCCTGCTCCGCAATTTTCCTCTGCACATTCGCAAACCGCTTCATGTCGTCCGGCTTCTCCCCGTAAATGCAGTAGACAAACACGTCGGGCTGTATGTATTTCAGATGGTTCATAATGTCGTCATATCGCTCGGAGGTATTGATACATTCAAAGATAAAATCCATGTAAGTAAAAAACTCGTTGATGATTGTTCTGTTGTTCCCGGTGAGCAAAGCCCGATATCTCATACTGTTCCCTCCTTTTGGCCGTCTTGCCGCTTCTACAGGGCATCCAGTACGCCCTGTATCCCCTGTTCCTCATAGATCTGCCTGTACCATGCGACCTCATCCCGGATCAGTTCATCGATCACCTGCATTCCCAACAGCTCCACCGGAGCCTTATCGTCCGTCATGACCAGGCCCCCCGCCTCATAGCGCTCCAGCCCTCCAGAGACAGATGCAAGCAGCTCCGACAATCCCCGATCCCGGGTATCTTCCAGCCGTTTCTCCAGATTGAAAATCATATCCGGGTTGTCGGAGGCAAACAGTTCCCGGTTGGTGGAGCCTCTCACATCCACGGTGTAAACCTGCCCGAACACACTGCCGATGGTGTCGGCCAGATGCCTGTTGATGCTTCCCTCGCCGCTGCCCCGCATGTTCATATTGACCACCATCACGCCGTCCTCTGCCAAATGCTCTTTCACCAACGTAAAAAACTCCACGGAGGACATCTGAAAGGGAATTGTGATATCCTGATAGGCATCCACCATGATTACATCATAGGTTTCCTCCACCGCGTTGAGATAAGCCCTGCCGTCGTAAGTAGTCACCTTCACATCCGCCGGCAGACGGAAATATTCCCGGGCAAGCTCCGTGATCTTCCCGTCGATCTCCACGCCCTCGATCTCCATCTCCCCGAAATAACTGCGGCACTGGGATGCGTAGGTGCCCGTTCCCATGCCCAGGATCAAGACCCTGCAGTCCGCCGGCTGTTCCTTCCCGGCCATCAGCGGAGCCGCCATGGCATAATCGTAGTACATGCCGGTGAGTCCTCCTTCCTTCATAAGGACAGACTGCACCCCAAACAGCACATTGGTAGACAATATCACGTTTCTGTCATTTTCCCTGACCTGCAGATAATTGTAGACGGACTCTCCCTCATAGGCCAGATCCGCCTCCCAGAAGGCAAAGCTGTCTGACCTGCCCGTAAAACAACACAGAACAAAGATCAAAACCGCAGCCACCCCACCTGCCCTGCCTCTTTTTGCGCTGACAAAATAGATCAGGGACAAGACCAGCAGAATGCCCGCAAAAATCAGAAAGGTGACGGAGGTTCCCACCGCCGGAATGGAGAGAAAGGTTGGCACAAAAGTACCGATGATGCTCCCCACCGTGTTAAAAGCCCCCAGGGTTCCCACCACCCTGCCGCTGTCCGCCAGACTGTCTACGGAATACTTGGCAAGAGAGGGCGTCACCGTCCCCAGCAGAAACAAGGGGAATACAAATATGACCATACAGGCCGCGAACGCCGCCCAGATGAGAAAGTTCGTGCTCACCGTAAAAATCAGAAGCGCGGAGATTCCCAGCACAATATATTTACCCACCACCGGAATGGCGGCAATCCACACCGCGGCGATCAGAATCCTGCGGTACAGCCTGTCAGGATCCGGCTTTTTATCCGCGCTTCGCCCGCCGTACACGTTTCCCAGCGCCATGGCGATCATGATGGTTCCTATGATGATGGTCCAGACAATCTGAGACGAACTGAAGTAGGGGGCAAGGAGCCTGCTGGCTCCAAGCTCCACCGCCATCACGGACATGCCCGCAAAAAATTCAGTCAGGTATAAAAACAGTTTATTCTTTAAAACCGGTGTTTGATCCATATCCGCTTCAATCCCTCTGCAGTTTCATTTTTACCACCAGCCTGCGTTCCCCCTCATAGGGCCTGTCGGAGGAAAGGCCGACAAAATTCTTTCCGAAAATATCATATATGTTTCCGGAGACCCCAAACTCCGGCAGCCTGCCCACCAGCCTGCCGTCCCGATAGAGAAAGGCCGTCTGTACGGGAGAGGCAAAATCTCCTTCACCGGTAAAATCGCCGCCGCTCATAAAGGTAACATAGATTCCGTCCCCCGCTCCGATCAGTTCCCGCAGCGTCCGGTCTGAAGGCTCCACGGCAAAACACATATCGCCGTTGGAAGGCACGCTGTCGTATGCGCCTGCGGCGGTAGCCGTATTCTCATAGCCGAATTCCTTCTCCAGCTTTTTGTCCGCGTAGGGCCGAAGCAGCACGCCGTTTCGGATCAGATCGCATCTGTCCTCCGCGCAGGTACTCCCCTCCACATCAAAAAAGGCAGTGTTCAGATTATCCTTCCCCCGGTCCACATAGAAGGAAAAGCCATCGTCAAACACTTTTTCCCCCAGCTTGCCGTTGAAGAAGGAAGTGCCGTCCCCAAAGGACTGCGCATCCAGATGCTCGATCAGAAAGCCGCCAAACTGCAGGGGATTCACGATCAGCGGCAGTTCCCCGCCCTCCGGAAGCGGCACCTGATTCAAGAACGCATCCAGGTGCTCCCTGGCTTCCCTCAAAAACCGATCTCTTTCAAAATCCCTGCTCACATAGACCAGCGCATCATCCATGATATTGACGGAGTCCACATGCTTTACCAACAGCTCCATGCTCAGATACCTGTCGCTGCAGACCAGCTCCGTTCCCGCATCGTTCACAAGCTCTGTGCCTGACTCCGCCAACCGTATTTTGTTGCCGAAGATAATCTGGGGATACTCCTTCTTCAGGATGCCCAGCACCTCCTCCGCCTCCTTCAAAAAGCGGTCGTTGTCCTCCACGGAAAAGCTGCCGCACTCGTAGTGCTCCTTCCGCTTTTTGCCCGCCGTTGCCTCCGCCTCATAGGGGATTCCAAGCTTCAGATTCTCCGCCGCCTGGTTCATCAGCTCCCCGTCCGCCTCACCCAACTTTCCCGCCACGCCGATACAGCCGTTTTCGTAAACCCGGCAGGCACTCTTCGTAATACTCTTTCTGATCACCGAGGTAATCTCCCCGTTTGTCACGCTGAGATTAATCTGTCTGCTTTTTTCCGTATATTTTTCCTGAACCATATTTATACTCCTTTGCGCACTTAATGCTCTGCTGTCCCAAATCAGGTTATTGTACCGTAAGATGCTTCACCCGCATGTAAGGGCCGCCCATTCCCACCCGCAGGGGATACTGTTCCATCTTGCCGCACCCGCCCAGCGAAAAGGAATAAAATTCAAATTCTCTGGAAACCCCGTCGATCTCATGGAGCGTTCCCATGACGTTTCCCGTCACCACCGAGATCTTCACCGGCTCCGCAATCCGGCCCTCCCGGATCATATACGCCTTGTTAGGCGCAATGGTAAAGGTACTCATACCGGAACCGTGATTGAAATCCATAATAAAGATTCCCTTCTCCACACCTGCAATCAGTTCTTCCTTTGTGCTCTCTCCTCCCTCCACATAGGTGGATGTCATCCGCACAATGGGCTCAAACTGAAAATCCACAGCCCTGGCATTTCCTGTGGGCTGCTCCTCCAGAGCCGCCGCAGTCATGGCGCTGTGCAGACGCCCGGACAAAATTCCGTCCCTGATCAGGTAGGTCTTTTTGGCCCGTGTACCCTCATCGTCAAAGGGAACATACCCGGAACCCTCCTCCAGTCCCGTGTCCACGATATTCAGAAGCTCCGCGCCCACCCTGGTTCCGATGGCCCACTCCCGCTTCATGTTCTCGTCTCCCACCATAAAATCGGACTCGCTCTTATGCCCGAAGCTCTCATGGGCAAACACCCCTGTCACCATGGGAGAAAAAATGCAGGTATACTCTCCGGGCTCCACAGGCACGGCATTCTCATTGTATACAATATCCTCCCTGATCTCGGCCTCCAGCTCCTCCACATGGCCGGCCAACTCCTCAAAGCGCATATAATAAAAGTCTTTTCTGCCGTAAAAGGGCTTATCCTCCTTCATCAGAACATATCTGGGGGCGATACAACAGTTCTGGGTGTCAAAGGTCACATCACAGCCCTTGCTGGATATAATATGCTTCTCCGTGTGATTATCCATATAATACACCTTCCAGCTCTGGATCTCGCCGTGAGCCTCCAGGCACTTGCAGTACTCCTCCATCGCCGTCAGCTTATCCCGGTTCGGCACCCTGCTCAGGTCACAGTCCTGATACCGAAGCTGCGTCTCCCTGTTCACCTCGTACTTTGCCACCACCGGATCCTCCTGGATCTGTGGGCAGGGCACGGCCATCCGGGCCAATGCGTCGATCTCCTCCTGCACCTTCTCAAGCTCCGTGGTGGAACTGATATACCATCTTCTGCCGTCGTAGAGCCGGATAATAACTCCCTGCTCCTTCTTTGTCTTGTTCTGCTTCAGTACTCCCTTCTCGATCATGATCGCCGTGGAAACTACTTTCTCTTCCCTTACATCCGTGTAAAACCCCTCCGGAAACCGATACATACCGCTACCTCTTTTCCGCGTCGGGCACCCTGCCAAATGCCGCGGTAACTCTGCCCTTCGCCTGTATTCTGAACCTGTGCTTCACACTTCATTATAGGGTATGCACCGGCTATGTGCAAGCCGTTTTCCCTACTTTATACAGTTTACCACAAGGATTGCGGTTCCCAGCACGGCCAGCACCACGCCTGTGGCACGGTTTAACACCACGGCGCTTGCCCGGTTGGCAAATCTGGCCGCAATCCTCGCCCACAGCAGCGTGGACGCCACACAGAACAGCAGACACCGCAAATCCGGCATACCCCCGATGGCGAAATGACTGACTGCCCCCGTCAGCGCCGTGAAGGTCATGATAAACACACTGGTGCCCACCGCCGTCTTCAGCTCATAGCCCAGGACACCGGTGAGAAGCAGAAGCATCATCATACCGCCGCCTGCGCCGATAAAGCCGCAGATGGATCCCACCACGGCGCCGCTTACCGCGGACTGCAGGAATCGCTTCCCCGTGTCGGCCCGCTCCATGGCCTCCCTTGTAGTCATCACCGGCCTGACAATGAACTTAATCCCCAGCAGCAATGTCATGAACACGGAAAAGCTCCCCATGGTGGTATTCGGAACCTTGCTGGCTGCCCAGCTTCCAAGCAGGGTAAACACCAGAACGGTAACCATCATCACGAGACCGTTCCGAATGTCCAGATTTTTGTTTTTTCCATAGGTGTAAGCGCTGACGGCGCTGGCCAGGACATCACTGGCCAGGGCAATGCCCACCGCCTCATAGGCGGGAAGCCCCAGAAAAGCGATCAGCATGGGACTGATCACGGCAGCCGCGCTCATGCCCGCAAAACCGGTGCCCAGCCCGGCCCCAAGCCCCGCCAGAAAACAGATTATAAAAGTAAACATTTTGATTCATCCTCCTTCACACAACCGTAAATTTTCTTCTGAATATGTCAAACCATTTTACCTCAAAAAAAGAACCTGTCAAGAAAAAGATATCCCGCCCGGTACTTGTCCCTCTGCCCGAAGCGCTGTATACTGTATAATGGATTTCGGAATTCGGACGGCGCCGGAAAGCCGTCCCTGAAAGATTCCCCCGCAGGAGGTTACTGAAATGAACGAAAAAGAAATGAAACTTAACCGCTACAGAGAAGAAAACAAATCCGCATTGCCGGGACAGATCGTCTTCGCCGGCTCTTCTCTCATGGAAATGTTCCCCATCGGAAAGCTTCTTTCCGAGCACAATGACCAAACCGTCATTTATAACAGGGGCATCGGCGGCTTTGTATCCCGGGAGCTTCTCGACGCCATGGATGTGTGCATCCTGGATTTAAAGCCCGCAAGACTGTTTATCAACATCGGCACCAACGACCTGAGCGACAGCAATATACCCATTTCACGGCTGATGGAAAATTATGACAGAATCCTCACTGCCGTGGAAACCCGCCTGCCTCGGACGGAAATCTATCTCATGGCCTACTATCCCGTGAATTACGAGGCGGCCGTAGAGGGCCTGAAGGAATGCCTGAAGATTCGAAACAATGAAAAGATCGCCGCCGCAAATGCAGAGGTACAGAAGCTTGCAGAAAGACATGGCCAGAAGTACATTGACGTGAACGCAAACCTGAAGGACGACCAGGGGCGGCTGAAGGCCGAATACACCATCGAGGGCATGCACATAAACGAGGACGGCTACCGCTCCATCTATCCGGAGCTCATGGCCTATGTAAAGGAACCCGGCTGGAAATGACAGCCGGGCATTCCCCTACAGCAGAGGCGCAACCGCCTTCATCAGGCAGCCGGTCAGCTTCACCCGCAGCTTTTCCCTGCGGCAGGTCTCCAGGGTGACCTGCCTGCATTTGGCCGCCGTGGCCTGAAAATCCGCCTCGATCCCGGAGATGCAGTCCGCGCCGTACAGGTAGGTGGCACATTCAAAATGATGATACAGGCTGCGGTAATCCAGATTGATGGTCCCCACCACCGCCTCCCTGTCATCGCTGACAAACACCTTGGCGTGAATGAAACCTGGGGTGTACTCGTAAATCTTTACCCCGGATTCCAGAAGGGACTTGTAGTGAGTTTTGGCCAGCGCGTAAGGAATCGCCTTATCCGGTATCCCCGGCAGAAGCACGGCCACTTCCACTCCCCGCTCCGCCGCAAACTTCAGAGCCGTCTCCATCTCCCCGTCCAGAATCAGATAGGGCGTCATGATATGTACATACTCCTGGGAACGATTCAGGATATCCATGTACACCCGCTCCCCCAGCTTCTCGTTATCCAGCGGGCAGTCCCCGTAAGGAATGACATAGCCCCCGGCCTCTTCCACCGGCGCTGCGGGGAAAGACAGAAAACGGGCAGACTCCTCCTCCGGTTCATCAATCTCCCACATCTGCAGGAACATCAGGGTAAAACTCTTTACCGCCTCACCCTTCAGCATGACGGCAGTATCCTTCCAGTGGCCGAATTTCGCCTTCTGATTGATATATTCATCCGCAAGATTCACCCCTCCGTTAAAGGCGGTATGCCCGTCGATCACCAGAATTTTTCTGTGATCCCGGTAATTGTAATGAGTGGATACAAAGGGCGACACCGGGGCGAACACCTTGCATTTGATCCCCAGCTTTCTCAGCCGCCTGGGGTAATCGTGGGGGAGCAGCGCAAACTCGCAGGAGCCGTCGTACATAAAGCGCACATCCACGCCGGCGGCAGCCTTTGCGGCAAGAATCTCCAGCACCCTGCCCCACATGATTCCCTCGTCCACAATAAAATACTCCATGAAGATAAAATGCTCCGCAGCCTCCAGCTGCTTCAGCATCTCCTCAAACTTGTCCTCCCCCAGGGGAAAATAAGTCGCCGCCGTCCTGTCGTACACCGGGTGACAGCCGCTTCTTGCAATATAGTGCGCCAAAGACGCCGCTCCCTTATTTTCCTCCCTCAGCCGCTGCAGCACGGCCTCTTTTTGGGGAATCCGCTCCTTCGTGTCACTGATGATATGGTTCACCCGCTTTTTCAGCGCCCTGTGTCCCAGGTCGCTGCGGGTATACAGGAACAAAAGCACCCCGAATACCGGCAGAAGCATAACCACGATCAGCCAGGTGATCTTTGCCGTGGGATTCATTCCGCTGTTCAAAAGATAGATTACCATCACCAGGGTAAACACTGCCGTTCCGCCCAGATAATGGGGAATGAATTCCTCAAACCACTGAAAAATGCTGAACAGAAAGAGCACCTGCACAATCAGCATCGCAAGCATCAGCCCAAACCGGCTGAAAATGGCATGTACCATTCCCTTCTGCCCCTTTTTTAAGAGCCTGAGTCCTCTGTTCTTATAATCTGTCTGCATGGCCGTACCTCTCCTGTCTTCCTCTGTGGTCTCCTCCGTCCCCCCCGAACCGTTTCCTGCCTTCAGTATAAACCTTACAGCCGCAGTACAGTCAAGTGCTTTTTCCGAAAGACGCTGCCCCTTCTGTACCGTTAGGCGTCTCTCCTCTCCGACCGCCCCTTGATGGAGGAGGAATATTCCGATGGTGTCATTCCGGTCTGCTTTTTAAACTGCCTGGAAAAATAATGGATGGAGCTGTACCCCAGCAAATCCGCAATCTCCGTGAAATTCAGCCTGTTCTCCCGGATCAGCTGCCTTGCGCAGTCCGTCTTAAGCCGGGCGAACAGCTCCATCACCCCGCAGTCGTGATATCTGCGGATCAGCTGCTGAAGCCTTGACCTGCCCAGCATGGTTTCCCTGGCGATCTGTTCCAGCGTCAGCCGGCAGGAAAGATGCTCCTCCAGATAGGCCACCACCCGGTGATAATCACTCTCGTCCTTCCTTCTCCGGACGGTCTCCCCCGCCGTGGGAATCCGGGACTGTCCGTCAAACTGCCGCAGCAGATGGAGCAGCAGAAGCTCCAGGTAAAGCCGGATGGCCTGCAGCGCCCCCACAGGAATATCCTCCCGCAGCTCCATATGGGTTTGGTACGGATCGTCCAGGGGATCCCGAAACGCCTTCCCCGCCTCGGCAATAATCCGGGCCAGAAGCTCCCGGCTCCGGTCATCCACGGTGAGAATACGCCCCCTGAAAAAATCCATGGCAGGAGAATCACACCGAAAGGATACCACCACCAGATTGGGGGCAACCCGGTGGTTGGCCGTGAGACAATGAAACTCGTCCGGCTCATGAAAGATGATATCCCCCCGTTTCAGGGTGTGAGGCACCTCGCCCGCCACCACCTCCACCTCCCCCTTATCCACACAGAGGAACTCCCAGAAATCATGGGATTCCCCCGAAAAGGAGAAATCACAGCCATATTCAAAATAGTGGATCGTCACCACCTCAAAGACCTCAAGCAACGGCTTCAGCAAAACACCGGCAAAGGACATAAACACCTCCAGCCTTTCTCAAAGGCCGCGCCGCCAAAAGCAGACGCATCAGATTGTGCAAAGAGAATGCACGATTCTGCAAAGAAACCTCCCCCTCCGCGTCGTATAATGGATACAGATCACAAATAACACTTCACACACGCCGCAGGCGAAGAGAGGAAAAATTATGGAACAACAGGAAATCATCCGTCAGTTTGCAGTGGAAGGAAGCATCGTCAACGTATGCGAGCACGGAAACGGACACATCAACCGAACCTATCTGGCAGAGACAGAGCGAAACGGACGCCGGAAAAAATACATTTTCCAGCAGATCAATACGGAAATTTTCCGCGATGTGGATCAGCTCATGGAGAACATTACCAACGTAACCTCGTTTCTGAGAAAGAAAATTCAGGCCGCCGGGGGTGACCCGGAGCGGGAAACCCTGCAGGTCATTCCCACAAAAGAAGGCAAAAATTATTTCCGGGACGGGGATCGATTTTACCGCATGTACCAGTTTATCACGGACTCCGTGAGCCTTGACATGGTCAGAACCCCCCGGGACTTTTACGAGAGCGCCGTGGCCTTCGGCAATTTTCAGGCGCTTCTGGCCGATTACCCTGCAGCCACTCTCCACGAGACCATTCCGGACTTCCACAACACCGTAAAGCGCTTTTCCGCTTTCCGAAGCGCTCTGGAAGCCGATGTCTGCGGCAGGGCGGCCAAGGTACAGCCGGAGATCGCCTTTCTCACACAGCGGGAACAGGAGCTTTCCCTGCTGGTAGATCTGTCCGGAAAACAGGAACTGCCCCTACGCGTCACCCACAATGACACCAAGCTGAACAATATTATGATCGACAAAGAAACCGGCCGGGGCATCTGCGTCATCGACCTGGATACCGTCATGCCGGGACTGTCTCTTTACGATTTCGGTGACTCCATCCGTTTCGGCGCCAACACGGCCGCCGAGGATGAGACCGACCTGCAGAAGGTCTCTCTGGATCTGAACCTCTATGAGCTCTATGTGAAGGGATATCTGACGGGCTGCCGGGGCAGTCTGACAGAGAAAGAGCTCTCCCTGCTTCCAATGGGCGCAAAGCTGATGACCATGGAATGCGGTATGCGTTTCCTGACCGACTATCTCTCCGGAGACACCTATTTCAGAATTCATCGCCCCAACCACAACCTGGACCGCTGCAGAACCCAGTTTGCCCTGGCTGCGGATATGGAGCGCAAGTGGCAGCAGATGCAGGACATCACCGAAAAGGCTGCCGCGGAGGCGGCAGCCGCTGTCTGACAACTTCCAAAAGCAAGCCACAGGTAAGGCGCCCTTTGGGCGCCTTATTCCAGTTCAATGGTGTAGGACGCCTCCCAGACCCCGCCGGCCTCCACATGATTGCCCCATTCTCTCTCCTCCAGCGTGCCTTCAAAATTCTCACCGTCACATCTGCCGTACCAGGGTTCGATACAGATAAAAGGAGCCTTCTTTCCCGCCGGGGTCCACACGCCGAACAGCGGCGCATCCATGGTCACCTTCACATACCTGTTCCCGTCCCTTCCGCAGAGTCCCACCATGTTTGTCTGGCGGTTCTCAATCACCAGCGCGTCACGTTCAAAAAGCTTCTCGTTCAGAGCCAGCTTCCCGCTCTCCAGCCCATAAACCGTGACCGAATCCGTAGCCAGTCCCGACACATTGATCTCGGTGCTGGCCACCTGATCCACATCCCCGAAATCCAGGAAACAGTCCTCCTGCTTCTCTCCCGCTTCCAACGGGCAGTTAAAGGCGGGATGCCCTCCGATGGAAAAATGAAGGGTCTCATCTCCGGGATTCACCACCTGCCACATGACCACCACCTTATTCTTTTCCAACCGATAGCCCGCCTTCAGCCCAAAGACATAGGGGAATTTTTCCAGCGTGTTCTCATCGGAGTCCAGTTCAAACCAGATCTCATTCTCCCCCTGAGAGAGCAGCCCAAACTCCATATCCCGGGCAAAACCATGCTGGGTCATGGACCAGGTTCTGCCCTTTGCCCTGTACTCTCTGTTTCTCACGCCCCCCACAAAGGGAAAGAGCACCGGAGAGGTTCTTCCCCAGTATGCGGCATCCCCGCACCACAGATATTCCCTTCCGTCAGACAGCCTCTTCAAGGATTTCAGCTCCGCTCCCACGCTGTCAATCAAAACGGATATCACATCATTTTTCAGTTCATAAACCGCCACATTCCTGTCCCCCTTTTTACTATACCGGAAAACTGTCTCCCGCCCTCCGGATCACTTCAGCCGCCGGGCTTGTAGCGCCCTGTCATACCTGCCTGAATCCATATTACGCTGAAATCAAACCATCTGTCAAGGGTCACACCGATGACTCTCTTTCGCCGCACATTCACTTATTTTCCGTATCATCTGCGCCCTGAGCCCTTCCAGGAACTCCTTTCCTCCCGGGTAACGGTCAAATCTCAGATCAAAGCCTGCCGCCCTGTCAATGAGGGCGATCACCTCTTTGCGGCCAATATACTCCTCCAGCGCAAAGCAGACCGCCATATCCTGGATCCCCTCATAAAGCACCTCTCCCCGCAGGGACGAATAAACACCGTCCCTGCCGGGGTAGACGATAAAGGGATCCCCGGAAGGATACGCCCGATCCCCGGATGTGGTAAGGTATGGATTCACCGGATAGCGGGACACCCTGGCATTGTAATAGTTAAAGCCCCAGTGCAGAAATCCCTTGATATCATATTTGTAAAGTAAAAATCCCAGAATGCGGATCCGGCAGGAGGGCATGGCGAGAAAAGAATTGGGAAAGCCCTTTTCCGGTTCGCAGCAGTAATAAACCCATTGCTCCTCCACATTATGCTTCAGGAATTCATGGATGTGTCCCACGCCGGTAACGGGACATTCCACAAGCCCCTTCTCATAAAATTCATAGTTGGATAAGGCGTCAAAGATCTTACTGCCTCCGGCCAGGGAGCGAATAATGTCCGAAGCCGTTTTATAGTTATCCATCACATCCACAGAAGGCTCGTCGGAGACATGGAAGTAGGTGTTTTCCAGAATTCCCTCCCTGGCCAGCTCCTGCGTGACCGCTCCGAGATACTGCTTCAGAAAACCCACATACTCCCTGTCGTCCGCCGCCACATGCCAGCCAAACAGGTAATCGGTCTTTCCGTTTTCCGTCACCAGAATGTTGGCCGCACACTTTGCCCCCCACTGGGAAAACATATGGGCCATCTCAAAATACCGGATTCCGTTCCCCTTGCAGATACGGATAAACCGCCGGAACCTGTCAAAGGAAAACTCATATCTGTCCCCCTTCTTCTCGATGTCAACAAGCTGCACACAGGGTCTTGCGGTTCCCACCTCCGTATCCAGGGGCGGCGTATGTATGGGAACCAGGATCATGTTGATCCCCATATCTGCCGCTGCGGCAATATACTTGTCTATCAGCTCCCAGTGCCGCTCCGAATAAATCTCCGTCTGATGCTGTTCGGCAATACAGTCCGCGTAAAACCATCTCGTGTAGATCAGCCTCTGCTTCGGCATGACCACAGGCAGAACCTGGATCTGCATTGTCACACTGGTTTCACAGGCAGAGCCCTCCCCGACCCCCTCCTCCCCGGGCGTCAGGCAAATTTTGATCCGGTAGTTCCCGGGCATTGCATCTTTTGGAATGTCTGCCCTTACCCAGACAGTGCTCACGCCGCCCCAGATTACCACCTGCATCTTCTGCTCCTCCAGGGGCACAAGAACATCCGGCATCATACCCGGCTCCAGCGCAAGATAGCCCTCCCCGTCCATTTCCTTTTCCCTGGTGGGAAGATCCATGAACACACTTTTTACCAGATAAAGCTTCACATGCTCCGCAAGCTCAGACTCCACAAAGACCCTGGCCTCCGTCCTGTCCTCAGAGCGCATGCAGATCTGATAGGAAAGCCTTTCCCCGGCAAGAACCGTCCTGCGGCAGATCTCCTCCCGGTCTAGGCCGTCGTTTTCCCTCACCTTCTCCAATGAGGAAAGCTGTACCATCTGAAAGTTCATAGTAATCTCCATTCCGGAGTGTATTTCACTCCTTTTTGTTCCTGTTTCCTGTCAAAATACCAGCAGCATAAAGTTTACTGTCAGCCCTGCCGCCGTTCCCATCAAAAGGAGCCGATCCCCCCTTTTGACCTTCCCCTCCTCCACAGCCTGGCACAGCGCGTACGGCACGGAGGCGGAGACCATATTCCCGTACTCCGATACCCGGTCAATGTATTCTCCCTCTTGAAAGCCAAGCCGGGGCATGATGACCTTCAATGCTTTGCTGGCCTGATGCGGAATGACCAGCGAAATCTCCTCCCTGCACACGCCCGCCTCCTTCAGGCAGCTCTCCACAAAGCCGGGCAGCTTTCTGGCACAGAGTCTCAGAATCCGGACGCCCTTCATGTCGAAACAATAATCCTCTCTGTTCTCCTCCCGGAGGAAAAAGGCCGGAAGCAGCCCGCCCCCGCCCCGGATCTCCGTGTCATGAGCCCCCTCGGACCAGGTTTTCTGACAGCTGTAAAGAATCCCGGAATCCTCCTGTGCTTCCGCCCTGGTGAGGACACAGGCGGCCGCACCGTCGGAAAAAAGAGAATAGCTTTCCTCCTGCAGCGGATTCAGGGCCGCGGACGCCGTATCCCCCGAGACGATCAGCACATTGTCGTACCTCCCCGCCTCCACCGGATAGGAAAGCATATCCAGAGCGCTGATAAAGCTGGTGCAGGTGGTGTTGATATCCATGGCGGGGATTCCCGTTCCCCGGGCCATACGCTCATGCAGCAGCGCTGCATTGCAGGGTATGGCCTGCAGCGGCGTGGCCATGGCGCAGACAATACAGTCCATATCCTGAATCTCCTTCCCGGCAGCCGCAAGCGCACGCTCCGCTGCAAGCTGCGCCAGATCCAACAGCGTCTCTCCCTGCCGGAGGCGGTATCTGGTCTGACCGTCAAAGACCAGGGCACCCTCCGCCAGCGCCCTACCCATTCCGGCCAGTTTTACCCTTCGTATCTTCTGTCCCTCTTTCATCTCCTGTGCTCTCTCCTCTCATCTTCGCCGTTCCACCCGCTTCAGCTTCCGTCCTTCCTCCCGGCAGTACGGCGCAAAGGTGACCTTCGGCAGCAGCAGCCCCCTGTCCTCCGCAAGCTTTTCCAATTCCAGCAGCACCAGCGACTGCTCTTCCCCGTCAAAGTCGGCATACACCACAATACTCCGGTCGGGACACTGCACAATCCGATATTCCGCAGACCGTCTTTCCCTTCCCTCCCCGGCAAACAGAACACAGCGCCGCAGAAAGTCCGGAAAAATCATTTTTTCCTCCCCCCGGCTGTTTTGGAAGGAAAACAGATCGTCCTCCCGCCCCTCGATCTTCTCCAGCGCCAGACAGGGACTCCCGCAGCCGCAGGGATGCTCTCTTTCCACCAGGATATCGTTGAGCCGATAGCGGATAATGGGCTGTGCCTTTCTCTCGAAATCCGTCACAATGGGGACAAAACGTCTCTGATCCAGATACTCTCTCCCAATATGTACAATATCCTCATTCAAATGCAGGGTTCCGCGGGAGCAGGTGGTGGCCAGACATCCCTCCGTGCACTGATAAACCTGATGGATTACCTCTCTCCCGAACACCCTCTTCAGGTATTCCTCGTCCTCCTTCTCCAGCACCTCCGCCACGGAGATGATAATCCGGGGACAAATATCCAGACCGCCCCGCTCCTTCTCCCCGGCCAGCAGAAGAAGCAGGGAGGGCTGTCCCGCCAGAATATCCGGCTTCAGCGCCTCCAGTCTTTTCCTGTGCTCCTCAAAGTCCCTGTAAATATCAAAGAAATGGAACCGGATGTTCCGGGAGCTCACCGCCTGATACAGGTTGCTGTCAGCCCGCAGAAAGAAGGCGATATCATAATTTCCCAGGATACTCCCCGGCAGAAACTTAGCCAGAATATAGCCGGCCCAGCGGTTCTTCTCCCTGTCGGACACCAGAAAGATTCCCCTCCGGCCCGAGGTGCCCGAACTCAAGCCCACGGTGACTCCCCGCAGCTTCGGGGCGAAATCTCTCTCCCGCTCCGCCCTGATCGCAAAGGCCTCCGCCTCCTGCCGGCCCAGGCCCACCGTGTTCAGCCGGTCAAAGTGCTCCATCATAAACGCCTTATCTGCCGCTGGGCAGGCTTCCAGCGTCTCCTTCCCCAGGTAGAGCTCTGAACGGGACGCCACACAGCGCAGGTGCTTTTTCAGCTTTCGCTCCTGCCAGCGCTCCAGCCGCCGCCTGTCCCGCGGGAGACGGCGATATTTGTAATACAGATAATACTTCAGAACCTCCAGCCGGTCATTCACGAGCCTTCCCCCTTTCCCTTTGATGGGAAAACACCACTCTGATCTCCGGATGCTCCCGCTTCAGGCGGCAGATGCGTCTCAGCGTATCCCGATAGGCGCCGAAATCCTTCTGAAGTAACCGGGGCAGCAGCCGCATACGGGGAACCGCCCCTGCCAAATCGCCGCCCCAGCAGGCATCCGCCGCCAGAAAGAGACTCACATCCGGAATCCACAGCCCCAGCTGTCCCCTGCAGTGCCCGTCCAGCACCACCCCATAGATACTGCCGTCCCCGAACAGATCATACACCCTCTCAAAATACCTGCAAAGAAAATGATTCTCCGACAGGTTTTCCGGCTGCCGCTCCGTCCGGATACACCCCTTTGGAGGCATCAGGCTCCGGCACATAAGATCCCGGATCCTATGCCCGTGAAAAGCCTCCAGCACCTCCCCCGTGGCCACCAGTTCCACGCCGGAAAGCCGCGAAAGCCCTCCCACATGATCCGGGTGGGCATGGGACAAAATTACCTTTCTCACGCTCTTTGGTGAAATGCCGTCCTTTTTCAGCCTGGCCGCAATCGTCTCCTCCCGCCCAAGACGCACCGGATTGATCAGACGGTACAGCCCCAGGAAGAGCCCGCCCCGGAAAACTTCCTCCGAGTAACCCGTGTCATACAGAATGTTCCCCATCTCTTTGTGTCTGATCAGCGCCGCTCTCGCCGGAAACTCCCGCTTTTCCCGGGGCATTCCCTGAAAGGCGATGCTCAGATCATTGACGCAGGAACCACAGCGGTAAAGTTTCACCTCCGTCACCTTGCCGGGGCGCGTGAGGACATCCTGTCCCTTCCCCGCAGCGTCTTTCTCTGTGAGATTCCCGTTCCCTCCGCCGTGGTCTTTCCTCTCCTGCTGCCCCCGCCACCAGAGGCCGTATTCCCGGATGGATTCCTCCAGCGTCTTTTCCGGCCGATATCCCAATATTTTCCCCGCCCGCCGGATATCCATGGTCTGCGCATGCCCCAGGGTACAGACCGTATAGCGGGTGAGGGGCGGCTCCCCCGAAAGCCCAAGGATACCGTACACCTTTTCCAGCACTCCGGCTGCGCCGTACACCAGCCCGAAGGGAAGTCTTCTGTAATGAGGCCGCTCTCCGATGGCCTTCAGAAACCGTTCCAGAAGCACGCGAAACTCCGTGGGCTCCCCGTTGGTGATATTGAACACTCCGCCCGAAGCCCCTTTGGCCGTCAGCGCCAGCTCGCAGGCCAGCGCTGCGTTCTCCACACCTGTCAGATCTACCAGATTGTGTCCCCCGTTAAAGAGCGGGATCCCCACCCCCTGATTGGCCCGCAGCAGCCTGGGCACCAGACTGGTATCCCCCGGGCCGATCAGCCCCCTGGGCCGCAGAATTACGGTCTCCAGCCCCTTTCGGTTCCACCAGCGGATCCGTTCCTCCGCCATCAGTTTGGATCGAATATAGTAATTCAGCTCGTTCCTTTCGGGAGCATCCTCCTCCCGGATCTCATACCGATCCTCCCTGCAGGTATAAATGCTGGGAGATGAGAGATACACCAGACGCCGGACACCGTATTCCCGGCACAGCCGGGCAATCAGATCCGTCCCTGCCACGTTGGTTCGGTAAAAGTCCTCCCACTTTCCCCACACGGAGGACAGAGCACCCGCGTGGATCACATAATCCGCCTCCTTCAAATAGCAGGCACAGCTTTCCCGCCTGGTGAAATCCCCCGGACAAAACACGGCCCCGTACGCCTCCAGACGTCTTCCCCTGTCCCGGTTCCTGCCCAGCGCAAGAACTCTGTATTTGCCCACCAGCCGCCGCACCAGATATTCCCCCAGAAATCCTGTGGCCCCGGTCACAAGCACCGTTTCGGGCTGTGGGGATTGCCCTGCCCTGGCCTCTTTCCTGCTGACCTCTTTCCTGCTGACCTCTTCCCTCATCCCTTCTCCTTTCTTTGCCCCTTTTTGTCTTTCAGAAGCGCTCGCCTCTATCTGAAAAGACTGAAATCATCTGCCGCCGCTTTTTTTCATCCCAGTGTTTTTTCAGTTCCATACAGGCGCGCACTTCCTGCAGCAGCCTGTCCGGATCCCGGAGGATTCTGCCAAAGCCCAACCGCTCAAACTGCCTTGCGTTCAGAAGCTGTTCTCCCTGCTGAGGGCACATCAGGCAGGGAACCCCGAAATACAATGCCTCATGGATGCTGTTCACACCGCCCGCCGTGAGGAAGAGCGAGGCATGGGCAAGCACCTCATTCTGGTTCACAAAGGGACGCACAATGAAATTTTCCGGAAAGGAGCTTTCCGTGAAAGCTTCCCCCTCCCGGATCAAAACCACCCGCCACTCCTCTTTCCCGCCCAATTGCTCTGTCACGGTACGAAAAAGTTTCTCATCCCGGTTAAAAATCGTCCCAAGGGAAATATAGAGATATGGCCGGCGGGGAAGCAGGAAATCATTGCGTTCCGTCACAGTTCTCCGAACGGACAGAGGCCCCAGGAAACGGTAATTTGGCCCGAAAGCCCGGCCCCCCGGCTGAAACAGCCGGGAATACCCGCAGAGATTGCAGTCTCCCCTGTTCATCAGAACCGGCAAAAGCCCCAGCTGCCTCGCGCCGTATCTCCTTTTCAGGCGGCAGGCGTACCCAAACGCCCGGGGAAGCTCGCCCAAATACCGGAAAAAGCCTGCGGAAAACCCGGGCATATATGCGCCCAGCCCCTTTCTCCAGGGACTTGCGGGCAGCAGCCGTCCCCTTTCGGGCCTGCTCCAGGTCCAGTCCACGGCGGCAATGCTGTAGAAACTGGCCCCCGGCACGGAAAGCTGTTTGCCGATAAGTCTTCCCCACAGAGCAAGCGACTCAAAAATCACCCCGCAGGGACGCTCTCTCCCGGCCTGCGTCAAAAGCTCCGGCAGCATATCCCAGGTATACTGCAGAATCAGGCGGTACAGTTTCGGCAGCTTTTCCCCGTCCGTCAGCTCCAGCGTCCTTTCGTCCACCGGATAGGGACGGTACTCACAGCCGTTGGCCTCGATGATCTCCCGGAAGGAATCCGTGGAGTAATAGATCACCCGGAACCCCGCTTCCGCCAGCCTGCCCGCCAGATAGAGATTGGAGAAGGTATGCCCGCAGGCGGGAATCCCGTAAAAAAGCACTGCCTTTTTATTTTTCTCCACCTTCACACCCCACCGTAATCATCGTGATATAATCCTCCCGTCTTTGCACCGACATCTCATTGAGCCCTTCCTCATAGGCAAATCCCGACAGCCGCAGCCCCTTTCTCTCTGCGTGGGAGCGAATCATCCCGTATACCTCCCGCAGCTTGTCCCAGCCTCCGATACAGAAGGTTCTCAGATAGGTTCCCCCCGGCCTCACCTCGTCGTACTCCCCTGCCTCCCCTCCGCCATAGGAAAAAAAGCAGTCGTAGCTGTCATACTCTCCCGCACAGATATGTTCCGTGGAAATCCGGCTCCCAAAGCTGTCGTAGAGTCCGAACATGGCCTTCAGCCTGGCGGAAAAGTCCGCAGCCACCACAAAATCGCCGTCGTCATAAGCTCCGGTGATGGGTCCGCTGAGCAGAAGGCGGCTCTCCGGAAGCGTGATGAAATCTATTTCTCCGTGCCTGGCCGCCGCCCCCAGCGCCAGCTTGTCCGATTTTTGCTCCAGAAAATCCTTCGCCTTCAAAAGCTCCCCGATGGATCTGTCAATCAGTTCCTTCTTCTCCAGGATCAGCTCCGCCAGAGAAGCGCCGGAGGGACTCTTCTGATAGCGCAGGATCTCCTCGATTGACATCCCCACTTTCCGAAGCGTCAGAATCAGCTCCAGCTGAACCGTCTGAAAACAAGTGTAATAGCGGTATCCGTTTTCCTCCCTGTATTCCGGGGAAAACAGGCCGATCTCGTCGTAATAATGCAGCGTGCGCTTGTTGATTCCGTTCAGCCTGGCAAACTGCCCCGTGGAATATAAGAATTTTTTATTTTTCATCTCCTGGCCCCTTGACATTACAGTTACTGTACAGTCTATGATAGCACAGGTAAGGAGAAAAAACAATCGTACAGGAGGAATAAGCACCCATGAAAACAATTTTCTCAAGAATAAAACTGAAGGGAAGTCACATCCTGCTGTTGTCCGCTCTGATCCTGGCGTCCGCGGTGGCGGAGATGATGCTCCCCTCCCTGTTGGCACAGATGATCAACGACGGCGTGGCCCATTCTGCAAACGGTTCGATTCTGACACTGGCCGCCGTCATGGCCGGAATCACGGCGCTGGCCTGTACCGTCAGCTTTTTGTCGGTTCGGATTGCCTCCCGCATCTCCACCGACTTTTCCGCCAGACTCCGGGAGGAAGTCTTCACGAAAGTGCAGAGCTTTTCCGCCGCAGAGCTGGATCGCTTCGGCACCGCCAGCCTGGTCACCAGAAGCACCTCGGACATCGCCAACGTGCAGAATTTCCTCACCATGCTCCTGCGCATCGGCATCCTCGCCCCCATGATGGCCGTGGCAGGGCTGGTCTTCTCTGCGGCCACCGGAGGACAGGTCAGCTCCGTGCTGAATGTGGCCATTCCAGTGCTGCTCCTCGGATGCGGCGTAATCGTTCTGCTGGCCTCCCGTTACTCCGTGCTGCTGCGGAAAAAACTGGATAAACTCAATCAGCTCTTTCTGGAATCCCTGGAGGGTGTCCGCGTGATCCGGGCATTCAACAGACAGACGGCGGAAAGCCGCCGCTTTGACGGTGCAAACGCCGATTATACCTCCACGGCAATGCGCTCAGGGCGGATCACAAGCCTGCTGATGCCCGTGATCAATGTGATCTTCGGCGTAACCACCGCCGCGGTTCTGGGGCTGGGCGCCCACTATGTGGAAACCGGCGCCATGGAGGTCGGCTCCCTGGTGGCAAACAGCCAGTACATCAGCATGGTTCTTATGTCCGTGATGATGCTTGCCCTGGTCATCATGATGTTCCCTACTGCCTATGCCTGCGCCGGCCGCATTGCCCAGGTGCTGGAGACAGACAGCTGCATTCGGGACGGCAGCTTTCCCGCAAAGAATCGTCCTCTTCGCTCCACGGTGGAATTCCGGCATGTGACCTTCTCCTACCCGGGCGCCCAGGAGCCGGTGCTGAAGGACATCAGCTTTGAGGCGCATCCCGGGGAAGTCACCGCCATCATCGGCGGCACAGGCCGGGGAAAATCCAGCATCCTGAAGCTGATTCCCCGACTCTATGACCCCCTGTTCGGGGAGGTTCTGATCGACGGAATCGACGCAAAGGAGTACACGGTGAACGAGCTTCGCTCCCTGATCGGATATGTCCCCCAGAAAAACATCCTGTTTTCGGGTGATATCGCCTCCAATCTGAATTTCGGAAACCAATTCGGAACAGAACAGGAATGGTCGGAAGCCACGCGGATTGCCTGTGCCGAGGAATTCATTCTGAAAAAAGCCGATACATATCACGCCCCCATCGCCCAGGGCGGCACAAACCTGTCCGGCGGCCAGCGCCAACGCATGGCCATCGCCCGGGCCATTATGAAAAAACCGGAGATCTATCTGTTTGACGACAGCTTTTCTGCTCTGGATATGAAGACTGATCAGAAGCTGCGCAAAAACCTGAAGGCCGCAATGGGTGATGCCACGGTGATCATGGTGGCCCAGCGGATCAGCACCGTTCTGGACGCGGATCGCATTCTGGTGGTGGACGACGGAACCATCGTCGGACAGGGCACGCATACGGAGCTTATGGCAACCTGTCCCCTCTATCGGGAAATCGCACAGATCCAGCTTGGAAAGGAGGCAATCTGACATGAAAAAGAATGTATTCTCACGACTTTTACAATACCTGAAAGCCTATCGGCTCCGCCTGTTTTTCGTCTTCTTGTTTGCCTCTGTGAGCACCGTCTTCACCGTCATGGCTCCCTTTGTCATCGGCAGGGTGACAACCACGCTGTTTGAGAGCCTTCTGGAGGGAAGCTTTTACTGGGACAGAATTCTCTGGCTGCTGGCATCCCTGATCTGTCTGTGGCTGGTATCCCAGTTCTTCTCGTTTCTGCAGGGCTTCCACATGACAAAAATTACCGCCGGCGTCATGGGACAGCTGCGCAGCGACATCGACCGCAAAATGCACCGGCTGAAGCTGAGCTACTACGACGCCAACACCCACGGCGATATCTTAAGCATTATCACCAACGACGTGGATACCATCAACAATACAGTGAGCCAGAATCTCACCTCCATTGTCACACAGGTGATCACGGCGGTGGGAATCCTGTTGATGATGTTATCCATCAGCCCGCCTCTGACTCTGATTCCGGTAATCATGGTTCCTCTTTCCCTGTTCTGTGCGGCAGGGGTGATGAAATCCGGCGGCAGACATTACGGCAGACAGCAGGAGCTTCTGGGACAGTTAAACGGCTACATTGAGGAACTGTACAACGGGCAGCAGGTGGTTCAGGCATTCTGCTGTCAGGAGCGGGCAAAGCATCGGTTCCACACCCTGAACGAGAGCCTGAAAGACAGCTCCTACCGGGCGGAAACCACCTCGGGCACAGTCAGTCCCGTCACCACTCTGGTCAGCGATCTGGGTTATGTGATCTGTGCCGCCGTCGGCTGCCTCAAGGCCGTGAGCGGACTCATCACCGTCGGAAACGTACAGGCCATGCTGGAGTACACCCGCCGCTTTGCAGAGCCCTTTTCCTCGCTGGCAGGCATGGCGGGCAGCTTCGGGGCCGCCAAAGCCGCCGGAGACCGGATCTTTGCCCTGTTGGACGCGGAGGAGGAACCGCCCCGGACAGAGAACCCCATCCTTCCCGAAGACCGTTCCGGCAGCGTCACGTTTCGGAACGTCTCCTTCGGCTACACCCCCGACCACATGCTGATGAAGGGTGTGGATCTGACAGTAAAACCCGGTCAGAAGGTGGCCATTGTAGGGCCCACCGGAGCGGGCAAGACCACTCTCATCAATCTGCTGATGCGCTTCTATGAGGTCAACGGCGGTTCCATCATCGTGGACGGAGCAGACATTCGGGACATGACCCGGGAAGAACTCCGCGGCAGATTCGGTATGGTTTTGCAGGACACCTGGCTCTTCGAGGGAACCATCGCGGAAAATCTCGGATATGCAAAGGATCATATGGAGCGGGACAAAATCGTCGCCGCCGCAAAATCCGCCTGTGCCCACAGCTTTATCAAAACGCTGCCCGGCGGATACGATATGCTGCTGACAAAAGGAGCGGAAAATATTTCCCAGGGAGAACGTCAGCTCCTGACCATTGCCAGGGCCATCGCCTCCAACCCTGAGATCATGATCCTGGACGAGGCTACCAGCAATGTGGACACCCACACGGAAGTGCTGATTCAGCGGGCCATGGCACGGCTCATGCAGGGACGCACCAGCTTTGTCATCGCCCACCGCCTTTCCACGATCCGGGATGCGGACATGATTCTGTATATGGAAGACGGCGATATCAAGGAGGTGGGCAGTCACGATGAACTGATGAGCAGGGACGGAAAATATGCCGCTCTCTACAACAGCCAGTTTGCATAGGCAGACACCCCATCTCACAAAAATGCGAAAAGAGCCGGTGCGGGAGCATCTCACATGCCCCTGCACCGGCTCTTTCCATGTCTGTCAATCACGCCCCGTCAGTCCCTCTGTCCGGCAGCGTCATCCACGCAGAATCTTTTCCATGGCCTTTCCCTTCGCCAGCTCATCCACCAGCTTATCCAGGTAACGGATCTCCCGCATCAGCGGCTCTTCGATATCCTCCACCCTCACACCGCAGACCACGCCTTTGATCAGCTTTCTGTTTTCATTGGGCTTTGGGGCATTCCGGAAAAAATCCCCGTAGGTTATATGGCCTTCCGCCATTTCCTCCAGTTCCGCCTGGTCATAGCCGGTAAGCCATCGGATCACCTGATCCGTCTCCTCTCTGGTGCGCCCTTTTTTCACCGCTTTATTGACCAGAAGACCGTACACCTTCCCAAAGTCCATGGCATATACTTTTTCATATTGACTCGTCATCGTCCCATATATTCCTCCCTTAAGAGCCCGCTACTCCCGCTCCCTCACCGTCACAGCAACCCGGTCTCCCGGCTGCTTCCCGATCCTGGCGCGAATCTCCTTTTTCAGACCAATGATATAGCAGACGCTGCCGTCTTCGTTTTTGACTCCCATATTTACGATACTTCCGTCATAGGGTTCCCCGTCAAAGGTAACATGCACCTTAACACGCCCCCGTCCGAACTCCTTTCTGATGTCATATGGGAACGCCACATAAGCGCCGCCGGTGTCTCCCGCGCTGTACACCACGGATTCATATTCATAAAGTCTCATTCAATCAACATCTCTCTCGAAGCTGAGAACCTCGCCTGTAGCGGCATCTATATCACAGGAGTACTCTGTCCTGCCCACATGCCATTCGATCCCATACTCGGCCCGCCCGTCGTCATAGTCAAATTCCGTCTCAAGGCGCTGTGCATCCTTCTGATCCACACCCGCATATTCCAGCGCAATCCGAACCGCCTCTTCCAGGGTGATCTGCTCGCCTGCTGCGGAAGCCAACCCCTGCCGGTAATCCGCATCCTGCTCGCAGGACAGGATTTCTCCCGTCAGCGCGTCAATGTCATAATCGTACTCCATATTATCCTGATGGAATTCCACATCGTATTTCCAGTATCCGTCGTCAAATTCCAGCCGCGCATGTGCGAACCGCACCGCATCCGCATCCAGCCCGGCATGATTTAAGGCCGCCTGCTTTGCCGCCTCCACTCCGATATACTGCCCTTCCTGCTGATTCTGCTCTCCGTCAGGCTGCTCCGCCCCGGTCTGTTCCCCCGCAGGCGCCGGAGGAGTCTGCGCGTCCTGAGACGGAACCGTCGTCAGATCATACTCTCCCGCCTCGCAGCGCATGGAAAGAATCTCCCCTGTCAGCGCGTCCACCGTATAATCATATTCCGCGTCCTCACAGATAAACTCGATATCATATCCGGAAACCCCGTTTTCCTTCTCCAGCTGAACCCTGACAAATCTTACCTCTTCCTCCGAAAAACCTGCATTTTTCAAGACGGCTGACTTTGCATCCGAAACCGTGATAAATTCCGTATTTCCGCCTCCCCCGTCCTCTGCCGACTGCGTGCCTGCCGGCGGCGTCTGTCCGCAGCCGGAAAAAAGACCGAATACACACGCAAGTAAAAGAAACAGTCTGCCCCTCTTATAACTCATAACACCCTCCGTTTGTTCCTCGTCTCGGCAGATGACCATGCGGCCGTTTCCTGCCTTGAATTGATACACAGATATTATAACACAACTGTCCGGATTTGCAGCAGAATTTTTTGATTTTTTCCTCCCGTGCAAAGACCGCGGCACATCCCAATGACAACAAGCGAGATGACTTTATGAAACAACAAATGATCGGCTTCTTACTGGCTCACGCAAATCCATCCATTCAGCTGCGGATAAAAAAAGAGGTTCTGCAGACAATCACAAAACAGGAAGAAAAAGCCCTTCAGGAACAGATTCTAAACGAAATGCGCAGAACCAATCTGGAAAAAGTCGAATGGTTATGCCGCTGCGGCCTGTATCCTTATCTGCCCGAGCTTCAGGAGGAAGTCCGATTCGTCATCGACCACATTGATCCGGACGGAATCTGCTCCGCTGACATCTATGAGGGCGAGTTCAGAGGATGGAGTCCCTATTTCGGCGCACAGCTGGAAACCGACTGGCGGGCAAAACGCCGCAGGCAATGTGACATTACATTCAGGGCTCTCTTGATTGCCCATTACGCCGGAATCCTTGACTGAGCCACCCCCGGGCCATCCTGCCGCCAGGTTACCTGGCGCCATTCCCTGCTGCGCTGTTTCAGCATATAATTATTGATATATCGGATCAGAACAACAAAGATGACGGAAATTGCCAGCACCGCGTATCGGATTGTGTTTTGGAACAGTGCGAGAGAACAGAATCTCCGGATATGATCCAGTTTCAAAATTGCATTCATTGGGTTCACCTCCACAGCCCTTGTAAGCGAAACCGGCTCCTGGATCAGAATCAGGAATCCTCCTCTAAAACCAGTGCCTTTTTGGGACAGAACGCCACACATTTTCCGCATTTGATGCATTTTTCCACATCTACCGAGGGTGCCTGAAATCCCTCCTGTGATAACGCCCCCACCGGGCAGATTTTCACGGACGGGCAGGCATGATTCTGGGGACAGTTTTCTACGATTACTCTTAATTTTTTACTCATAATGATACACTCCTTTTTTGTATTCTATGCGCAGGACTTAAGGCAAATCCCGGCTGCTCCCCGGATGATAAAAATTCCGCACCAGCAGGCAAATCTTCTGGATCTCGTCCGGAATGCGGATCCTGGCGGGGCACATGGAAAGACAGTGCATTTCCGTGCATTTGTGACACCACCGTGCGCTCCGTTCAATACCCATATCCAGCTTGCGCAGGGCCCAGTATTCCTTTCCCAGGAAAAAGTACAGATACTGTCTGAATACCGTATGTATCTCCGTCCCGTAAGGACAGACACATCGCTGGCACCGGTCACAGGGAATGGGGAGAAATTCCTTCTCCAGAACGGACAGGGCTTCGTGAAAATCAGGAATTTCCTCCGTCCTCTCACGGTGGCCGAAAGCTGTCTGCGCCTGCTTTATGGTTCCGATTCCGATCAGCGCACAGGAGACAGGATAGGACAGCACGGCATCCAACAGCATTTCCGCGGAAAAAAACGCCGGCAGAAGCCCCGCCGCATACACCTTGTTGATCAGAATACCCTTCTCCCTGAAAAGAGGCTCCGTCTTCATTCGCTCCAGCATTCCCCGCTCCAGCAGGTTGCCGCTTCCCTGCAGCACGTCCACCCGGGGATCCCGGGCGCCCCGAAGCAATATATCGTAATAATGGGACGCCAATCCGGCAAAACGGATCACCCCCTCCTGCTTCAGCTCCCACAGAGCATCCAACGCCCCTCCTTTTCGGAAGACAGCCTCCTCATGGGCGGCATCCGCCTGATGCACAAAGTATAAGTCCGCCCAGGTTCCCAGATTTTCACAGGAGGTCTTAGCCGCCAGATAGATTTCGTTTCCGTCAAAAAACCGAGCCTTGTCGGAGATGATGATTTTTTCCCTGCCGATGTAAGATGCAAATTTCCCCAGCTTGACCTCCGCATCGCCGTACTCCGGCACAATGGCCGTGTCATACAAGTTGCAGCCCAGCCGGAATGCATACTCCATCACAGACAGCGCCTCTTCCTCGCTGAGATTATAATAATCCGGCAGTACGGGAACGTTTCCCTGCAAAACGGGAATCGTTCCGAACCCCACCTCCGATACGGTCAGTCCGGTACGTCCCAGTTTCCGATAATTCATTCTGCCGTCCCTCCCCGCAGCGCCACGCCGCATCCCAGAAAGGCTCCCTCCTCTATCTGAACTTCCGCCCCCACCCGGATCCGGGAAAGCTCCCGGCAGAAGGCAAAGGCTTCCCTGCCGATCCGTTTTATACCGGCGGGAAGATCAACCCGCTTCAAACTGTGGCATCGGTAAAAGGCTCTCTCCGGTATCTCCTCCACACCCTCCGGGATCAGAATCTCCTCCAGAGAAACACAGTTTTCAAAGGCTCTCGCCCCAAGCTGATTCAGTTTTTCCGGGCATTCCATCCGCACCAGCGCCCCGCAGTTAAAGAAGGCCATGCTGCCGATTTCTTCCACATTCTGTGCCTGATGAACCTCCCGCAGCCATTTGCACCCCGAAAAGGCACGGTTTCCTATGGATCTCAAAGACCCGGGAAGCGTGACCTCCGTCAGCAGATTCCCGTCCTGAAATACCCCCGGGCCAATGGCGGTAATTCCTTCCGGTATGCGAAGCCTGGAAATATTTCCCGTGCATTCCACCAGCACATGATCCCGGTCTGTCTTAAAACAGTTCATACTGTCCGTAACCGCCTGCATGGCCAGCGCCGGAAGCTCCCTCTCCCGGTCCGCAATCCCCGTTAACTCCACTGCAGTACCATCCGGCAGGATCATTTCCCTCAAATAGATGCAGTTGCGGAAAGCATATTCCTCCACCCTGGTTCTCCAGGACAGAAAACGAACCTTCTCAATCTCCATTCCGTTGGCAAAGGCCCACCCGCAGACCATTTTGAGTTCCTCCGGCACCACCACCTCTCCCCTGCAGCAGGAAGCGTCCAGAAGCATGTGATTGACCGTCACAAAGGGGGAACGCTTTCTCTGCCGTTCCAACCAGGCAGTGCCATGAAATGCTCTGGCACCGATGTATTCCACACTCTCGGGAATGATGATCTCCTCCAGCATTAAAATATCCCGAAAGACCTCTGCCTCTATCCGACGGATACCCTCCGGTATTTTCAAGATTCTGCCGGCCCCCCGGTATCCCCGCAGTATGCTTTCCCCCTCTACCGTAAAACAGCTGAAAGCGCTGTGAAAGATCAGCCGGACATTTTCCGGAATTTTGTCCGACAGAATGTCTTCATAGGCACCGGGCTCCCACTTCTCCCCCCGGAAAAGCACCCGCTCCAGGAAGGTACAGCCGGAAAAGGCATACTCCCCCAGACGAATCCCGTCGGGCTCCTCTCCCAGACAGATTTCCGCCAGTCGCCCGCAGTCCTCAAAGGCGTGGGGCAGAATATGCACCCCGTCTCCGAATACAGCCCTTTTCAGATTGTCGCAGCCTGCGAAGGCATACTCACCTATTTGGGCCATCCGTGAAAAATCAAAGCCCGATAAACCGGTACAGCCGCTGAAGCAATACTCCTGTATCTGCACCGCATTTTCACAGACGCACTCTCTCAGGGAAACGCAGCCCTCAAACAGTCGCCCGGGAAGCAGGGATGCGCCGGAAAGGACAGCTTGGGTCAGAGACGTACAAAAGGCAAAGGCGGCGGTTCCCAGGCTTTCTGCACTTATCCTTATGCGGGACAGGGTTCTGCACTTTTCAAAGGCCCGGTCTCCGATTTCGCAGACGCTTTCCGGAAAACATATCTCTCTCAGCCCGCCGCAGCCCCAGAATGCCCCCTCTCCGATCCAGTCAAGACTTTCCGGCAGAACCACTTTGGTGAGTTCCTCGTTTCCGGAAAAAGCATAGGGCGCAATCCCCCTGACTCCTTCGGGAAGTATCAGCTCCCCAGGGCAGCCCGCTCCGGAAAGCACAATATTGTCATATAATACGGGATCGCTCCCGGGTCGGGTGATCAGACCGGTATCCTCAAATGCACACTCTCCCACCCGGCGCAAGATACCGGCGGACATGGCAAAACAGGCGTTCCAGCGCAGGCTGACACAGCCCCGGAATGCCTCCCTGCCGATGCTTTCCACCTGCTCCAGACAGACCTCCCGAAGGCTGCCGCACCGATAAAAAGCCCGTTCCCCCACGGATTTCCAGACAACCGGCCTGCCCTTCTCATCCTCCACCGACACAAGTTTACTGCAGCCGGCAAAAACGCCTGCCTCCAGCCTGTCCGTGACAGAATACCAGGATACCCGGCGCAGCCCGTCACAGGCGGCAAAGGCCCGGGGACCTGCCCACCTTACGCCCTCCGGCAGATGAACGGCAGTCAGCAGCCGGTTGCCGTAAAAGGCCCCGCCAGCCAAAATCCGCACCTCCTCAGACAGCCATACCTCCCCTTCCAGCTTCCGCCCGTCCCAGAAGATTTCCCCCTTCCGTCCTGCCTGTATCCAGTTTTCCAGAAAAGGTGTCTTCTCCCAGGGACTCACTCCTGCAGATGTCAGCGAAGCCGGACAAGTGATCTGCTCCAGGGCAGTACAGCCCGCCGCCAGTTTATCCGGAATATGCCTTACCCCTTCCTTCAGCACCAGTCTCTTCAGTCCGGTGCAGTCGGAAAAAATGCCGGAACCACAGCCCTGACCATCCGCGCCCATCTGTACTTTTTCCACGCCGCTTTCCGCGAAAGCCAGACTTCCCACAAATGCCACATTAGCCGAAAGCGTTACCTTCCTGAGAGAACTGCAGCGGAAAAACGCCAGCTCGCCAACAGACGCAAGGCTTTCCGGAAAAGAAATCCGCTCCAGTGCCCGACACTGGTAAAAAGCCTGTTCCTGAATTCGCTCCAGATTTTCTCCAAGGTCGATCTCCTTCAGAACCCGACAGCGCTTGAACACGCCCTGCTCCAGCCTGGTCACCTTGGGCGGCAGCGCGATGCGCAGCAGCTTTACACAGTTTTCAAACGCCTCTCTGCCAATCCGCTTTAACCCAGGTGGAAATGCAATACTCTGCAAAAGCACACAGCCCCGAAACGCCCCCGATCCGATTTCCAGCAGACTGTCCGGCAGAATGACCCGGTCTATGGTCTCATTTCCCGCAAAAGCCTCTTCCCCAATTACGGTAATCCCCTCCGGTACTGCCACCCTGGATTCCGCACCCAGGTATTTTAAAAGAAGGGTTCCGCTGATCTGAAAATTTCCCAGCACCTGTCTGTGTATATTTTTCACCAGCTCCGGAACCTCCGGCCCGGATGGCCGGGCAATTCCCCGCAGCTCATGCCGGATGCCGTCTGAAGTCAGGATGTATTTTAATGAGGTGCAGTTTTTGAAGGCATCTTCATGAAGCACCGGCCCGGCTCCCTCAAAGATCACCGTCTCCAGGCTGATGCAATTGCGGAAGGCCCGGCTTTCGATCTCCCGCAGAGACCCGGGCAGCTTTACGGACAGGACTCCCCTCTTGTCAAAAAAGGCGCTCTTGCCGATTTTTTCCACCCCTTCCGGAATCTCCACCTGTTTTAGATTGGTCAGAAATTGTACAATGGTTCTGCCGTCCAGTTCCATCATCCGGAGAACATCGGCAGCAATCCTGCGAATCAGACCCGGCAGGGGCAGTTTTCCGGCCACCGCCTCCACCGGGTTTGGAATCTCAAAATGCCTTCCGTCCGCAAAGGTAAAATCCGCCAAAAGCCCGCAGCCGGTAAAGACATCACAGATACCGTTCTCGTCCAGCTCCTGAGACAGCGTCAGCTTTTTCAGCTTTACATCGTTTACAAAGCACTGGTTCCCCAGCCGCCGCACCCCGGGTATGCCGACCTCCTCCAGACTGTCGCAGTACAGAAACGCACAGTCTCCCACCGCCTCCACCCCGGGGGGCAGGAAAATTGCCTCCAGGGCATGGCAGCGATGGAAGGCATACGCTCCGATTTCACATACTGCAGGGGGAATTTCCACCGCCTCCAGCTTTCTGCAGCCCTTGAATGCACCCCCGAGAATACGGCGCAGACTTTGGGGCAATATGACTTTTTTCAGGGAAGCGCATCCCTTCAGAGCGCCTTCCCCGATGGTGTGGACGCCCTCCGGAATAGTCAGCGCCTCCTCCCTGCCCGTATATGAAATCAGTATGCCGTCCTGAATCTGAATACTTTCCTTCCTCATCGTCCGCCCCTGTGTGGAATTTCCTTTCCGTTTCAGAAATTTTCCTTCTGAAATCCTTCTGACTCAGGAAAAGATCTTCCTGACTACTTCCTTTAATTCATCCATGCTTCCGCTCTTGTAGAGCTGTTCTTTGTATTTTTTCGTGCCCTTTCTTTTTTTCATTCCGTAAGCCGCCAGTTTGCGGATATAGGCCATGACAAAGGTTTCATCATAATACCTGCCCGCCAGTTCTGCCTGCTCCAGCAAAATCTGAAGCCTGGTCTTTCGGCAGCCTGTTCCCGTCAATTCGCTGAACAGAAAGGGATTTTCCAGCGCATAGCGCGCCAGCATGATTCCGTCCGCTCCTGTCCGCTCCATCATTTCTTCCGCATCCTGCGCGGACCAGATTCCTCCGTTCGCGATGACCGGAATGGAAACGGCGGCCTTCGCCTGGGCGATTTCCCGATAGCAAGGCGTTCCGTCATACATCATATTACGGGAACGGCCATGTATTGTAATCATGTCTGCCCCGGCCGCCTCGCACATGCGGGCAAACTCTGCCGTAAACATGTCATTATCGTGAATCCCCGTCCGGCATTTTACCGTCACGGGTTTTCCGCTCTTTTTGCAGCCCCGGATAATTGCTGCGGCTCTTTTCCGATCCAGCATCAGTGCGCTGCCCTCGCCGCTTTTAAATACATTGGGCACCGGGCACCCCATATTAATGTCAATTATATCAAAGCCCGCCAGCAGCTCGCCGCAGGCCATCTGCTCCATCACCGCCGGGATACCGCCCAACAACTGGACAGCCTTCACCGGCTCCTCCGGCGTGGTAAAGAGCAGGCGTCTGGTGGCCCTGTCCTGATACTTCAGGGCGTTGGCGCTTGACATTTCCGTAAAACACAGCCCCGCCCCCATCTCATAGGCCAGCATCCGGAAGGGATAACAGGTGTATCCCGCAAGCGGGGCCATCAGCACATTGGAGGACAGGAGCAGGCCTCCCAGGCGTATTTGTTTTATCTCCATAGGCTCATCCTTCTCTCCGGAACCGTTTCTTCCACACCCTGATGCAGTGCCCGTCGCCATTCCGACCCATTCCACAAGCCCCTGTCAGAGGGCTGCTTCTTTCCGGTTCATCTCCAGACAGCCACCTTTTCCACCAAGTATGGGCTGTCACGGCACCGCGGCGCCTGTCGTCTCTCCCGGCCAGTCATTGATGCCGCCGAATTCCACAATATTGGTATAGCCCAGGGCCGCAAGCTTTCCGGACGCCTGTTTGCTGCGATTACCGCTGCGACAGTACACAAAAATCAACTGTTCCTTGTCGGGCAGCTCCGGTATTTCCCGGGTGCCGATAGACTCATTGGGAATATTGACCGCACCCGGAATATGCCGCTCGCCGTATTCCTCTGCCGTGCGCACGTCCAGAATAATATAATCGCTCTCTTCCTCCATCATGACCACGGCCTCGTCCATGCCCACCTGCCGATAACTCAACTCCTCTGCCGGGGCCGTACACCCGGCCAGAAAGATGACCGACAGCAGCAGAAATATCCTTTTCTTCACCGCAAATCCTCCTACACCTGAAACTCCTCAATAACCCCATAAAGATGATCCACCACCTGATGCAGCTCTGACATGGCGTTATTGATGCGATCCATCTCTGTACCCTGGTCTTCCACTCGTCCGTTTACTTCCTGACTGGCGGCCGTCAGCTCCTGCGTCTCACTTGAGATACCGCAAAATCTGTCAACTATCCCGTCCTTATTACGATTCAGCTTGCCTACAGCCTCCTCCAGCTCATTTATATCATTTCCCATACCTGAAATGTTGTCGCTGATTTTCTGGAATACGCCCCGGGTATCTCCCATTGCGCTGATACAGTCAGTCGTATTATGCTGAATCTGGCTGATCTGGGCGCTGACATTTTTAATCCCCTGCTGAATCTCTGTAATAATCTGATTGATCTCCCCCGTGGCGGACGCGGTCTGCGCAGCCAGCGCGCCTATTTCTTCCGCCACCACGGCAAATCCTCTTCCCGCCGCTCCCGCTCTTGCCGCTTCAATTGACGCATTCAGCGCAAGCAAAGATGTCTGGCTGGCAATCTCTCCAATCGTCTTACTGATTCCGTCAATCGAAACCGACTTCTGGGACAACATTCCTGCGGTTTCGGAAGTAGCGGTCTGTAATTCACGGCTCTGATCAATCTTCTGGGACAGCAGCTCCATCGTATCCATGCCGTCATTGCACTGCCCCACCGCTGAAACCGCCACTTCATTCATGCGTCCCATGCGAACGGCAACATTGGAAAGCTCATCCGCAAACTCCGTAAGGTTTTCATTGGCCTGCTGCGTATGCTGAGCCACGTCGTCAATTGCGGTGACAATCTGCTCAAGCGTGCTCTTAATGGAATAGTTGTCATCCACCGAGCTCTTTACCGAGCCGCTCACATTGTAAAATTGTTCTTTCAAAGTATCCGCCGCTTGAATCAACTGTTGTACCATCTGATTCAAACGACCGCGCAGCTCCTGAATCGCCTGATCCATAACTCCCATCTCGTCCCGCCGTCCAGATAAGGACGCCGCATTATGGTTCATCTGCAGCTTCAGTTCGCGAAGCTCCGTAATTTCATGCTGCATCGCAACAATTGGCCTGGTAATACTTCCGCTGTATATTGCTACCGAAATGGCCGAGATCACTGCAGCAATCAGAATTGTAATGATAAAATTAATCACCAGCTGGGCAGTAGCTTCATTATAGACAGAGACCGGCGTGGCCACAACAACTCTTCCCAGGCTGTTCGGAACCGCCATCAGATAGCGTTTCACGCCGTCATAATCCTCAACCGGAACCGTTTTGTCCTCCAACGCCGCAGTGTATGCGCCACCCAAAACTTCTCCGACGGCACTCATTTTTTCGCTGGTAGGCAAAAAGTCAGGATTCTCATGCAGCAAAATCAGTCCGTCATCATCCAGCATAAATACATAGCTGCCGTCTGGGTTGGCCGAAAGTTCATTGACTGCCTCAAACAATGTCCCCAACTGCAGGCTCATGCCGATTACACCCTAGGCTCCATTTTTACAGGTAAACTTCCTGGAAACCGGAACTACCATCTGACCGTCCATATAGGGCGTACATAATACCTTCCCGTCAGCCGCCAGCCCTTCCGTATACCACGGATATCCTGTATAATCCCAGTCTTCTCCCATTTCCAGCCTGTTTCCATCCAGAAAAGTACGGTCCGTAAATGCCGCAAACACATCCGCCACGCCTTCGCTGGATTGCATCAGTGCCTCCAGATAATCTATTACAGTCTCTTCCTCCAGCACGTCCAGGGACTCCATATATACGACTGCCGAATCAACAATTGAAGTTTTCTGCTCAAGCCACGTCTCAATTTCCGATGCATAAAAATTCGCCGCAGTCTCTGCCTGCACATCATTCATTGAACTGAAACGCTGTCGTGTCAATGTCAGAGCACTCAACATTGCAATCAGCATACACCCGATGCAGATTGCAGAAAAACAGATAATCATTTTCATCTTGATTTTCATCACAAAGAACCTCCGGTATGTAATATGTCGAATCGTAATGAGTATACCTTCCCTTTTCCCAAAAATCAACATGAAACTTTTTCGATATTTTGTTTGCGAATATTCGACACGGCATAATGGCTTTTAACCCGCAGATTTACGGGTTAAAAGCCATTCATTTACCGGATCAGTTCAGTTTCTTTATTTCCCCATTGAAACAGGATGCCATGCTTACCGCAAACCCACAGATCCCGGTACACAAAAACATAGCCGCCATACCGCTCCCGGCACTATTCCCGACTATGGCCCCCAAGATCCCGGCAAGTCCGTTTCCGGCGGTCATAAAAGGCTCAAAGACATAATCTGCCAGCCAGCCGCCCAGAATAATACCGACAGGTATCGTACTGTACTGGATGGCATTTCTGACCGCAAACACCCTGCCCTGCATGGCCGCAGGAATCCTGCGGTACAGTATGGCATTTTGAGACGCCTGTATAAAAGGAATCGGCAGGCTGGCTGCAACCGCAGCGGCCGACCACCAGAATACGTTTTTCCCAACCGCCATCATCAGATCTCCGAACAGAAAGGACAATACCGCCGAAACATAAATTGCCGCTGCCTTATGACGGCTCTCCTTTTTCACGGAGACAATAATCCCTCCGACAATCCCTCCCGCCCCCATGCATGCATTTACGATTCCCAGCACAATGCTGTCCCCGGCACTTCTCGACAGAATCATGGGCGACAGAATATTTTCATAAGTCAGCCTTGAAAAAAAGTTAATCAGCGCCATTGTCAGCATAATATATAAGATGCCTTTTTCGCTTTTCAGAAAGGCAAACCCCTCAGCAATCCCGGCA